>JAJYHR010000002.1 GCA_021784675.1 Actinomycetes bacterium
ACCAGCACGCCGACCCCTAGCACCTCCGGTTCGTCCTCGACGGCGCCGTCGGTGATCCCGACCGGGGCTACCTCCAACCCCAACCAGGTGCCATGGCTCGACCTCGGGTTGATGGGATTCGGGGGCGCGCTCACCGCTGGAGCCGCTTTCGACCTGCTCCGCCGGCTGAGGCGCTCCCGGTAGGGAGGGCCTGTACACCCTGGCCGGCGTAACCGGCCAGGGTGGCGCCTTTCGGCGGGAAGCTGCCTTTGGCGGAGGGAGTGGGATTCGAACCCACGGGGCTTTGGGCCCAAAGCATTTCAAGTGCTTCGCATTCGTCCGCTCTGCCATCCCTCCAGGACGAGCACAGCTTAGCTAGAGGAGACTTTCACCCCCATTAGGCACCGGCTTCCGGGTCGACCAAGCCGACGAGCTCGGTGATGTAGGGGTCTGCGGGAGGCTGGCCGCAAGCCTGGCTCTCCCTCCACTGCGGGTAGGACCCGAGGAACTTCACCTCGCCGAGGATCCGGTTGAGGTCGCTGAGGGCCTGCTGGACGTTGGGGTCCATGACGTGCCCTTCGAAGTCGATCACGAAGCAGTACTTTCCGAGCTCGATCTTGGTAGGGCGCGATTCGAGCTTGGTCAGGTTGATGCCCCGGCTGGCGAACTGGACCAGGATCGAGAGCAGCGAGCCGGGGCGGTCGGCGAGCTGGAAGCAGGCGATGGTGGTCTTGTCGCTCCCGGTTGGCCTCGGGATCCGCCGCCGGCCGAGGAGGAGGAAGCGCGTTAAGTTGTCCGGGAAGTCCTCGATGTCGGAGCGGAGCACGCCAAGCCCGTAGATTTCGGCGGCGCGCCTGGGAGCTATGCAGGCGGCATCGCCCGAGGCCATGCCGGCGACCAGCCGGGCGCCCTCCGCCGTCGAGGCGACCGCCTCGAGCTCGGCTCCGGGCAGCGTCTCGGCCAGGAATCGGGTCACCTGCGACAGCGCGTGGGGATAGGAGTAGACCCTCCGGATGGCGGAGATCTCGGTCCCCGGTTTGGCGAGGAGCTGCTGGTGGATCGCCTGAGCCACCTCCGCCTGGATAAATAGGTCGTAGCGAAAGATCAACGCGTCCAGGGTGGGAAGGACCGTGCCCTCGATGGAGTTCTCGATGGGCACGAATCCAAGATCGACCTCCCCGTCCCTGGTCGCCTTCAACACCTCTTCGATGGTGGAGAGGGGAACGGTTCTCCATCCACGCTCGGCCGCCATGGCCTCCAGCGCCTCTTCGGTAAAGGTTCCCGCAGGGCCCAGGTAGCCGGCGAGCTGGGTCTGGTTCATCCCGGCGGATTCTAGCTTCCGTCCCTGGGGTTGGCAGCTGCTGCGGAAGCAGCCAGTGGAACACCGCGTACCAATGTCCTAGCGATTGGATTGGCGTGTGGCTTTGACCGGCTGGGCACGCCGCCAGGGTATCCGCTCCCAACCCGTATGCAACCGGTTCCATGCGGGGACGCTCCCGGCGCCGGCGGTCGGGATGAACCAGCGGGCGATCCTTGTCTCTCCCTGGGCGCTGGCGACCCTCGACCTCTACGCCCGGGTCTCTCCTCCCACGACCGACGGGCAGACCTCGGCCGCCAGGAGGCCCGGCTCTCGGAGCGGGTGGCACAAACCGGCCAGCCGGTGGTCCGAGTCCTATGTGCGGTCGCGATTTATGTGGCCCGTCCAGCGTCGACCCTTGTCCGTCGTGCTTGCCGGTGTGAGCAACTGAACATAATTCGGCCCGATCAGAGGTTGTCGAGGAAGACGAGCAGTCGGTCCGGCGGTCGGTAGCGTCCTGGCTTGGCGTTGAGTGGCCGGGTGCGGGCGAGAGCACGTTCCTTGATCGACAGGTCCGCGTGGATGTAAGTCCGCGTGGTGGTCTCGACCTGCTCATGTCCGAGCCATAGCGCAATGACTGTGGAATCGACTCCTGAGCGCAGCAACTCCATCGCGCAACTGTGGCGAAGGGCGTGGGGCGTTGGATGTTTGGCACGCAGGGACTGGCAGTTTTTCGCGGCGGTGGCGGCATGCTTGGCGACCAGGCAACTCACGGCACTGCGAGTGAGCCGGGAGCCTCGTGAGGTGGGGAACAGAGGATCCTCGGGCGCCCCTGCTCGCTCTTGCATCCAGGCGCGCAGGGTCCTGACGGTCTGCTTGTCGAGCGGCGTGGACCTCTCTTTGCGTCCCTTGCCTCGACAGCGGACATGGGCTCCCGCGGCGAGCTCCACGTCGCCGTTGCGCAGGGCGGTCAGCTCCGAGACCCGCAGGCCGGTCTGCACAGCAACGTGCAACAGCGCCTGATCTCTGCGCCCGCACCAGGTGTCGCTGTCGGGAGCGGCGACGAGGGCCTCGACTTCGCTCTCGTTGAGGTAGGTGACGTCTTTGCGCTCGCAGCGCTTGGCCGGGATGTCGAGCACGCGGGCGATGAGCGCTGCGTGCTCAGGATGGCGGAGAGACGCGTAGCGAAAGAACGAGCGGATGGCGGCGAGGCGGGCGTTGCGAGTACGAGCACTGTTGTGGCGCTCCTGCTCGAGGTGGTCGAGGAAACTCGCCACGAGCGTGGCGTCGAGGTCGGCCATGTCCAGCTGGCTGGGCTGCTTGCCGCTTCGGGCCAGAACGAAGCGCAGCAAAAGACGCCACGTGTCCCGGTAGGCGGCCACCGTGTTGGGGCTGGCCTGCCGCTGGCCGATGAGTCGCTCGGTGAAGTACGCCTCGAGCGTAGGGGCGAGGGCGCTCATCGCTGCCTCCTCAGAGTCTGCTCGCGTCGTTCGGCCGCCAGTGCCAGTAGTTCGGGGACGGTCGACAAGTACCAGAACGTGTTGGCCGGGTTGGCATGGCCCATATAGGTCGACAGCAGCGGGAGGTGTGCTTCGACGTCTACTCCGGCTCGATACCAGCCGAGCAGAGTCGTGCAGGCAAAGGTGTGCCTCGCGTCATGCAAGCGCGGCCGGCACTGTCTTGAGCGCGGCCGTAGACCGGCGGCCCGCGTCAGGCCGGCAAATACCTGCTGAACGGTGACATACACCAAGCGATGGCCGGTGCTGGACACGAAGAAGCTCGGCGCCTTCGGCTCGGCACACAGCTCATCGCGCTCGAGCGCGTAGGCCCTGAGCGCGTCGATGGTGCTCAGGTGCAATGGCAGCTCTCGGTGCTTGTCGAACTTCGTATAGGTAATGGTGAGCACTCCCTCGTCCCAGTCGACGTCTTCTCGGTCGAGGCGGATCAGCTCGCCAACCCGCGCCCCGCTCACCTTCAACAGTCCGATCAAGGTCTCGTAGGTGGCGGCCCGCAGCCTTGGGCTAAGCGCCCGTGCGGCCCCCATCAGCGCGGCAATGTCGTCGTCGGAGTACAGGTAGGGGGTGGCCCGACACTGTTGCCACCGCAGCAGGTCAGCCGAGGGAACCTCGGTCGCCGGGTCGAAGGCTTGGAGGTGTTGGGCGAAGCCGCGCACCACCGAGAGTCGTTTGCTCAGGTAGGAGGGGTGGGCGCCGTCTCCAGGCTGGAGCGCCCAGGCCAGGGCCAGCTCCGCGGTCACCGTCGAAGCGCCAGCGGCTTCGGCGTAGGTGACGAAGTCGCCCAGCATCCCGGGGTAGTCGCGGAGCTTGAAGCCGAGACCTCGGCGGACCGTGAGGTAGTCCTCGACTGCTTCACGTAGGCCACTCATGCCGACACTCCCGGCCAGGGCTGAGCGAGCGCGCCCAGTGCAATTCGGTCGACCTTCGCGTACACGGCCGTCGTGGCGGCACGCGAGTGACGAAGGACCTGGCCGACTTCGGCCAAAGAAGCGCCGCCTTGCAGCATGGCAGTGGCAGCGCTGTGACGCAATCGGTGGGCGCCGGCTATCGGGACGCCGGCCCGTCTGCAGGCGTGCCTGACGATCTCGGTGACGTTCGACGCTGTCATTGCGGTGATCGGGGCGTGGACCCGGAGAAAGACCGCACGGCACTCGACGCGTGGGCGGCCATCAGTCAGGTATGCGACCAGCGACTCGCCCACGTCAGCGGGCAGGGGGAGGCGATCCCGACGAGCACCCTTGCCGTGAACCACAAGCTCGCCGTGGTGCCAGTCGAGGTCCTCGAGCTCCAGCCGCGCCACCTCCCCGGCCCGAAGGCCCAGACGTGACAGGACGGTGAGGATCGCATGGTCCCGCCCGCCAATCACCGTGGTCGAGTCGCAGCTGGCGAGCAGCGCCGCCACTACCTCGGGTCTCAGAGCCCGGGGCAGGAAGCCCCCACCCATGGCCGAGGCAGCGGGCACCGCCCCCGCCAGATGAGGGGCGGTGTATCCCTCCAGGGACAAAAAGCGCAGCAGGGAGCGAAGCGCCGTGACCAGGACCTTGGCCGAGCCCACACGTCGTCGTCGGCACTCCCCGACGACGTAGGCCCTTACCTCCCCAGCGGTCAGGCGCGACAGATTCAGCCCCTCGGGACGGTCCAGATGAGACAAGAACGACCTGGCCTCGCCGACATAGCCACGGACGGTTGCCGTTGCCAGGCCTCGCTCGTGGACCAAGCAATGGCGGTACTCCTCGACGACTGCCTCCACCACGCTGTCCGGGGCTGGAGCCAACGTCGCTGCAACGCTCAGAGCGGGTAGGTAGCCGAGAAGCGTGACTACCCACCGAGTGGTGGGCACCTCTGCGTAACCCTCGGCACGCCTCGCCTTGAGGAATGCGTTCACCCGCTCCTCGGTCAGCTCACCGCTGGTCAAGCCCTCCGCCTCGAGCCAGCGGCTCAAATGGGCCAATAGCTGCACGTGGCGAACAGCGCGCTCAGGTGGGTAGCCCCGCCTGGTCAGCTCCTCAGCGAAGCCGACCGCGTGTACCGCCAGCGGTCCGTGTATCCGTACCCGATTGGGATTTCTTGTCATGGTTTACCTCCTGCCCGGGTCGGTCCCGGGTCTAACAAGTGTCCCTCACAAAGGCCGAATTATGTTCAGTTGCTCACACCGGCAAGCACGACGGACAAGGGTCGACGCTGGACGGGCCACATAATCCGCGACCGCACATAGGACCCCTTATGGAGAATTCTCCATAAGGGGTCGAAGCGGAGATCGGCCCGGGTATGAACGAATCGCAGGCCAAGCCCCGCCGGTTGCTTGCGGACCCCGAGGTCACCACCGCAGTCGCCGATCACGGCGACCGCCTGGTCGAGATGACCGCCAGCGGCGGGCCCTCATCGCTGCGAGCCGGCCCTGGTTGTCGCCGGAGGCGGGTTCGGGCAGCGAGCACGGCAACGGAACCAGCGAAGCCCGAGGGCTGCCGCATCTGCGGCGTAAGACCTGACCGGCCAAACCGGCCACGCCTGGTGAACCAGATGGACCCAAGACCGTTCGGGGCCACCCACAGGGGCGGGAGTCCGTTCCGCTGAGTATTTAGGAACGGTTGTTATGCTCTCTCGCAATGACCATGGATGCGTTTGACGGGCTGCTTCGTGCCGGATCGGTCTGGTTCGACGGCGCTCGGAGCCGGCGCATCGGGATGCCGGAGGCGATCTACGCACCCTCAAAGGGGGATGCGGTACTCAAGGAGGCGATCTGCCTCTCGCTCTCGCTGGAGGATCCGACGATCGTCACCAGGGTGGTGAGGGATCGCGCGGAGTGGTTGATGGGCCTCGGCCCCTTCGTCGCCTTCCCGGGGGCGGACGAGGCGGAGGAGTACGTGACGCTGGTAGCGAAGGCGCGGCCCAGGCAGCACCCCGAGGACCGGGTGGCTATCCTCACCGCCGGCTCTTCCGACCGGTGGGTGGGAATGGAGGCGGCGGCGGTGCTCTACGCGCTGGGCGTCGGAGTCAGGGTGATCGAGGACTGCGGGGTCAGCGCGCTCAAGCGTACCCTGATCGCTTTGGAGGAGGCGTCGGAGGCGTCGGTCCTAGTGGTGGTGGCCGGCTTTGAGGGAGCCCTCCCCACCGTGGTCGGGGGCTTGACCGATCTGCCGATCATCGCGGTCCCCACCTCGGTGGGGTACGGAGCGGCGCGGAATGGGGAGACGGCGCTCTTTGCCATGCTCACCAGCTGCGCCCAGGGGGTGGCCGTAGTGGGGGTGGACAACGGTTTTGGCGCGGGTTGCGCCGCCGCCCGGATCCTCGCGCAGCTCGGCCGGGCCGATGCCCCTTAAGTACTTGGTGTTCAACCCCATGAACGGTGCGGCTGGCGATATGCTGGCCGCGGCGCTCGTCGATCTGGGGGTGCCGCTTCCGGAGATGCTGCGCCCGCTTCAGCCGCTGGTTTCGCGGGGATGGATCGAGGTGAGGGCCTCTCCGGTCCGGCGCTCGTCGATCCAGGCGACGGCCCTCGAGGTCGAGGTCTGCCCACCGGCCCCCCGCCTTTCCCTCGCGGAGATGGCCGAGACCGCCCGGGGCCTGGATCTTGGCCGAGGGCCGCTGGCGACGGTGGAGCTTGCCCTGTCTCATCTCGGAAGGGCGGAGGGGTTCGTCCACGGCCAGGAGAACGGTCACCTGCACGAGCTTGGAAGCCTGGACACGCTCGCCGATGCGGTGATGGTGGCGGAGGGGATCTCCCTGCTCGAGGTGGCCGGGGCCTTCACCATGCCGCTAACTCTGGGGGTGGGCGCGGCGGAGATGGGCCACGGCCGGCTTCCCCTGCCCGGACCGGCGGTGGCGGCACTGCTTGCCGGTTCCGGGATCGAGGTGTCGCTGGTGCCCGGACCGGAGACGGTTACCCCGACCGGGGCCGCCCTGCTGCTGGCGGCCACGAAGCGATGGGAGGCGGGCCTTCCCGCCCTCCAGATCGCCCGGACCGGTTACGGGGCGGGCGATCGCGACGACGAGAAGGTCGCCAACGTCTGCCAGGCGCTGCTGCTGGAGGCGGGGGAGTCCCTGGTGGAGCGGGTGGGCGTCCTGGAGGTCTACGTGGACGACCTGGCCCCCGAGTACCTGGGATCGCTCGCCGACGAGGCGGTTGCCGAGGGCGCGATCGACGCCTACGTCTCGGCGGCCGCCGGGAAGAAGGGGAGGATGGGGGCGGAGATCACCGTGCTCTGCGCCGAGCGGGATGTCGATCGCCTTCTTGGCTGGCTGCACCGGAGGACGAAGAGTCCCGGAGTCCGCTACCGGGTCCAGTCCCGGAGCGTCCTGCCGCGAAGCACGGTTACCGTGGAGGTGGAGGGTTACTCCATCGCCATCAAGGTGACCCCGGTCGGCGTCAAGCCCGAGTTCGAGATGGTGAGCTCGGCAGCCTCCGCCACCGGTATGACCCTCTTCGAAGTGGAGCGGCGGGCTATCCAGGCCTATCTCCAGCTGGCGGCGGGTTGAACCGGGCATGGCTCTGGAGGCGCGGCCGGTTCCCATCCCCGTAGCCGCTGTTAGCATGGGATCGTGAGATACCGGCAGCTGGGAAGATCAGGGCTACGCGTCTCCGAGGTGGGGCTCGGATGCAATAATTTTGGGGAACGGCTTGACCTGGAGCGGTCGAGAGCCGTGATCGAGGCGGCGCTCGCGAGCGGGATAAACCTCTTCGATACCGCCGACATCTACGGGGTCGCGGGAGCCTCGGAGGAGATCGTCGGCACGGTGCTGCGTCCCCACCGGGCGGAGGTGGTAATCGCCACCAAGTTCGGGATGGACATGGGCACCGGAGAGCTGGCCCGGGGGTCCAGAAGGTACCTGACTCGAGCGCTCGAGGCCTCCCTCCGGCGGCTGGGGACGGACTACATCGACCTCTACCAGCTCCACGAGCCCGACCCCCTCACCCCTATCGAGGAGACCATCTCCGCCCTCGACGACGCCGTGCGCTCGGGGAAGGTGCGCTACGTCGGCTCCTCCAACCTGGCGGCGTGGCAGGTTGTCGAGGTCGACCTGATCTCGCGGGAGCTGGGCGCGAGCCGGTTGATCTCCGCGCAGAACCTCTACTCCCTGCTCGAGCGGGGGGTGGAGCGGGAGCTCGTCCCGGCCTGCCGCAGCTACGGGGTAGGCATCCTTCCCTTTTACCCGCTCGCATCGGGCCTGCTCACGGGCAAGTTCAAGCGCGGCGAGGCCGCCCCGCCCGGCACCCGGATAGCTTCGCGCCCGGAGAGGCTGGCCTCCGCCGACTTTAACCGCATCGAACGGCTGGAGGGGTACGCCCGCTCGGCCGGGATGGAGCTGATCGATCTGGCCTTCGCCTACCTGCTGGCCGAGGGGCAGGTAGGCTCGGTTATCGCCGGCGCCACCTCTCCAGAGCAGATCGCCAGGAACGTGGCCACCCAGGAGCACTCGCTCTCCCTGGAGCAGGCGGCAGAGGTTAGGGGGCTCGGATGATGCTGGATCCGCTCGTAGACGCCCTGCTGACCCAACTCGACGCGGGTCCGATTGCGGCGATGCCGCTGGAAGAGGCTCGGGCCAACCTCGACCTGCTCACCCGTCTCGGCTTCAGCCGGAGCGTCGCCATGTCCGAGGTTAGGGAGGTGACTATCCCCGGGGAGGTGGAGATCCCGGCGAGGCTCTACGTCCCGAAGGGGGATCGGCTGGCCCGGCTCACCCTGTTCTTTCACGGTGGCGGCTTCGTCCTCGGAAGCCTGGGCGGCTACGACGGCATGGCCCGCTACCTGGCTGGAGCCACCCGGGCGCCGGTGTTGTCGGTTGGGTACCGGCTCGCGCCGGAGTACCCGTTCCCGGCCGCGGTGGCCGACGCGCTCGCCGCCCTCTCCTTTGCGGCTGGGAACCTGGCGGAGCTCGGCGGTGCGAGCCGTCTCGGCCTCGCCGGCGACTCCGCGGGCGGCAACCTGGCGGCGGTGGCGGCACTCGAGGCCCGGGACCTCGGCATCGACGTCGCCGGCCAGCTCCTCATCTACCCGGCCTGCGACTTCGCCGGGGAGTACCCGTCGATGGCCGAGTTCGCTGCCGGCTACTTCCTCACCCTCGAGGACCTGATCTGGTTTGGGGGCTGTTACCTCCAGGAGGCCGGCCAAGCGGCCGACTGGAGGGTCAGCCCGGCGCTCGCGCCCGACCATGCCAACCTGGCACCGGCGGTGATCGGAGTCGCCGGCTACGACCCGCTGCGGGACCACGGGCTACGCTACTCCGAGCTGCTTGCCGGCTCCGGAGTTCCGGTCGAGCTGAGGAGCTATGGAGACATGATCCACGGCTTTGCCGCTCTAACCGGCCTGGTTCCGGCGGCAAAGAGCGCGTTCGACGATCTTATCGGGCTCTACCGGGGGCTGCTCGCCCGCTAGCCGGTGTTCTTCTGGCAGGCGGCGATGGCGTTGATCGAGCGGAGGACCAGGGTCAGCTGCTCCTCTCCGTGGTGCTCGCGGTACTCGGCCAGGAGCTGGACCTGGATCCGGTTGAGCTCCTTGAGGAAGGCGCTCCGATCCCGGAGCGACTGGCGCATCCGCGGATCGTGATCGAGGAGGGAGCCGCTGCCGGTTGCGGCCAGCACCTCGGCCACGCTGAGCTCGTACTCCTCCCTGATCTGCTGGTAGATCCGGGCAGCCATCCCGGCGTCGGGGACCAGGTTGCGGTACCAACCGGCGATCTCGAGGTCCGCCTTCGCGAGGGCGATCTGGACGTTGTCGAGCATGGTCTGGACCAGGGGCCACCGGGAGCGCATGGCATGGATCTCCGGGAGGCCAAAGCGCTCCCTGGCGGAGCGGAGCGCGGAGCCAAAGCCAAACCAGGCGGGGAGGGTGTGCCGCGATTGGGCCCAGGCGAAGACCCAAGGTATGGCGCGAATCGAGGAAAGCCCAAGGTCGCCGGAGGCTCTCCGGGCGGGACGGGAGCCGATCCGGAGCTTGGTCAGCTCGGGGAAGGGGGTGGCCGCCTGAAAGTAGTCGAAGAAGCCCTCCTGCCCGGTCAGGCTGCGGTAGGCCGACTCCGCCTCCCGGGCCAGCGTGCCCATGATCGCGCGGTCGTCGGGGTTGAGGTGCTGGGGGTGCCGCCTACCCTGGAGGGTCCCGAGTATCCCCGCGGCAAGCTCCATCGCGGCCCGCTCTGGCGTCGGGTACTTGAAGGAGATGGTTTCGCCCTGCTCGGTGACCCGATTCCTCCCCTGGAGCGCCGCCGGGGGTTGCGCGCGTACCAGCTTTCCCATCGGGCCGCCGCCACGCCCCACCGTTCCCCCCCGTCCGTGGAAGAGGTCGATGAGCACGCCGTGGCGTCGCCCCAGCGTCGCCAGCTGCTCCTGTGCCCGGTACAGTGACCAGCTCGACGCCAGCAACCCACCGTCCTTGGCGGAGTCGGAGTAACCGAGCATCACCTCCTGCCGCAGCCCGAGGGCGTCCAGGTGCTCCCGGTAGGCCGGCGTGGAGAGGAGGGAGTCCATCACCGCCTCCAGGTGCGACAGGTCGGCGATGGTCTCGAACAGCGGCGTGATCCGGATCCCTCTCCCCTCGCTTGCGGAGAGCCCGTGGGTCCGGGCGAGCACCAGCAGCGCCAGGATGTCGGCTTGGTGGTGGGTCATCGAGATCACGTAGCTGCCGATCGCGTCCCTCCCAATGTGGTCGATCACGGTGTTCAGGCAGTTGAAGAGGGCGGTGAGGTCCGCGGTCAGCGAGGTGCGGGCGGCTCCCGGCGGCTTCGGGTCGCGGAGCAGCTCGGCGAGGAGGCCGCTCTGGATATCGGGAGCGAGGCTGGCGTAGCGCTCGTAACCGGGCAGGTAGCCAAAGAGCTCCTCGATGGCTTGGTGGTGCACCGAGGACTCCTGCCTGATGTCCAGGGAGACCAGGTGGGTGCCGAACGACCGGACCTGCCAGAGGAGGTCCTGGATCTCGCCGAGCGCGAGCTCCCGGTCACCGTGCCCCAGGAGGCTCTCCCGGATGGTGATCAGGTCCTCCTCGAGGAGCGCCGCGGAGAGGACCGGAATGTCGAGCGTGTCCGGACGGTTCTCCAGGCGGACGATCTCGTTGTCGATCCGGGCAAGCAGGTAGTAAAGCTTCTGCCGGTAGGGCTCGTCGAGATAGCGGGAGCGGACCCAGGGGGCGAGGTTGACGAAGTCGGCCTCGTCGCGGTGGAGGGAGTCGAGCAGGCGGTCGGAGAAGGTGGTGAAGTGGAGGGAGTGGGAGAGCCGCCGCCGGAGAGCGTTGAGCCGCTTCTGGTACTCGCGCAGGGCCGCCACCGCGTTGGAGCGGGCGGCGTTGCAGGTGGTCTCGGCCCTGACGTTGGGGTTGCCGTCACGGTCGCCCCCGATCCAGGAGCCGAAGCCGATCACCTGGTCGAGCTCGGTCGGGTCAACTCCAAGGAGGCTGGCCAGGAGGCGGCAGAGCCTGGGGACCGCATCGAAGAAGCTCGAGGTCAGGTAGAAGATCCCGGTCTCGACCTCGTCGGCCACCTCCGGCTGCCGCCCGCGGACCTCCTCCGTGAACCAGAGCAGCCGCATGTCTCCCGGGCTGACCTGGCCGGGGTTCTCGGCGATCCGCTTCAGCGTCGAGAGCACGGTCCGCCGCTTGGTCTCGGTGGGGTGCGCCGTGATCACCGGGACAAAGGCCACCCCGTCGACCTCCGCCGCCTCGACGGCAGGGAGGGGCGGCGTGTCGGTCACCGCCTCCAGCATGTTCAGGGTGTTGAAGGCGATCCCGATCAGGCGGATCAGGTCCCGGCGGGCGAGCGCATCTTTGGGAGCCTCGGGAGCGGACCCGGCTCGCAAAGCCTCGAACGCGGAGGCCGCTTCCGGGTGGGCGTGATTTACCAGCTCTTCGAGCGGCACTAACTCGAGGGGGTCTACACCCACGCTTTTGCGACTCCCTTCGAATCCGGGTGCGGGCGCCACCGGGACGCCCGCGTCGTCGAGCGGAGGAGGTGGGATTCGAACCCACGGTGAGTTGCCCCACACGCGACTTCCAATCGCGCCGATTCGGCCGCTCTCGCACCCCTCCATGCCCCGGAGGTGTCCCACCAGGGTGTGCTAAACTATCTTACTGTTCCTGCAAGCGTGGCCATCACGGAAGCCGGGCCCCACGTGGCGGTGGCCCGTGAACCGGGTCAGGGCCGGAAGGCAGCAGCCCTCAGCGGTGTCCATCGGGTACCGTGGGAAGCCTGGCTTCCGCGATGGCCACGCTTGCTCCCGGTTGCCGGGAGCGGTAGGTCAAGGAGGCGCGTCACAGCGAGCGGTTAGGATTGGCGTGTGGCGATCAACTACCAGTCCCTCTACCGGCGATTCCGGCCACAGCGCTTCGAGGACGTCCTGGGGCAGGCGCACGTTACCCGGGCGCTTCGCTCCGCCGTCGCCTCCGGCTCGGTGTCTCACGCCTACCTTTTCAGCGGGCCGAGGGGAACCGGCAAGACCTCGACGGCAAGGATCCTGGCGATGGCGCTCAACTGCGAGGCGCCGGTCGAGGGGGAGCCCTGCCTCGGCTGTGCCTCCTGCCTCTCGATAGCGGAGGGCCGCTCGATAGACGTCGAGGAGGTCGACGCCGCCTCGAACTCCGGAGTCGATTCGATCCGCTGGCTGATCCAGACCGCGGCTACCGCCGGAACCGGTCGGTGGAGGGTGTACATCGTCGACGAGGTGCACATGCTCAGCACCGCGGCGTCTAACGCCCTGCTCAAGACGCTCGAGGAGCCACCGCCGCACGTCGTCTTCATCCTGGCTACCACCAACCCGCAGAAGGTCCTGCCCACCGTGCTCTCCCGGACCCAGCACTACGAGTTCCGGCTTCTCGACGCCGCCGCCCTCGGGGAGGTGGTGAGCAGGGTGGTCGCCGCCGATTGCATCGAGCTCTCCCCGGACAGCCGGGAGTGGCTGCTCCGGCGGGGGGCCGGTTCGGCCCGCGACACCCTCTCCCTGCTCGAGCAGGTGGTCGCCTCCGGCGGGGTGATCGATGACGGGGTTGCTGAGGTGGGCGGGCTTGTTGACAGCCTCCTCGATCTCGATCGGCGGGCGGTTGCCGCCGCCCTTGACGGGATG
This sequence comes from Actinomycetes bacterium, assembly GCA_021784675.1. Taxonomy (GTDB): domain Bacteria; phylum Actinomycetota; class Acidimicrobiia; order Acidimicrobiales; family Acidimicrobiaceae; genus JAKARV01. The sequence goes on from JAJYHR010000002.1 coordinate 12,836, forward strand.
CTGTCGAGGGGCCTCGATCCGGTGCTGGTCCTGACCGACATGCTGGCGGAACTGAGGCGGCGTTTCCTGGGCCAGCTTGGCGTGGGTCAGGCGGCCGCCGGAGCGGCGGCCTACCCGCTTGCGAGGATCACCGGTGCTATGGAGTCGCTCGGGCGCCTCGGAGTGCACGTAAAGGAGTCGCTCGATCCCGGGATCATGCTGGAGGCCACCACCGCCTTGTTTATGGCGGAGCAGGAGGCCACCGTCGGTCTCGACCAGCGCATCGCCCGGCTGGAGCAGCGGCTCGATGCCCTCGAGGGATCCCCGGGGCGGGCCGCCACCCGGAGCGGAAGCGAGTTCAGCCGCCTCCGGGGTGCGATCCACGAGGCAGGGAGGGCGCGCTCGACGCAGCAGGCTGCCCCACAGCCACAGCCACAGCCACAGCCACAGCCACAGCCACAGCCACAGCCACAGCCACAGCCACAGCCAGGAGGAGAGGCGGCGAGCGGCAACGGGCCGGATCGTGCTCCCCGGGAGCCGGTAGGAGAGGCGCCGGCACCGCCGGCCGGGGGAGGGGTGGATGACCTTGAGCTCTTGCGCACCCGGATCCAAGCCGAGTGGACCGACCGGTTCCTCCCCGCCATCAAGGCGGGCACCTTCAAGGCGGTGATCAGGGATACCCGTCTCGCCATCGCCGGCGAGGGTACGATCGCGATCCTGGTCGACCACGCCAGCAGGCTTGAGCGGCTGTCCGTCTACGAGCGCGAGATCGCCGCCCTCTTTTCCGACCTCTACGGGGACGGATTCAGCGTTGTGCTCCAGCTCGACTCCGGAAGCCCCGCCACCGATCGGCAGGGTGCACCCGCCGGCTTCGCCCCCGCGCCCGCTCTAGAGGAGGTTGAGGAGGTCGAGGAGGCGGCGAGCTCAGTTGCGGACCTGAACGCCGACGTCATCGCCGACAACGTCGCCAGGGTGTTCCCGGGAGCCAGGATGCGCGATGTACCCCGATAGCCTCCAGGGCCTCATCGATGAGCTGGCAAGGCTTCCCGGCATCGGTCCGAAGTCGGCGCAGCGGATCGCGCTAAGCGTGGTGAAGCGCGGACCCGTCGACGCCCGCCGGCTGGCGGATTCCCTGGTTGGCGCGGTCTCCAAGGTGCGCCCCTGCCGGGAGTGCTTCGCCCTCTCCGACGGAGAGCTCTGCCCGGTCTGCGCCAACCCGACACGGGACCAGGCGACCATCTGCGTGGTCGAGGGGGAGCGGGACGTGCTCGCCTTCGAGCGGGCGAAGGCCTTCTCCGGCCGGTACCACGTCCTGGGAGGGGTGATCAACCCGCTGGAGGGGATCGGTCCGGAGGATATCCACCTCAAAGAGCTGCTCGAGAGGCTGAGGAGCGCGGAGGTGCAGGAGGTCATCCTGGCCACCTCGGCTACGGTCGAGGGGGAGGCGACCGCCCGTTACCTGGCCCGGCTCCTCGAACCCTCCGGGATCAGCATCTCCAGACTCGCCACCGGTGTGCCGGTGGGCGGAGACCTCGACTACGTCGACGAGGTGACCTTGGGTATGGCGCTCGAGGGTCGCCGGCAGCTCTAGTCCCGGTTCACGGGAGCTCTGCCGGCTCCTGCACCAGCTCGATCAGGGTGCCGTTTGCGGACTTGGGGTGGAGGAAGGCGACCAAGGTTCCGCGCGACCCGGAGCGGGGAGCTTGGTCTATAGGGGTGAAACCCATGGAGCGGGCGGCGCTGATCGCCTCCGCGCAGTTCGGAACGCGGAGCCCCATGTGGTGGAGGCCCTCGCCACGGCGCTCGATGAACCGGGCCACCGTGGAGTCCGGCCTCGCCGCCGAGACCAGCTGGATGTAGCTTCCGGCCAGCAGGAGGAGGGCCTCGTCGACGCCGTCCGCCTCGATGATCTCGCGGTGCGCCAGCTCGGCTCCGAGCTGCTCCCAATGCGCTATCGCCGACTCCAGGTCGGAGACCGCGATAGCTACGTGGTCGATGCTGGTGCCTTGCAGAGTCACGCCCGCTCCTCCTCTGTAAACCGCTTGAACAGCGTGATCTTCTCCTCGCCTACCTTGCTCCTCAGCTCGGGATCTTCGATCCCCATGCCCTCCTGCGGCGCGAGGCAGAGGACCCCGACCTTTCCCTCGTGCAGGTTCGCCCGGACCACCCGGACCGCCTCTCCGGTCTGCTCGAGGGGGAAGGAGGCGGATAGCACCGGTTGGATCTTGCCCTTGGCGATCAGCCGGTTGGCCTCGAAGGCCTCGCGGTAGTTGGCGAAGTGGCTCGACTTGATCGACTTCAGCTTCATCCACAGGTGGCGGTTGTCGTACTCGATCATGTAACCGGTGGTAGCGGCGCAGGTCATGATCAGACCGCCCCGCTTGGTGACGAAAACGGAGGCACCCATGGTGTCCCTTCCCGGGTGCTCGAAGACGATATCGGGGTCCTCACCGACCAGGTCGCGGATGTCGCGGCCGAAGCGGCGCCACTCCGCCTCGTCCTGGTGGGTCTCGTCCTTCCAGAACTGGTATCCCTGCTCCCTGCGGTCGATGACGTACTCGCATCCCATCCGGCGGAGCAGTTCCGCCTTCCTCGGCGAGGAGACCACTCCGACCGGGATGCCGCCGCCGTTGAGGACGTACTGGACCGCGTAGGATCCGATGCCCCCGGTCGCCCCCCAGATCAGGACCACCTGGCCCTGCCGCATCGAAGCTCCGTTCTTGGAGACGATCATCCGGTAGGAGGTGGAGTTGCACAGCGGGTTGACCGCCGCCTCCTCCCAGCTGAGGTGGGCGGGCTTGGGCATCAGCTGGTTGGCCTTGGCGATGGCGAACTCGGCCAGCCCGCCAAAGTTGGTCTCGAATCCCCAGATGCGCTGCTCGGCGGCGAGCATGGAGTCGTCGTGGCTGGACGGATCCTGGTCGTCGACGTAGTTGCAGTGGATTGCCACCTGGTCGCCAACCCGCCAGGTGCGGACGCCGGAACCCACCCGGACCACGACGCCGGCGCCATCCGAGCCAAGGATGTGGTAGGGGAGGTTGTGGCGCCTGGCCCAGACGCTGTCCGAGCGGCCCAGCCGCTTCAGGAAGCTGAAGGTGGGTACCGGCTCGAAGAGGGCCGACCATACCGTGTTGTAGTTGATCGAGGAGGCCATCACCGCCACCAGCACCTCGTCCGGCGCCATCTCCGGCATCGGGACCTCGCCGACCTTGAGCGAGAGGGCCGGGTCCTTCTGGCTGGTGCTCAGCCCGGCAAAGATCTCGGAGTCGGACTCGAGCACGTAGGCGGCCCGGAAGCTCTCCGGCAGCGGTGTCGCCGCCAGCTCGGCCGGATCAGCGCCGGCCAGCACCGCTTCTGCAAGAAAGGACGCCATCCGGCAATGATACCACCGGCAGTTCCCTCTCTGGTAAAGCGGCTTCCGGTGGCGTATAATAGCGACCGGGAGGCACCATGTCCGGATCTTTGATATTGGGTGGCGCGCGGACGCCGATCGGGAAGCTCTCCGGGGCGCTGGGAGGCTTCACGGCGATGGCGCTGGGAAGCCTGGCGATCAAGGGAGCGCTGGAGCGGACCGGGATCCGGCCCGACCAGGTCGAGTACGTCTTCATGGGCCACGTGCTGCAGGCGGGGCAGGGGCAGATCACCGCACGCCAGGCGGCGGTTGGTGCCGGGATCCCGATGACGGTCCCCTCCACCACGGTAAACAAGGTCTGCCTCTCCGGGCTAAACAGTGTCTACCTGGCCGATCTGCTGATCGCGTCGGGGGCCGCCGACATCGTCGTCGCCGGCGGCATGGAGTCGATGACCCAGGCGCCCTACGTCCTGCCCGGCGCCCGCCAGGGTTTGCGGATGGGGGACGTCGAGCTGATCGACTCGATGCTCTACGACGGCCTCTTCTGCGCTTTTGACCGGCTGCCGATGGGCTCTGCCACCGAGAAGTACTGCGCGGCGACCACGCTCAGCCGCCAGCGCCAGGACGAGCTCGCGATGGCTTCGCACGAGCGGGCGGCCCGGGCGGCCGAGTCGGGCCGGATGGCCCGGGAGATCGTCCCGGTGGCCATTCCCCAGCGCAAGGGAGAATCGATCACGGTCGCAGCCGACGAGGGGATCCGGCGGGAGACCACCATGGACAGCCTGGGCAGGCTGAGGCCGGCCTTCGACCCGTCGGGCTCGATCACCGCCGGGAACGCCTCGCAGATCAGCGACGGAGCTGCCGCGCTGGTGATCGCCTCCCGGAGGAAGGCCGAGGAGCTCGGGATTGCGCCGCTGGCCGAGGTGGTGGGGTACGGCCAGGTGGCCGGACCGGACACCTCCCTGCTCCACCAGCCCTCCAACGCGATCAGGAACGCGCTGGAGCGGGCGAATCTCTCCCTCTCCGAGGTCGACCTCTTCGAGATCAACGAGGCCTTCGCCGCAGTGTCGGCCGCCTCCTCGGAGGATCTGGGCCTCTCTGATTCGGTCGTGAACGTCAACGGCGGCGCGATCGCGCTCGGTCACCCGATCGGGGCGTCCGGAGCCAGGCTGGCGCTCACGCTGGTAACCGAGCTGTCGCTCCGGGGCGGTGGCATCGGCGCTGCGGCGCTCTGCGGCGGTGGCGGCCAGGGGGACGCGCTGCTGGTGAGGGCCCTCTAACCCGTAGCTTCGACCCGTAGCTTCGACAACGTCGCAGCGGCGCGGACTTTTTCCCGGTTCGCGTCCCTGCACGAACTGAGACTACACGACTGCCATAGTCATGGCGTAGCGCGTTTTCCCAGGGGACAGGGGTAGCGGATACGCTATTAGGAAAGGCACGGTCCAGCGCTGCACGGCCCCGGGGGAGCCCTAAGGGGGCGCTCCAGCGGTTCGAGCGGCTGGCGGCCCGGGCAACCCGTGGCGGGACGGCAAGCATCTTGCCCTCAAGTATCTCCAGGCTGAGCCGACTCCTGTGGGAGAGGCGCGCTGACGGCGCGCCCGCGGCTCTTTGCCCGGGGAGGTACGTTGCGGATACTCGTGCAGGGCAACTCGCGCCCGGACAACAGTTACGGCATCGTCAACGTCTCCCTTGCCGGCGCGCTCAGGGATCGGGGCCACCGGGTGCTCGTCGAGCCCTGGGATCAGTCACCCGCCGCCTTCGAACGGGCGTGGGAGGGCCGCGGCGCCGAGTACTTCGCCGGGGAGCCCGAGGACGGTCACGATCTGGTGATCCGGCAGTACTGGCCCCCAGTCTGGGAGCGCCCCCGCTGCCGCTGGTTCGTGGTGATCCAGCCCTACGAGTACGGGGCGGTTCCGCTCTCCTGGGTAGCCGGTGCCGCCAGCGCCGACGCGATCTGGGTCCCCTCGAGCTTCGCCAAGTCGTGCTGGGTCAAGGCCGGCGCCGACGCCGGCAAGATCTTCGTGGTGCCGAACGGCATCCACCCTCACCGGGCTACCGCAGAGCCGGTCTCCGGGCGCCTGCTCTACGTTGGCGGGGGGATCTGGCGGAAGGGGGTGGACCTCCTCTTCGCCGCCCTTAGCGGCCTCTCCGAGCCGGAGCTCTCCTCGATGGAGCTGGTGATCAAGGAGACCGGATACGGCTCCTACTACACCGGCCAGTCCCTCGTCGACCGGCTGCTGGAGTCCAACCCGGCGGTCGCGGCCCGGACCACCGTGCTCCGGAAGGAGATGGACCGCCGCGAGCTCCTGGAGCTGATGGCCTCCGCCACGGCGCTGGTCCACCCCTACCGGGCCGAGGGTTTTGGGCTTCCCATGCTGGAGGCGCTCTCGGTCGGGGTTCCGGTCATCGCTACGCGGGGAGGCGCCGCGGACGACTTTCTCGACGACGGCAACGCCTACCTGGTCCGCTCGAAACTCATGTTCGGCGCCGCCGCCATCGACGAGCAGGTCGGACCGGCAGGGGGGTTGCACCACTGGGTGGAGGCCGAGATCGGGGGCCTGCAGGGCCGGATTCGCGAGGCGCTCCGCTCCCCTGCGCCGCCGGAGCGGATCGCGGCCGGCATCGAGACCGCCTCCCGGTTTAGCTGGGATGCGGCGGCGATCGCCGCCGAGCTGGCGATCGAGCGCATGGCCAGCCATGACCAGCCCGCCGACCGGCTCTCCGCCGTGATCAGCAGGGTGGAGCGCCCGGAAGGAGCCAGCGCTCCCGCCCTCGCCGGCGACCTGGTGTCGATCGGCGACCTTCACGGGGCGTTGCTGCTTCTCGAGGGGAGCGGCGGCGGGGCACCCGGGCCGCTGCTGGCCGAGCTGCGCGGACTGGTGGCCGGGCGCGGCGACATCTGGGCGTCGGCGGGTTACCGGCTCCGGATGGCCGAACGGGAGCGCTCCCGCTCCGCCAGTGCCCACTCCTTTGAAGGCAACCTCGCCGCCACCACCCGGACCGCCGCCTTCCTGGGGAAGTTCTTCCTCGCCGCCACCAGCGTGATCGATCTCGGGTGCGGCGACGGCGCCATGCTCCGCTACCTGAGGCAGGAGGGGATCTCCGCCGCCGGAATCGACATCGATCCCGACCGGGTCGGCGCCCTGCGCGGCGAGGGGCTCGCCGTCGAGGTGGGGCTCCTCCCCGCGGCGCTGGCGGAGCGCGGCGACGGCGCCTACGACGGCGCCTTCCTGGGGCACATCGTCGAGCACCTCAACCGGGAGGATCTCTACCAGCTGTGCGCGGAGCTCCGCCGTACCCTCCGCCCCGGCGGCGTGGTGGTGATCCAGACGCCGGACTTCTCCCGCCCCGAGGTGGGTCTCAAGAACTTCTGGCTCGACCCCACCCACATCCGGCCCTACCCGGCCGAACTGCTCGGCGAGATCCTCGACGAGTTCGGCTTTGAGGTGCTTCCCGGCGCCTCCGGCAACCTGGCGCCGATCGCGCCGCTCGACGTCTACGTCGCGGCAAGGAGGCGCTCGGGCGCCGCGGGAGAGGGGCGGCCAGCCGCCCACCCGGTGATCTACTCCGGGATCCTGAGCGGTACGTCGGGCTTTGCCCGCGCCACCGCCGACCTGCTCCGGGTGCTGGAGGGGGATCTCGGCCTCCCGGTCGACAGGGCGGACTGCGCTACCGGCCCCTTCATGGTCACGAGCGTTCTCCCCGAGGCGTTGGCCACCATCTTTGACCTCCCGCTCCCCTGGCTCGAGCTGAGCCCGCCCCTTCCTGGCAGCGGGCGGCGGATCTTGAGGACCACCTTCGAGGCCTTCGGAATCCCCGAGCGGCTGGTGCGCACCATGAACGGCTTCGACCAGATCTGGTGCATGTCCAGCTATGACCGGGAGATCTTCGCCGCCGCCGGGGTGGACCCCTCCCGGCTGCTCGAGGTGCCACCCCGCCTCCATCGCGCCGCCGACCCCGAACAGGTCCGGGAGTACCGGCTGGCCCGGGAGCCCGGGGAGAGGCTGCTCTCCATCTTCAAGTTCGAGGAGAGGAAGAATCCGCGGGCCCTGCTCCGCGCCTTCGCCGAGATCGCCGCCGCCCGCCCGGAGGCGCGGCTGGTCCTGAAGGTGGACGGGATCTCCACCGCCGACCTCTACCGCTTTGCCCTCTCCATCCCCGGAGTCGGCTCCGAGGCCATCTCCCGGATCGAGGTGGTCGACCGCGCCCTCTCCGACGAGGAGCTGGCCCGCCTCTACCTAGAGGCGGACGCCTTCGTCCTTCCCTCCAGGGGGGAGGGGTTCGGGCTCCCCTACCTGGAGGCGCTCAGCTTCGGAATCCCGGTGATCGCCCCGGATCGCGGCGGCCACCGCGACTTCTGCACCGGGGAGAACTCCTACCTGGTTCCGGCGCGGCTGATCGGTGCCGGAGACGAGTGGCTGCTCCCGATCTACCGGGGGACGAGGTGGCTGGAGGTCGACGCCGGAGAGCTGGCCCGCGCCACCATCTCAGCGCTGGAGGACAAGGCCGACCTCGCCAAGCGGGGCTTGAACGGCATCGCGGCCGCGGCGCGCCACAACGCGACCGACATCCCGTCCCTGGTGGGAGCGGCGCTTAGCGGCTGAGGATGGTTACGCTATCGATGGTGCAAGTCTCCTGGGGCTTGCCGGAGGGCGAGCCGGCCTTATCGAGCTGGGAGAGCACCTCCTCGCCCTCGACCAGCTGCCCGAAGAGGGAGTAGGAGGGCGGGAGCTGCACCCCGCTCGGCCCGGAGATGATGAAGAACTGGCTCCCGTTGGTGTTGGGGCCGGCGTTCGCCATCGCCAGGCTGCCGATCCGGTACTCGCCGGGCTTGGGGAGCTCGTCGCGGAAGCGGTACCCGGGTCCACCGGCTCCCGATCCGGTCGGATCACCGCCCTGGACGACGAAGCCGGGGATGATCCGGTGGAAGCCGATCCCGTCGAAGTAGTGGTAGCGGGCCAGGAAGACGAAGCTGTTGACCGTGGTCGGGGCGCGGTCGCTGGAGAGGTCGAAGAGCATCCGGCCCTTGCTGGTCTCCATCACCGCCTGATAGCGGGCGCCGTCCTCCAGGCAGTAGCCGGGATCGGCGTCGAAGGTCCGCGTCTTCTCGCTCGATCCGTCCGGATCGGGGCACGGGTAGGGGCTCTGCTGCTTTCCGAACATGGTTTGGCTCCTCTCCGGCTCTACTTGGAGACCAGGATCTTGACCGACTCGATCTTGTAGGTGTGGACCGGCGGGATGCCGTTGTTGGCGGCGTTGCCCCCATCGTTGATCTTGGTTATCACCGGCAACCCCTTGCTCACTTGCCCGAAGATGGTGTAGGAGGGCGGCAGCTGCACCCCGCTCGGCCCGGAGATGATGAAGAACTGGCTCCCGTTGGTCCCGGGGGCGCCGGAGTTGGCCATCGCCACCGTGCCGATCCGGTACGACCCCGCCGGAGGCGTCTTGTCGGCAAAGGAGTAGCCGGGGGTGCCGTAGTCGTTGTTGGATGGGCTGCCCCCCTGGATCACGAAACCGGGCATGACCCTGAAGAAGGTGGTTCCGCGGAAGAAGTGGTAGAGGGAGAGGACGTAGAAGTTGTTCGCCGACTTCGGCCCCAGCTTCGGCTCCAGGGTGATATCGAAGGTGCCGGCGGTGGTCGTGACCACCGCGGTGTAGTGGTACGCGGGGTTCAGGCACTGCGGCGGGTAGTGCTTGAAGCTGGTCCGGCGGGGCGCGGAGCCGTCCGGGTTCGGGCACCCGTTGGCAAGGACGGCCGGCGACGCGGAGGTCTTGCTCTTGGCGCTCTTGGCGGCGGGCGCCTGAGGCCGGGTGAGGAGGTAGATGGCGCCGAGGACAACCGCGGCCACCACCACCGCGATGGCCAACCTCTTCACGTTCTTCTTCCTGCGCGCCACCGCCAGTTGCTGCTCTTTCAGCCGCTGCTGGTTGGCGCGGATCCGTTCGCGTTTCGCACTTGGCACGCAAACACACTAGCAGGAGGCCGCTCGCCGCCGCCTCCCGGGGCGGGGCTGCGGGGAGCGGCGCGGCGGCTAGGCTTTTGCGATCCCGCGGCTGGTAGGGTGGAGATGTGACCCTTGTTGTTCAGAAGTTTGGCGGCACCTCCGTAGGCGATTCGGACCGCATCCGCACCGTCGCCGATCACGTAGCGAGGACCGTCAGGCGCGGGGACAGCGTAGTGGTGGTGGTCTCGGCGATGGGCAAGGCCACCGATGATCTGATCCGGCTGGCCCACGAGGTCTCGGCGGTCCAGCCGCCGAGAGAGCTGGACATGCTCCTGACCGCCGGCGAGCGGATCTCCATGTCGCTGCTGTGCATGGCGCTGGCTGAGCTGGGGGTGGAGGCGGAGTCCTTTACCGGGTCCCAGGCGGGGATCGTCACCGACGCGGAGCATACCCGGGCGAAGATCCTGGAGATCAAGCCGCACCGGCTGCTGGAGTGCCTCTCGAGGGGGGCGGTCCCGGTGGTCGCCGGCTTCCAGGGAGTCTCCACGGACTCCAACGTGACCACGCTGGGCCGGGGCGGCTCGGACACGACCGCGGTGGCGCTCGCCGCCGCCCTGGGGGCGGCGGCGTGCGAGATCTACACCGATGTCTCCGGCGTATTCACCGCCGATCCGCGGGTGGTCGCCACCGCCCACAAGATCCCATCGATCTCCTTCGAGGAGATGCTCGAGCTCTCCGCCTCCGGCGGGAGGGTGCTCGCGCTCCGGTCGGTGGAGTTCGCCCGCAACTACGGTGTGCCGCTGCACGTGAGATCGAGCTTTACCTGGGAGCCAGGAACCTGGGTTGTAGAGGAGGATCCGGAGATGGAGCAGGCGGTGGTCTCGGCGATCTCGCACGACGCGTCGGAGGTGAAGCTCACCCTCACCAGGGTCCCGGACCACCCGGGCGTCGCCGCCAGGATCTTCCGGGCGGTCGCCGACCGCGGCGTCAACGTCGACATGATCGTGCAGAACACCTCCCTCGACGGCTTTACCGACATCTCCTTCACCGCTCCCAAGGTGGACCTGCCGCTGGCGCGGGAGGTGACCGAGGCGGTGGCGAGGGAGGTCGGCGCCGGCACCGTCAGCGTCGATACCGAGATCGGCCGGGTCTCCCTGGTCGGTGCGGGGATGAAGACCCATCCGGGGGTCACCGCGACCATGTTCGAGACGCTGGCCAAGCTCGACGTCAACATCGAGATGATCTCCACCTCGGCGATCAGGATCTCCTGCGTCATCCGGGCCGACCAGCTGGAGGCGGCCGTCCAGGCGCTGCACGAGGCGTTCGGGTTATGAGCGGCCTGAGCGTCGCGGTGGTGGGGGCGACCGGCCAGGTGGGGTCGGTGATGCGCTCGATCCTGCTGGAGCGCAAGGTGCCGATCTCCCGGATCAGGTTCTTCGCCTCCTCCCGGTCGGCGGGGAGCAGGATCCTCTTCGGCGGCGGGGAGGTGGTGGTCGAGGACGTCGAGACCGCCGACCTCGCCGGCATCGACGTGGCTCTCTTCTCGATCGGGGCGAGCAACGCGCTGATCCATGCCCCCCGGTTTACCGGTGCCGGCGCCGTGGTCATCGACAACTCCTCCGCCTTCAGGATGGACCCGGAGGTGCCGCTGGTAGTCCCGGAGGTGAACCCGCTCGCGGCCGCGGCAAGGCCCAAGGGGATCATCGCCAACCCGAACTGCTCCACGATGATCGCCATGCCGGCGCTCGCCGCGCTCCGGGACGCCTTTGGGCTGGTGAGGCTGGTAGCCTCCACCTACCAGGCGGCAAGCGGCGCCGGCCGGGAGGGGGTGAGAGAGCTCTCGGAGCAGCTGGCTACGCCCGGCCTCGAGCGGCTGACCTTCGACGGCGCCGCAGTTCGGGTCGGCCCGGCCAAGGTGTTCCCGGCGCCGCTTGCCGCCAACGTCATCCCCCTCGCCGGATCGCTGGTAGCCGACGACACCAGCGAGGAGCGGAAGCTGATTGACGAGAGCCGGAAGATCCTCGATCTCCCGGATCTCAGAGTGCAGGCCACCTGCGTCCGGGTCCCGGTCTTCACCGGGCACTCGATCTCGCTGGCGGTGGAGTGCGCCCGGCCGGTCGATCTGGCGCTCGCCCGCAAGCTGCTCGCCAGCCAACCCGGGCAGCGGCTGGTGGATCTGCCGACCCCGGTGGCCGCTGCCGGAGCCGACGACGTGCTGGTGGGGCGGGTCCGGCTCGATCACTCGGTGGAGAACGGGATCGCGCTCTTCGTCTCCGGTGACAACCTGCGCAAGGGGGCCGCGCTGAACGCGATCCAGATCCTCGAGCTCCTCGACCGGGAGGGAAAACCCTAAAGATCTCCCGCGCATCTCCCGATGCCTGATGTGGCAGTCAAAGAAGGCTGCCAGTTACGGGAAAACGGGATGTCAAGGAGGATCAAATGTCCCTCTCGATCAACACCAATATTGCGGCGATCGACGCATACAACAATCTGAACAACACCAGCAATGCCATGCAAACCACGATCCAGCAGCTCTCTTCGGGCCTGCAGATCCAGACTGCCGCGGACAACGCCTCCGGTTACGTAATCTCCCAGGGTCTCCAGACCCAGGCGAACGGGCTTGGGGTGGCGATCAACAACGGTCAGAACGCCATCTCGGTGCTCCAGATCGCTTCGGGAGCCATGAACCAGCAGGTGTCGATCTTGCAGCGCATGAACGAGCTTGCGACCCAGGCGGCGAACCAGGGCGCGACCAACCCCAACTCGCTCGCAGCCGACCAGCAGGAGTTCCAGGCGCTGCAGAACCAGCTCGACCAGATCGCCAACTCGACCAGCTTTGGCGGCACCAGCCTGCTTACCGGGAGCTACACCAACCAGGTCTTCCAGATTGGGGCTTACGCCTCCAGCGTGGACCAGGTGACGGTCTCCATCGGGGCGCTCACGACCGGGGCGCTCAGCGTCGCCGCCTCCGGGAGCTTCGCGATCTCCATCGGCACCGTCTCGGCGGCGATCTCCGCTATGGCCGCGGTGCAGAGCGCGATCATGAGCGTGGCCTCGGTCGAGGCCTCGGTGGGCGCTGTGCAGAACCAGATCCAGGCGGTCGTGGCCAACGACACGGTTGGGCAGCAGAACGTCCAGGCGGCCAACTCGTCGCTGGTAGATACCAACATGGCCCAGGCGATGACGACCTTCTCCTCGCAGCAGGTCCTCATGCAAGCCGGCGTGGCCATGCTCTCCCAGGCGCAGGCCCTGCCCCAGCTGATCTTGAAGCTGATCCCGTAGCCGTTCCGATCCGGACTCAGGGCCCTTCGGGGTCCTGAGTCCTAATCTATCCAGGAGGCGCGCCAGTTGTCCGCCATCTCGCCGACGTCGAGCACCACCAGCACCAGCACCAGCACCACCAGTTCCTCTGGATCCGGTCCGATCACCTTCAACGGGATCATCTCCGGCCTCAACACCACCGCGATCATCAACGCGCTTATGCAGGCTTACGAGCAGCCGCAGATCGACATCGGCAACCAGATCCAGACGCTCCAGGCCAACCTCTCCGACTACCAGCAGATCTCCGCCGACATGACCGGCCTGCAGAGCGCCGCCGACTCGCTCACCCAGACCAGCCAGTGGAGCGTGATGGGGGCTACCACCTCGAATTCCGCGGTAGCGACCGCCACCGCGGGTGCCGGGGCGAGCCCCTCCACCATCGCCTTCAACGTCAACCAGCTAGCCCAGTCGAACGTCATCACCGGGGCGAACTCCGTCTCCTCGACCACGAGCACGGTCGCCTCCTCCAACTTTCTTCTCTCCTCGCAGGCCTCCGGGTTCGGGATCTCTTCGCTCGCGGGGAGCTCCCTGACCGTCGGTACCCACGCCTTCTCGGTCTCCACCGCCCTCTCCGGCGGGGTGGCGACCGGCTCCGCTTACCTCCCCTCCTCGGTGACGATCGGGTCGTCGAACGATACCGTCAACGCCACCGTCAACGGCACCGCCTACACCTTCACCATCGCCAGCGGCACCTACACCCAGGCCCAGCTGTCCCAGGCGGTCGCCTCCGCCTCCGTCGTCTCCGGAACCCAGCTCCTCCAGTCGCGGGTCAACTCCGACGGCCAGCTGGTGGTCGGGACCTCCCTGCTCGGGAGCTCGGCCTCGCTCCAGCTCACCGGCGGTACCGCTCTGTCCACGCTCGGGCTCGCCGCCCAGTCGACCGCCTCAGTCGGGACCGCCGGCTCGATCACGCTGGACGGGACGGCTACCGCGGTCAACAATGTGCAGGCCGGCTCCACCGTCTCCCTCGCCGACGGCTCCGGCGGCACTATCACCGCGGGCATCGGCTCCTTCGGGATCAAGAAGGGAAGCTTCAACGCCATGGAGGTGGCCGCGGGGAACGGTTCGCTCCAGGACGTCGTCAACAACATCAACAACTCCGGCGCCGGGGTCACCGCAACCGCGGTGCAGGTCAGCTCCACCCAGTACATCCTCCAGCTCTCCTCCAACACCACCGGCACCGACGGCGCGATCACGGTGGAGAGCGCCCCCTTTGCTACCGCCCTGGGCTCGTTCAATACCGTGGCGGCGGCGCAGAACTCGCAGATCAACGTGGGAGGCTCCGGCGGGTACGTGCTCTCGGGCCAGACCAACGCGATCTCCGGGGTGCTTCCCGGGGTCACCATAAACCTGGTCTCCGCCCAGGCTCCGGGGTCGAGCCCGATCGACCTTACGGTCTCGCCCGACGGCCAGTCGATGGCGAAGCAGGTCCAGTCGCTGGTGACCGCCGCCAACCAGGCGCTCACCGACATCAACAAGTACGCCGGCTACAACTACAAGACCAACACCGGCGGGCCGCTTATGGGGGACTCCACCCTCAGCCAGCTGACCAACCAGGTCCTCGGGATCGTCTCCAACGCGATCGGGCAGGGCAACTTCACGCCTGCCCAGGCGGGACTGAGCGTCACCAGCGGCGGGCTGCTCCAGTTCGACCCCACCACCTTCGCCCAGGCCTACGACGCCAACCCCAGCCAGGTCGCCTCGCTCTTCAACCAGTCGGGGAGCTTCACCCCGTCATCCTCGACGTACTCGGGGACGGTCTCGCTGGTGTACGCCTCCGACGGCACCGCTGCCGGGGCGTACCCGATCACCATAACCCACTCGGCGACTCAGGCCCAGGATGCCGGTAACGTCCTCTCGACCGGCACCATCACCAACGCGGAGACCATCACCGTCACCATGAACGGCGCCAGCGCCAGCTACGCCGCCGCGGCCGGGGAGTCGCTGACCTCGATCGCCCAGGGGTTGAACGCCGCCTTCGTCGCCAGTGGGATTGGGGTGGCGGCGACCGTGGTCACCTCGTCCGGCGGTTCGCAGCTGGTCTTGACCTCGAACCAGTACGGCTCCGCCCAGAGCTTTTCCGTGGACTCGACCGCCGCCGGTTCGGGCCAGACCGGCCTGGTCACTACGGCCAATACCCCCCAGAGCTTCACCGGTACCGACGTCGCGGGCACTATCAACGGGGTCACCGCCACCGGGAGCGGGCAGGTGCTCTCCGCGCCGACCTCGGATCCGACGCTTGCGGGGCTGGCGGTCCAGGTTACCGCCACCGGGATCACCTCGGCTACCAACATCGGCACCTTCAACTACCAGCAGGGCATAGCCGGCGGGCTGGCTTACGCGTCGAACGGGGCGGCGGCGCCGGTGACCGGAAGCCTGACCACCACCGTCTCCGGGATCCAGGGGCAGATCGCCAGCCTCCAGCAGCAGTACGCCAGCTACACCCCGATGATCCAGGCGGAGCAGGCGATGCTGGAGCAGGAGTTCTCGACCATGGAGTCACAGCTCGGGGCGCTCCAGAACCAGGGCCAGTGGCTCGCTGGCCAGATCAAGCAGCTACCGTAACCAAGGAGGGTTTGCAGTGGTAATGTCGCGCGCAAGGAGCAGGAGCTACTCGGAGACGGCGGTCCATACCGCCACCCCCGCCGGCCGGCTGGTCCTCCTTCTAGACCAGCTTGACGCCAATCTGGACCGGGCGGGGTTCTCCCTCGACTCCGGCGACCTGGCGGGCAGCCACGAGGGCCTGATGGGAGCCCAGGCCGCGGTGGCGCTCCTCAGAGACTCGCTGCGGGAGGATGTCTGGGATGGGGCGCGGGATCTGAAGATCCTCTACCACTACGTTCTCGACAAGCTGGTCTGGGCCAATATGGACAAGGACCGGCAGCACCTGCGGGACGCGGAGCTGGTCATCCGGCCACTGATCGCGGCTTGGCGGCAGGCGGCGGAGATCGTCGCCGGCGAGATGAGCGGGGTTTCCGGTGGATGAGGAGTGGGACGCCTACCTGACCGCCTACCGCCGGCACCTCGACCTCCTGGAGGAGTCGCTGTGTCGCGGGCGGGTGCTTCCCTACACCTTTGACCAACCCCAACCCTCCCGAAACATGCCCAAGGACTTCAAAGAGCCGGCCCGGGAGCTGGCAGATCGGACCGAGAGGCTGGCCCTGGAGATGAAGCAGAGGATGCAGGCAGTCGGGACTGTGCTCCGCTACTCGCGGATGAAGGACCCCAGCCGGATCGTCCTCATCGACGTCAAGATCTAGCCGGCGCTCGCGGGTCTTGCCGGGAAGCGGGGCGGCCGTGAAACAGGAAACCCACTCCGTGAGGGCTGGAACCCCCGCTCTTCAGGGCGGGGACTACCTAAGGACCCAATCCTCGCTCTCGGGGGAGGCGTGGTCAAGTCCCGTGGACGAGATCGCGTCACCGTTCTGTCCGCGCCGCTTCCTGCCCACAGCCAGCGACACCAGACCACTGGCTCGCCGGTGTCTTTGCCCAGCCGGTGGCTGATGTGTCAGCGGGCGCCGTTCAGGCGGCTGCCGGGGAGGTCACCGAGGAGGCGCAGGACGACGTTGCGATCCTGCGGCCGGCCTTGGGCAAGGGTCTGTTCGTCGTCGTCGAGATCGGCCAGCCACCCGTAGCGGGCGGACAGGTCCGCGCCGAGTTGGTCGAGGCCGGGGGTGGGCGCCACCCACACGAGGTCGTAGGCGTTGCGGGCGGGGCTGCGCCGGCGTAGGTCTTGCGCAGCGCGGTGCCGCCCTTGAATGCCACCAGACTGAGCGCACCCTGCTCGGCGAGGTGCCGGAGGAGGAGGTCCTGGGCGATGTCGATCACCGCGGCGTCACGTCCCTGGGGCGACTGGGCGGGGGCGTGGCGCAGCAGGTGGCCCTCGGTCAGACGGACGTCACTGCCGGTCACGGAGCGGGACGGAGGGTGGCGGGGTCGAAGGGCAACAGGGTGTCGGCGACCGAGAACCGGGTGCTGTGGCGCTTGAGGGGACCCCGGGGTCCGAACCACACCTTGGGCGCGGCCCGACCGCCTTCTCCTTCTGGTAGGAGGCGGTCGGCGAGGTCGGGGGAGACGCCCTGGGTGAGGTAGGCAAGACGGACCCGGACAGACCGGGGTCGGCCGGCCAGTTCGGCGTCGATGTCGCCGGGGGGATCGTGTCTAGGAGGTAGGGGAGGGCATCGGCGATCGCACCCCAGCTCCGCACGTCGGCCGGGCGTGCCACGAGATGGGTGAGGACGGTGGCCGGTCGGTGGACCGGGACGCCGAGGGACTGCTCGGGGGCGATGCGCGGGTCGAAGACGATGACCCGGGCAGCTCGGCGCAGCCCCCGGGGGATCGAGGCGCTGTCGCCAACCGCGATTTCGAGGCGATCGGTGGCGCGTTCGACGAGGTGGTGGGCGGCAAGGGCCGAGGTGAGACAGACCGCGGCGTCGAGCGACGGTCGGGCGACTAGCGCGGCTCGCAACTCGAGGAACGGGTCGCCATGGCCGATCGACCCGGCGTGGGCGGCGGCGGGCCCAAGGCAAGTCCGATCGGGAGATCATGCGCTGCCTGAAGCGCTATGTGGCACGAGAGGTCTTCGGCCACCTTGTACATTCCGGATCCGTCCCGGTGGGAGCCGATCTGCGGGAGGCTCGTTTGAAGGCTAGCCTGAGCCTGGCCAGCGTCGCCGACGTGCTCGGCAGCTGGCCTAACCGAATCTCGGAGCTCCAGCGGGGACTGCTTTACGACACCGATCTGGCGTTGCGTTACGAGGCGATGCTGGGCGGAGGTGATCCCGCTACCTCGGAGGCGAAAAATGTCGCTTGACAGGCATAGGAGAATCGGATTCATGGGATGGCCCATGGGACGCGACCCCGGGCAGCAGAAGGGCCGGTCCCTGGAGACCGGCCCTGACCTGCATTTTCTTTGGTGGCGGGGGCAGGATTTGAGCCTGCGACCTTCGGGTTATGAGACCACAACCCCTGATCCGGCCTGTGTTTTCGGGTAGTCCGCAGTATGCCAGATGTGGCCGCTGACCTGGTGTTATGTGATTAGCATGGCCACTGAGTAGGAGAGGGCATCTGACACGATCCCCGCAGTTTTGAAGAGTTTTTGGGATGGACCCGACCTTCGGGTTTATGTGCGGGGCATTTTTTTCGAGACCCGGAGGCTGCCTTCGGGAGGATCATCGGATGCTGTCAGGGCAACGGCCTGGCTGGTCTCCGAAGTCGTCAGTCCCTCGCTCATGACTCCCCCAGCTCCACTTGAAGCGTCTCGACCGTCCAGGTGGGACAGCCACAGCCGAGGAAGTCGTTGTCCCCGGTCAGGATGCCAGCGTCGAGGCCATGGCGAGGGCGACCGGCGCCCAGTCGTTGGGGTCTCGTGGCACCCGGCGACGAGCTGCCTCCTCAAACTGCTCGTAGGCGCTTCGGGGGATGACTTCGATGCCTTGGACATCGACGAGGTGTTGGACTGCTCCTTCGAGGACGTTCCGTCGCTCAGGAGTGATGCGACCCCTGGACTCCATGATGGACAGACGCCGCTCCAGCTCGTGCTCCACCTCGCTCCACTGGTGTTCGGCGACAACGAGCTGCACCCGTGGGTGCAGGATGAGGTCACGCCCACGGTCCCGAAGCAACTCGCCAACGAGGACGCTGGCATCGGCAACGATGATCATTCAGGCATGGGCCGTCGCAGGTCGAACACCCGAGCCAGCTCCTCTTCGGTCATGCCGGTCTCTTCCAGGACCTGGCCAACTGCAGCCCCGAGTTGGGCGACAGCACGCCGGACCTCGTCCTCGTCCCGTTCGAGCGGGATGTAGAACCCGATCACCTTGCCGTGTCGGTTGACGGCGATCGTCTCCGAGCCAGAGAGGTACGTGCTGGCGTTGTTGCGGAACTCACGGACGCCGATACTCTTCACCTTGGCCATTGTGTCTCCTTTGTGTATACAGTGTAGCGCCTTCTCGTGGCAACGGTCAACACCGCTGATGACTGGTGCGCCGGCGTCGTTGGCACCCAACCGGTCGAAGCGGCTTCACTCCTGGACACGTACCACCCCGTGCAGTGGGGCTCCGGCCTCAAGACGTGCTCGGAGGACGAGTCCTCCTCGGGCGCTCCGCCGTAACCGGGGCGGTTGGTCACCTCCATGAATCCACTCTCACTGGAGGGCACCACGATGGCCCCGACAACCTTCAACCTCATCCGGACGTTCACCCGCCACTCACGACGGGGCGTCCGCCACCCGGACGCTGTGCCCGAAGCGCAGCTCAACCTCCCCCGAAGGATCGACGGACCTGCGGCAGCGGCGCAGCTCGCTTGCGATCTGCTCCGGCATCACCGAGAAGACATCACGCTGGCGCTCTACCTGGACGACCGGCACCGGCTGGTCGGCACGGCCATCGTTGCTGTCGGCTGGGTTCAGGCAGCTCGCCTCCCGGCACGCCCGATCCTCGCAGGATCCCAGGCGTGCCGGGCGACCGGCTTCGTCCTCGTACGCTACCGCCGCTGGGGGGGCTCCCAGCGCCACGGAACCCGAGGTCGCGCCTTCCGTGCCATTACGTGGACGGATGGGTTATGTGGCCGGCTGGCGTAGTTCCCTTGCTGGGCCTGTCGCGGGCACCGGTTCCGGCCACATAACGTGGGAGGCCGTCCGCTGACGCGTTGAGCGCGGCTAATAATCGCTCCTGTCCATCACGATCAGGGAGGCGATTCTCATGCAGGTAACAGTGGTCCGTGACGCGTCGGTGCGGGTGATCGTCGCGTTGGAGGCGGCGGGGCGTTCGAAGGCGACGATCAAGCGCCATCAGGCGGAGTTCAACGCGTTCGCCGGGTTTCTCGAGGCTCGCGGCCGGGCAATCCCGACCGAGGCGGACTCCCTCGATTTCATCGCTGAGCGGTCCGGGTCAAGGCTCGCGGGTCTGCGTGAACCGACCAGTTGCGGACGGGCTCAGCTCGCGCGCCGGCCGTTGCTTCTATTGATGGAAGCGTTGGCTGGAGGCGCCCCGTTGGTGGGGCAGGCGACAACGCCGCCGGTGGATCGCTGTCCGGCGCGGTTCCGGTCGGTCAGGGACGAGTACCTGGGGGCGTGCCGACGGCGGGGAAACGCGGAAGCGACCGTTGTGAGCAAGCAGCAGGCGGCGGACCAGTTCCTTGTCTACTTGGAGGAGGTCGGTCGGGAGACGATCGCGCAGGTGCAGGCCCGGGACTTGGCTGGGTTCTGGGCTCGGCGTCAGCGGCGGGGGTACGCCCTGAAGACAACCGGTTTGTTGCGTTCGTCGTTGGCTGACTTCCTGCGCTACCTGCACGAGGGCGGGCAGATCCGGGAGGACCTGGCTGGGCGGCTCCCGCCGCAGCGCTATCCGCGACGCGGCCAGTCGGCCCCGCACCCGTGGACGGCGGGGGAAGTCCGCCTAGTGTTGGAGCAGATCGATCGGCAGTCCGCTATCGGCAAACGCGATTACGCGATGGTGTTGCTGACCGTCAGGCTTGGTGCAAGGGTCGGAGATCTCCGCCGCTTGGAGCTCGGTTGGTTCGACTGGCGCGCCAAGACGCTGGCGTTCACGCAGCACAAGACTGGGCTCCCGTTAAGACTGCCGCTGCCCGGTGACGTCGGCTGGGCCGTGATCGACTACATCCGCCACGGTCGGCCCGACGCGGTCTGCCGGCAGGTGTTCGTCAAGCACCGCTATCCGTTCACCGCGTTCGGGTCGTCGGCGGCGGCGGGGTGCCGGCTTGGATACTACGCGCGGCGCGCCGGGATCGTGTTCTCAGCCGGGCGGTCGCACGGCCTGCACTCGCTGCGTGGTGTGCTGGCAGTCGCGATGCTTCAAAGCGACACGCCGCCGCCGGTTGTCACCGCGGTCCTGGGTCACGCAGCTGCCACCACGACCGCCGCGCACTACCTCAGGCTCGACACCGAGCACCTGCGCCGCTGCGCGCTCGATATCGAAGATGTCCTTCACGCGGTGCAAGGGGCACGGTCGTGAGCGCGCTGACGTTGGGCGAGTTGGTAGACACGTTGGTCGCGGCCCGCCGCGCCGGCGGGTTTCGCTACGACGCTCAGGCACGGGTTCTCGGGCAGTTCGCCGAGCACTGCCGCCGGGAAGGGTATGCGGACGGGTCGATCATCCAAGAGGCGGTCGAGGGGTTCCTCTACGACCGTCACCTCAAGGCATCCACGATCCGTCGCGAGGAGATCATCGTGCGCGAGTTGGCGCAGCACGCCCGCCAGTTCGGCTGGCCGGCATGGGCGCCGCCGACGCTGACACGCCTCAAGACCCGCCACCGCATGTGTTCAGCGACGAGGAGATCCGCCGCTTCTTCCACGCGATCGATGCCCAGCCGCTGTCGGAGATGTCCAACCGGGCGCTGGTCGACCCGGTGCTGTTCCGGGTCCTCTACGGCACCGGGCTGCGCATCTCCGAAGCGCTCAACCTGCAACTGCACGACGTCGACCAGGAGCAAGCCACGCTCGAGGTGCGCGACACCAAGAACCGCGAGAACCGCATCGTGCCGATCACCAGGCGCCTCGCCGCCACGCTGGAGGCCTATATCGCGTCCGGGCACTCCGACCCGGAGCCCTCCCAGCATCTGTTTCACACTGGCGACCCGTCCAAACCGGCCGACAAGTCCACGATCTACAACCGGTTTCGCCGCTACCTTGCCGACGCTGGCATTCCTCATTTCGCGCCGGGCGGACCGCACATCCATTCGCTGCGACACGGGTTTGCCGTGGCGAACCTACGCCGCTGGGCGGCTAACGGCAGCGACCTGGCGGTGATGCTGCCCTACCTATCCGCATACATGGGCCACGCCGACCTGCGGGGAACCCAGTACTACCTCCGGCTGACCGCGGACGCGTACCCGGAGGTTGCCGCGAGGGTCGAAGCGAGGTTCGGGTATGTCATCCCGGACCCGGCCGCGCGGCAAGGAGGCGAGCAGTGAGCCGCGTCATCCCTGCCGGCGGGGATCTGGCCGGCCGCTGGCTGTCGAAGTTCCTCACCGACCACCTCGCCGGCGAGCGGGACCTGTCTCCCCAGACGATCTCCTCCTACCGAGACGCAATCAAAGTGCTGCTCACCTGGTTTCGGGACGTGCAGGGAACCCCGCCTGAGAAGTTGCGCCTCTCAGACCTCGACCGGGAGCGCGTCCTCGCGTTCTTGGACTGGCTCCAAGCCGAACGCGGCAACTCGCCTGCGACCCGCAACCAGCGCCTCGCTGTGATCAAGTCGTTCGCCCGCTACGCCGCGGTCGAGCGGCCAGAGTTCCTCGACCAAGCCACCCAGATCATCGCCGTCAAGCAGAAGAAGACCCCGGTCACCGACATCGGTTACCTCACCGGCGACGAGGTCAAAACGCTGCTGGGCGCACCAAACCCGACCACCCGGCCCGGACTGCGCGACATCGTCCTTCTCTCCACGCTCTACGACACCGCCGCTCGCGTCCAAGAGATCTACGACCTGAACAGCGCCGACGTCCGCGTAGCCAGACCGATGCTCGTCACGCTGCACGGCAAAGGCTCCAAAACCAGGCGCGTCCCGCTGATGGACCCCACAGCCAGGCTCCTTGAGAACTACCTCGACCGGCGCACCTGCCATCCTGGCGTTGGCGCAGACGCTGACCCGCTATTTTACGGGCCTCACCAGACCCGATTGACCCGCTGGGGCGTCACCAAGATTCTCGCCAGGCACGTCCAGGCCGTGCGCCGCCGCGACCCTGGCTATGCGGCCGGCGTGAACGTCACCCCGCATGTGATCAGAAGAACCCGGGCGATGCACCTGCTCAATGCCGGAGTGAACGTGATCTACATCCGCGATCTGCTCGGCCATGCTGACGTCTCAACCACCGAGATCTACGCCCGCGCCGATCCGGAAGCGAAGCGCAAAGCCATCGAGAGCGCCTACGAGTCACTCACCCCCGAGCACCTGCCCAGCTGGACAGCCGACCGAGATCTCCTCGAATGGCTCGACCAGATCTGCCGATAACCTCCCACGTTATGTGGCCGGAACCGGTGCCCGCGACAGGCCCAGCAAGGGAAATACGCCAGCCGGCCACATAACCCATCCGTCCACGTGATGTCGATTATCGTGCATGTCGGTAGATTGACGCGTATGATGTTCGCATGCAGGAGTCTCTGAGCTTTCGTGCCGTGATTCGTCTGGCGAGCGAACGACCCGAGTGGGTGCCCGTCCTCCAGGCAGCGTGCGTTTGTGCCGAGCGGGCAGAGCAGTTTGACGGTGAGTTCGCAGGTGCGTGGGTGCTTTCTGAGTTGAAGCGTGAGACGGGCGAAGGGTGGCGGCCAGGGCTGCGAACCCTTGCGACCTATGGACTGCTAGTGGACTGCTAGTGAAGTCCGGGGAGTCGGTCCGTGGCGGACGGCGTGCGTACTACCGGATGCCCGATCGGCCCGGCGTCGAGGAGGCACTCGCGGAGCTGCAGCGCCGGAAGATCCTTGCAGAGCCGACGGTTCCGCAAGGAGTCTCCCGATGAGTGACAGCCTCATCAGCATGCTGTTACCAGCGCCAGGGCGCCTCCAGAGGCGCACCTGCGAGTGGTCCACTGAGCGAGAATGACGACATGGCACGCTCCGATCTTCTCGTCTCCCTGGTCCGCTCCGGTAGCACCGGTGATCAGGGCACGTTTCGGCGAACGGTCGACGCGATCATCGCCGAGGAGCAGGCGAAGAAGCACGTCGTCTTGGCGTCCGAGCTTGCAGATGCCATTTCCCACGTCCCCGCAACGGCGTCATCCGCTCGGAATGGTAACGGTCTCTCGCGATCAGTGATGGCGTTCGAGCAACTCGTCTACGAGGTTGTGCCGGAGCGACGAGTCGCTGATCTCGTCCTTCCTCCGTCGGTGACGTCGGCTACCGCGGAATTGGTTGAAGAGCACCATCGAGCAGACCTTCTTCGGTCATACGGACTAGAGCCTCGCCACCGAATCCTGCTGGTCGGGCCGCCGGGAAGCGGAAAGACGTCACTGGCAGAGGCAATTGCAACGGAGGTAATGGTTCCTCTCGTCGTCGTGCGCTACGAGACTCTGATCGGCAGCTACCTCGGAGAAACGGCAGGCCGACTGCAGGCTGTGTTTGAGAGCGTGCGCCAGAGGCGTTGTGTCCTGTTCCTGGACGAGTTTGACACGCTGGGCAAGGAGCGCGGAGACGAACATGAGTCAGGAGAGGTCAAGCGAGTCGTCAGCTCGCTTCTGCTCCAGATTGATCAGCTACCGAGCTACGTGATCGTAGTAACGGCGACCAATCATCCAGAGCTGCTGGATCGTGCCGTTTGGCGTCGCTTCCAATTGCGGCTCTCGCTATCACAGGCGAGCCGAGCGGGTATTGAGCGGCTTCTGGAACGATGGGTCCGACGGACGGGACGTCCGCTCGGGCTTGCGCCCCGAACGTTGGCCGACAAGATGGTTGGCGCCAGCTATGCGGAGGTTGAAGAGTTTGCGTCCGATGTAGACCGGCGGGCGGTGCTGGCAATGCCAGAGCCTGATATGCAGGCGATCGTCAAGGCACGGCTCGCCCAATGGAAGGAGCGGGCGGGTCCGAGCGCATGACGAACGTATCACTTGACAGTCGCCCGCTTCTTGTGACTGCACCGACGGGGCGCCGTCCAGCGCCGTCCAGCAACCGCTCAAGCGCCACCTTGGGGATGAGGATGCGCCTGCCGATGCGGATGCAGGGAATCTCGCCACGGGAGACGGCGTCGTAGGCGCTCGCCCGGGAGATGCCGAGCACGACCGCTGCCTCTTCGACGGTCATGGTGAGCCGCTGCGGTGGGCGCTCCTCGATGACCGGCCCGACCGTCCCGCGCTCGGCGTGCAGCTCGTCCCACTCGATGACCGCGACGGCTTCGCTGAAGGCATCGGGGTGTGCGTTCCACCAGTCCAACTGGGTGATGGTGATGCGTCCGACCGTCTCGGCGCCAGCAAGCTCGGGAAGGTCGAGGTCGGTCTCGTCGGACACGACGCCAGTCTTATGCGCCAGACGGCAGTACGGCAGGTTCCTTCTTGGCTGCGAGCACCTGGCCCATGATGGTGGCTGCAGCCCGGGTCCGTTCCTCGATGGCGTGCGAGTAGACCCGGAGGGTGAGGGAGGGATCGGAATGGCCGAGAAAGTCGGCCACGGTCCGGATGTCCATGCCTGCCCCGATGAGCTGGGTTGCCGTGAAGTGGCGGAGGTCGTGGAGGCGCACGTCGGGTGCTCCGACGGCGTCCCGGACCCGGATGGAGAACGATGTCACGTTGTCCGGCCGGAAGGGCGTCACGGCCTCGGCGATCCACTCCTCGACCCGCTTCCGGTGTGCAGTGAAGAGGGCGATGCCGACAGGGTCGAGCGCGACTTTCCGGGAGCGGTCGGTCTTGGTGCTCTTCTCGGCGAGCCCGCCCGGTGCCACGACGACGGAGCGGGCAACGTCGAGGACGCCGACGTCGAGGTTGACGTCGGACCAGCGGAGGGCACACAGCTCCCCCCCGGCGCATCCCCGTGAGCGCAGCGAGCATGAGGAGCGGAGCAAGACGGGGATCCCGCCGTTCTGCCTCTTCGATGACCTGCTGGACGACGTCCACGGCCGGAGCCGTCACCCGGCGGTTCGACACCCGGGGAGGCTTCGCACGCTCCGCGATGTTCTCCCGGAGCCATCCCCAGCGCACGGCCTGGTGGAGGGCAGCGGAGAGGATGGCGTGGACGTTCCGGACAGTCGTCGGCGAGAGGTCGAGGCGTTCGCACTCCTCCAGCCACCGGTCGAGGATCTGGCCGACCGTGACGCCGATGCCGTCAGTGCGTCCTTGGGCGTGCTGGTCCACGAGGTCCCGGAGTGCAGCGTCGGCAGCCCGGGCTCCGCCGTGGAAGGTCCGGGAGAGCTGCTTCAGCTTGCCGGTGGCGGGGTCGTTCCCAAGAGAGACCCGCAGCTCCCACACGCCGTCCCGTATCTGGCGCTTCGATCCACGCACGATCCCATGGTAGCGAGGGGGTAATCACACGTTCTGGTCGGCCTTTGTCGCCTATCTCGAACGCAAGAGGGGGACCTGCCGGGCAAACACTGTAAGCGGCATGGCCACCCGCTTGGCCCACTTTGGCCGATTCCTCGCGACCATCGACCCGGAGCTCGGCTCACTGGGCGAGCTGGACCGGCGCCGGCACATCGAGCCCTACTTGAACTCGCTGCCAACCACGGCCAACACCAAGACCGGCGGGATAATCACCACAGCCGACCAGGCACGGCGTGTGCTGGCCGTCTCGAGCCTCCTCGCCGACATCACCGAGTGGGGATGGGGCGACGCCCCATCGCGCAAGATGATGTTCCGCTCCGACGTGCCCCGACTGCCAAGGCCCCTCCCGCGCTACCTGCCGGTCGATGCCGACCGGCGACTCGGCGAAGCCCTCGCCGAGTCGGAGTTCCGCCTGGCCGCCGACGCCCTGCTGCTCGCCCGGGCCTGTGGTCTGCGCATAGGCGAGCTGCTCGATCTCGAGCTCGACTGTGTCCACGAGGTTCCCGGCAACGGGGCATGGTTGAAGGTGCCACTTGGCAAGCTCGACACCGAGAGGATGGTTCCCCTGGACGACGAGACCGTCGCCCTTATCGACCGGATCGCCGCCAGCCGCTCTGACGGTCGGCCTCTCCCTCATCCCCGTTACGGACGCCCGGCCCAGTTCCTCTTCACCCATCACGGCCGCCGCCTCGCCCAGCAGGCACTGCGACTCGAGCTCGACCGGGCCGCTGACCGCGCCGGCATCGGCCACGTGACGCCTCACCAGCTGCGCCATA
>JAJYHR010000120.1 GCA_021784675.1 Actinomycetes bacterium
GGTTGCCATGTCAAAACTGGTCATGTCGTTGAAGACCATCTCCTCCCTACGGGTACGAGAACGCCGTTGGCCAGAGGTGACGCGGGCATTGTGGGGAGAGCATTTCTGGTCCCCCTCGTACTGCGTGCTCTCGGCAGGTGGTGCGCCACTGGACATCATCAAGCGATACATCGAGACCCAGCAATTACCCAACCGGCAGGGGAGGCCGCCACGCAACCGGCGACCTTGACCACGCCCTTACGGACGGGGATTGCGGTCGCCAACTCGTTCAATATTATGACGAATCGTATCGCGATTGTCGGCTGTTGCCGCTGGAGCCGCGGAGATTCCCAGCTTTGCGGTAGACGAGAACGGGCGCGACCCCCGGCTCCCTCGGAGACGGCCACCTGCCTCCGACTCCAGCGGCATCGCGCCAGCAGGCTGCTCGCCGCCCCGACGCTGCCCGCGAGCCCACGACTCCGGCTGCGAGTCGCGGTCCACCCGGTCCGATCCCGATCGAGCCGCGGCGCACCGTCACCGAGAGGATGTGGATCAGCTGCTTGACGAGCACGGTTGGGAGGGGAACTCCTGGCCGGCTGCTTGGCCCGGAGATCTTTGATGGCGATGACGTCGCGCTTGCCCGACGGGATCGCCACTGGTGCTGTCGATCGAGTCGAGGCCATCGAGGGAACTGGGAGAGCCCTGTACGACCCGGTCCTTACGGTGCGGGAGCGTGATGTCTCAGAGGACGAGCTTTTCGGTGACCTCCAGATTGCCGGAGAACGTGTAGATGATCGGCTCCCCATTGGCGATCTCGTAGCCGACGATCTCCTCGTCGGGGATCCCCTCGATGTGCTTTACCATCGCCCGCAGCGAGTTGCCGTGGGCGCTGACCAGAACGGATCGCCCCGCGGCGAGGAGGGGGACCACCTCGGCGTCCCAGAACGGGAGCACGCGGGCAAGGACGTCCTTCAGGGACTCGGTCCGGGGGACCTGCTCCATGGTCAGCCCGCGGTAGCGGGGGTCGGCGGCGAGCTCCTGCGCCTCCTCCTCGGGAGTCGGCGGCGGGGGAACGTCGTAGCTGCGCCTCCACAGCTTCACCTGCTCGTCGCCGAAGCGCTGGGCGGTCTCGGCCTTGTTCAGGTGCTGGAGGGCGCCGTAGTGCCGCTCGTTCAGCCTCCAGCTCCTGATCACCGGGATCCAGCTGCGGTCGAGCTCGTGGAGGGTCACCTCGGCGGTGTAGATCGCCCGCTTCAGGACCGAGGTCAGGACGATATCGGGCTGCACCCCGCTGGCGAGCAGCTTGAGGCCCGCCGACTGCGCCTCCTGGTACCCCTGCTCGGTGAGGTCGACATCGATCCAGCCGGTAAAGGTGTTGGAGAGATTGTAGGTGCTTTGACCGTGGCGCAAGAGGATCAGTTCAGACACGTGGTCAAGCTTACAGCGCCGGTTCAGCGCGGTGGCAAGCCCCGGCCCGGTCGATTTCGGGGGTTCGCCGGTGCAGCGGGAGCTAACTGCGCGAAGCTGTGGCTGAGTCGACCCGGCGGGCGGACGGCCGGAAACAAAGTTAAACCGTGGTATGTTCTAAAACTTGATACTATGTCACTAAGGTTTCATCCACTGATCTACAAGGAGGCGACATGCCGAAGGCGGTAGGTATCGACTTGGGAACGACGAACTCGGTCGTCTCGGTTCTGGAGGGCGGCGACCCCACGGTCATCCCCAATGCCGAAGGGGGTCGCACGACGCCTTCGGTGGTCGCCTTCTCCAAGACCGGGGAGGTTCTGGTCGGCGAGGTGGCCAAGCGCCAGGCGATCACCAACCCGGACCGGACCGTGCGGTCGGTCAAGCGGCACATGGGCACCGACTGGAACATCGACATCGACGGGAAGAAGTACACCCCCCAGGAGATCAGCGCCCGGATCCTGGCCAAGCTGAAGCGGGATGCGGAGGCCTACCTGGGCGACACCGTCACCCAGGCGGTGATCACGGTGCCGGCCTACTTCGACGATGCCCAGCGCACCGCCACCAAGGAGGCGGGCCAGATCGCCGGCCTGGAGGTGCTGCGGATCATCAACGAGCCGACCGCGGCGGCGCTCGCCTACGGCCTCGACAAGGAGGGGGAGGACCAGACGGTACTGGTCTTCGACCTTGGCGGCGGCACCTTCGACGTCTCCATCCTGGAGATCGGCGACGGCGTCTTCGAGGTGAAGTCGACCGCCGGCAACACCCACCTGGGCGGCGACGACTGGGACCAGCGGGTGATCGACTGGATGGTGAAGAGCTTCAAGGACAACGAGGGGGTTGACCTCTCCGGCGACAAGATGGCCATGCAGCGGCTCAAGGAGGCCGCCGAGAAGGCGAAGATCGAGCTATCGGCCTCGCTCGAGACCATGATCAACCTTCCCTTCATCACCGCTACCGCGGAAGGGCCGAAGCACATGGAGATGAAGCTCACCCGTTCCCGCTTCCAGGAGCTCACCGTCGATCTGGTGGATGACTGCAAGACCCCCTTCGAGCAGGCGATCAAGGACGCCGGCTTGAAGACCAGCGACATCGACCACGTTGTCCTCGTGGGCGGATCCACCAGGATGCCGGCCATCCAGGACCTGGTGCACTCGCTCACCGGCAAGGATCCCCACCGGGGCGTGAACCCGGACGAGGTGGTGGCCGTTGGCGCGGCGATCCAGGCCGGCGTGCTCAAGGGAGAGGTGAAGGATGTCCTCCTCCTCGACGTGACCCCGCTCTCGCTGGGCATCGAGACCAAGGGCGGCGTCATGACCCGGCTGATCGAGAGGAACACCACCATCCCGACCAAGCGGACCGAGGTCTTCACCACCGCCGACGACAACCAGCCCTCGGTGGAGATCCACGTGCTCCAGGGCGAGCGGGAGATGGCCTCCTTCAACAAGACGCTCGGCCGCTTCCAGCTGGTGGGGATCCCGCCGGCCCCCCGCGGCATTCCCCAGATCGAGGTGACCTTCGACATCGACGCCAACGGCATCGTCCACGTCTCCGCCAAGGATCGGGCGACCGGCAAGGAGCAGTCGATGACCATCACCGGCACCACCTCGCTGGGCAAGGACGAGATCGACCGGATGGTCCGCGACGCCGATGAGCACGTCGCCGAGGACAAGCGGCGCCGCGAGGAGGCCGAGATCCGCAACAACGCCGACACCCTGGTCTACCAGACGGAGAAGCTCCTCGCCGAGCAGGGCGAGAAGCTCTCGGGCCCCGAGAAGGACAAGGTCTCCGAGGCGCTCAACGAGCTCAAGCACTCCCTGGACGGCTCGGACATGGCGGCGATCAAGGCGGCTACCGACGCTCTGATCGCGGCCTCGCAATCCTTCACCGAGCGCCTCTACCAGGAGGCATCGCAGCAGGCGGCGAGCCAGCAAGAGGGCTCTGGCGGTGCCGCGGACGAGAGCGACGTGGTCGACGCCGAGATCGTCGACGAGCCCAAGGAGTAGACGGATGGCGGAGGAGAGCGGCGAGAGCTCCTTCCCCGACGCGGAGGAGCCGGTGGAGGCCGGAGCTGGGGACGCCGTGGAGGACGCCGGGGCAAACGATCTGGCGAGCGCCCTCGAGGACTCGATCCTCGAGGGCGGGGAGCTGGACTCGATCCTCGATAGCTTCGACCGGCTGAAGCGCGAGCGCGACGAGTTCCTGGAGACGGCCCAGCGTCTCCAGGCCGACTTCGACAACTACAAGAAGCGGGTCGCCAGGCAGGAGGCCGAGACCGGCCTGCGGGCGGTGAAGACCCTGGTGGTAAAGCTGCTTCCGGCGCTCGATACCCTGAACCTGGCTCTGGCGCACGCGACCGGGGAGCAGGGCGCGGGAGAGGCGGCTTCGCTGAGCCAGGTCGCCTCGGTCCTCAACGACCTGCTGGCCAAGGAGGGCCTCGAGGTGATCGAGCCGATGGGAAAGAGCTTCGACCCGGAGGAGGCGGAGGCGGTGGCCCACGATGCCGGCGACGGCGCGCCGGTGGTCACCGAGGTCTTCAGGGTCGGATACCGGTGGCGGGGGCAGACGATACGGCCGGCGATGGTGAAGGTCACGGGTTCGTAAGCCCGCAGGGAAGGTGATCGATGCCTCAGCGTGAGTGGTTGGAGAAGGATTACTACAAGGTGCTCGGGGTGTCGCCATCGGCCACGGACAAGGAGATCCAGAAGGCCTACCGGAAGCTCGCGCGGCAGTACCATCCTGACGCCAACCCGGGCCACGAGGAGAAGTTCAAAGAGATCAGCGCCGCCTATGACGTCCTCGGAGACCAGGGCAAGCGGCGCGAGTACGACGAGTTCCGCAAGCTGGGCCCGCTAGCGGGTGCCGGCCCGAACACGGGCAACTTCGACGTCCGCACCGAGGACCTCGGGGATCTGATCGGATCGCTCTTCAACCGGGGACGCTCACGTGGCGGCCCCAAGCGAGGAGAGGACCAGTCAGCGGAGGTGACCATCTCCTTCGAGGACGCCGCCAGGGGGGCTACTGCCAGCGTGGTGGTGATCGGCGACGCCGCCTGCTCGGTCTGCAGCGGCACCGGTGCCGCTCCGGGGACGGTTCCCAAGGCGTGCGCGCGCTGCAACGGGACCGGATCGGTATCGGACAACCAGGGGTTCTTCTCCTTCTCCCAGCCCTGCCCGGCTTGCCATGGTCGCGGGCTGATCATCGAGAAGGCGTGCCCCTCCTGCCGGGGCAGCGGCGTCGAGCATCGGGCGCGGACGGTGAAGATGAGGATTCCCGCCGGGGTCGAGCCAGATGCGCGCATCCGCCTGCGCGGGAAGGGCGCGCCGGGGAAGAACGGGGCTCCCTCCGGTGATCTGTTCGTGACCGTCAGGGTAACTCCGGACAGCCGGTTCGGGAGGCGGGGGAGCGATCTGACGGTGAGGGCTCCGATATCGTTTGCGGACGCTGTTCTGGGGGGAGTGGCCACGGTGGCCTCGCTGGACGGCCCGGTCTCGGTGAAGATCCCGCCGGGAACCCGTTCCGGCCAGACCTTCAGGGCGAAGGGGCGCGGCCTTCCCGATCCGAAGCGCTCGGGGGCAAAGGGTGATCTGCTGGTGACCGTGGAGATTCTGGTTCCGGATCGGCTCGATGCGCGGCAGCGAAAGTACCTGCAGGAGTATTCGAAGGTGTTCCCCGCGGAGGCGGGCAGTACCGGGAGGTAGCGGTAGAGATGGCAAAGGAGGAGAGCGGCTTCAGGGCCACCCGGGGGGTCTACGTGATCTCGGTGGCCGCCGAGCTGGCCGGGGTCCACCCGCAGACCCTGCGCGTGTACGAGCGCCGGGGATTGCTGGAGCCGGCCAGGACCGGTGGGGGCTCCCGGAGGTACAGCGAGTCGGATCTGGCCAGGCTCCAGCGGATAGCCGAGCTCACCGAGGAGGGGCTGAACCTGGAGGGCGTCAAGCGGGTGATCGAGCTGGAGGCCGAGGTGAAGCGGCTGAAGGCCGAGCTGGTCAGGGAGCGTGAGGTCGCCAAGGCCAGGGAGGAGGAG
This sequence comes from Actinomycetes bacterium, assembly GCA_021784675.1. Lineage (GTDB taxonomy): Bacteria > Actinomycetota > Acidimicrobiia > Acidimicrobiales > Acidimicrobiaceae > JAKARV01. Next base: position 5,471 of record JAJYHR010000120.1, read on the forward strand.
GTCCACAGGCAGTACCGCCGTGACCTGATCCCGCTGTCGCAGGCGGTGGTGAGGTTCCGGAGGCTCTCTTAGGCGGCGCGTTTTGGACGGAAACGAGGAGGGCGATGGATCAGAGCAGGTGGACCCAGAAGACCAGGGAGGCGATCGAGGCCGCGGTAGCCATGGCGAAGCGTGCCTCCAACGCCGAGGTCACCCGCGAGCACCTCGCGCTTGCCCTGCTGGGACAGGCGGGCGGGATTACGCTGCCGCTGCTGGAGAAGCTGGGGGTGTCTTCCGCCACCCTGCGCAACCGGCTGCTGGAGGCGGTCGCCAAGCTGCCGAAGTCTTACGGGGGCGAGACCGGCTTCTCCCGTGAGCTGGGGGACGCCCTCGATCGGGCGGACCGGCAGCGGCAGGAGATGAAGGACGACTACCTCTCGGTCGAGCACCTCCTGCTCGCCATGCCCGACGTCTTCGGGACCGAGCGCAACCGGCTGCTGGAGGCGCTCGCGGAGTTCCGGGGCAGCCAGCGGGTCACCTCGGACAACCCGGAGGAGACCTTCCAGGCGCTGGAGCGCTACGGGCGGGATCTGACGGAGGAGGCGAAGTCGGGGCGGATCGATCCGGTGATCGGAAGGGATGAGGAGATCCGCCGGGTGATCCAGATCTTGAGCCGGCGCACCAAGAACAACCCGGTTTTGATCGGTGAGCCCGGTGTCGGCAAGACCGCCATCGTCGAGGGGCTCGCGCGCCGGATCTTCGAGGGCGACGTGCCCGAGGGGCTGAGGAGCAAGCGGCTGGTCGCCCTCGACCTCGGGTCGATGGTGGCCGGGGCCAAGTACCGCGGCGAGTTCGAGGAGCGGCTGAAGGCGGTGCTGAAGGCGATCAAGGACTCCGAGGGCCAGGTGATCACCTTCATCGACGAGATGCACACCGTAGTGGGCGCCGGGGCGGCCGAGGGCGCCATGGACGCCTCCAACATGCTCAAGCCGATGCTGGCCCGGGGAGAGCTCCGGATGATCGGGGCGACCACGCTCGACGAGTACCGCAAGTACATCGAGAAGGACCCGGCGCTCGAGCGCCGCTTTGCCCGGGTGGTGGTCGACCAGCCCAGCGTCGAGGACACCATCGGGATCCTGCGCGGGTTGAAGGAGCGCTACGAGGTCCACCACGGCGTCCGGATCCAGGACTCGGCGCTGGTGGCGGCGGCGCTTCTCTCCGACCGCTACATCACCGACCGCTTCCTCCCCGACAAGGCCATCGACCTTGTCGATGAGGCGGCGGCGAAGTTGCGGATGGAGATCGACTCCCGTCCCGCCGAGATCGACATCGTGGAGAGGCGCCTCCGGCAGCTTGAGATCGAGCGGATCTCCCTCGCCAAAGAGAGCGATCCGGCCTCCCTGGAGCGGTTGAAGCGGCTGGAGAGCGAGATCGCCAACGCCAAGGAGGAGCAGGCCGCCCTCAACGCCCAGTGGATGCTCGAGCGCGAGGCGATCTCGACGATAAGGGAGAAGAAGGAGCGGCTGGAGCAGCTCCGCCAGGAGGCGGAGTCCTACGAGCGGGGTGGCTCCCTGGACCGGGCCGCGGAGATCAGGTACGGGGATATCCCCGCTCTGACCAGGGAGATCGAGAGTGCCTCTACGAGCCTGCTCGATCTGCAGGGGGGGAGGCAGATGCTGAAGGAGGAGGTCGACGCCGAGGACGTCGCCGAGGTCGTCGCCAAGGCGACCGGGATCCCGGTCTCGCGCCTGCTCGAGAGCGAGATGGAGAAGCTCCTCCACATTGAGGATGCCCTCCATCGCCGCGTGATCGGCCAGGACGGTGCGGTCAACGCCGTCGCCAACGCGATCAGGAGGAGCAGGGCGGGGATCTCCGACCCGAACCGGCCGATAGGGTCGTTTCTCTTCCTGGGTCCCACCGGGGTCGGCAAGACCGAGATGGCGAAGACCCTTGCCGAGTTCCTCTTCGACGACGAGCGGGCGATGATCAGAATCGACATGTCCGAGTACCAGGAGCGGCACACGGTCTCCCGGCTCGTGGGCGCCCCCCCGGGTTACGTGGGCTACGACGAGGGTGGGCAGCTCACCGAGGCGGTCAGGAGGCGCCCCTACTCGGTGGTGCTCTTCGACGAGATCGAGAAGGCGCACTCCGACGTCTTCAATGTTTTTTTGGCGATCATGGACGATGGGAGGCTGACCGACGGCCAGGGGAGGCTGGTCAACTTTACCAACACCATTCTGATCATGACCTCCAACCTGGCGGGTGACCCCCGTGACTTCTTCAAGCCGGAGTTTGTCAACCGGATCGACGAGATCATCCGGTTCAGCTCTCTCGGCAAGGACGACCTGCTCGAGATCGTCGACCTGCAGCTCGATACGCTGCGGAGACGCCTGGGCGAGCGCAGGGTCGAGCTCAAGGTCGACCAGGAGGCCAAGCGCCTGCTCGCCGAGATCGGTTTCGACCCCGCTTTCGGAGCGCGGCCGCTGAGGCGGACGATCCAGAGGGCGCTTGGCGACCCGATAGCGGTGGCGATCCTCTCGGGACGGTATCCGGAGGGGTCGACCATCAGGGTGGTGGCGAAGGATGGGGAGATCGAGCTGGAGTAGGGGCGTTAGCTGCAAGGGGGTCCGGGATGCCGCAGCAGACCGCGACCGGCTGCGCCTGCAAAAGGCTTTGCGCGTAAGGTGCTCCGAACCCCGGGATTCACCGTTAATTCCCCAAGATGCCCGCTTACGGCGTGCGGCGCTTGGCTATGCCGACGCATGAAACGCAGATCGTGATGACCAGTAATGCGTTGACGGCCAACCCGGACCAAAACAGAAGGAAGAGCAGTGGCGACTCGTAGCTGATCACGATCTGCTGCTTACCGGTCTTGACAACCACGCCTGTTAGGAAGTTGTCCACTGGGACTACCCCCACCTGACGACCATTGACCGTGATCCGTTCCCCGGGCGCTATTTGCCGCCTAAGAAAAACCAGCCCACGATGGTTCGCAACAATGGTGAATTTCATCCCAGAGGCGTTCTCGGTAAACCCAGACACCTTCACGGCGAGCCGATTTGGCGCAGTGACACTACCTGCCACGGACGCCGGAACATAGGCAACTCGACCATCCAGGGGAATGGGGGCGCCCCTGTTGCCGGCCGGGTAGGGGCGAACACTGCTGGCAGCAACCACAGGCAGTGCATTTGCGGAGCCACCGATGTCGTAGACGTATTCCTTGGTTCCCAGGTAGGTGCCGACCCCCAACAGGCGCACGCCCAGCGACCGCAGGCTTGACCCGCTCACCTCCCTGAACAGGCGCACGTCCGGCGACCGCAGGCTTGACCCGCTTGCCTTACTGAACAGGCGCATGGGCGACCGCAGGCTTGACCCGCTTGCCTTACTGAACAGGCGCACAGACGGCTCTCCGACTCCAAACGCGAGTACCCGTTGATAGACCGGGAAGTACTGCTCGAGCGAGAGCGCGCTGGGATCGTGCACTTTCGCCCCGGCCATGGGCCACTGCACAAGGCCCAACTGCGACACAGGCAAAGGAAACGCGCGCATCAAATCGGGCCTTGACAGGTATACAGACACCAGCGCTTGCATGGCATTCTGGTACTTGGTGGCGTTGATCCCCAATCCAGGCGGCTCTCGAAGCACACTCACAGACGGCTCTCCGACTCCAAACGCGAGTACCCGTTGATAGACCGGGAAGTACTGCTCGAGCGAGAGCGCGCTGGGATCGTGCACTTTCGCCCCGGCCA
>JAJYHR010000008.1 GCA_021784675.1 Actinomycetes bacterium
CTGGGAAAGATGCTGGTCAGTGGTTGCGATCCGAAGTAGCGCGTCTCATCGCCGGGAAGGGAGCTGGAGCCTGCCGAGATCCCCAAGCCAAAGGGGATTGACAGTCCGGAGAGGTCGGTGGAGCCGTTCACCGAGAGGTCTAAGGTGCTTGCCTGGGCGTAGGTGAACTGGACCTGGCTGGTGCTCTGCACCGATACCGTTGCGCCTTGTTGCGGCGTGGCGTTGCCGTTCGGGTCGACATAGGTATAACCGCTGGGGGAGGAGAGGGAGACGGTGAAGGTTCCCGGCTGTTGGAAGGGGAAGAAAGCGCAGCCGTTAGCGTTGGTGGAGGCCGATGAGGATGATCCCGAGGAGGTCCCGCTTGGCGTGATCTGTACCGGCACCCCGGCAGCCGGCGCTCCGGTTTGGTCGCTCACCGACACCAGCAGCGAGCCGGTCGCCAGCGACTCGAATCCGCCGGGCACGTGGAAGGACGTCGTCGCATGCACCGGGTTGAGCGGCGCCATCCGGGGCCAGGTGACCGTTACCGTCGCGGAGAGCACGGGATTGAGTGACTGCTGCGGCGAGCTACCCGGGCTGCATCCCGAGGGGTCGGTGGTTCCCGGGCTCCAGAAGACGTCGGTAGCGACGGTATAGGCCGTCCCGCCGACCTGTTGCGTGGCGCTGGTGGTGCCGACGTTGGAAGCGAGCTGGGCAAAGGAGTTTCCCGCCTCGCTGCGAATCACCTCGAGCTGAGACTGGGCGAGGTTTCCCGCGACGAGCTGGGAGCGGGTAAGCGTTGAGAGGGTTACCGCCTTCTCTAACAGAAGCGCCGCCGGCCCTACCACGGTAGCGACCACGGCGAAAGCAATCACCACAGAGACGAGCGACATTCCGCGATCGTCCATGACCGTGGTGGGAATCCTTACCCTCACTGCCACTATATCGGCACTTTGGGTGGCAAACTTGACCTGGGTGAAGGCGGGTTGCCGACGTTGGCGACCGGTCTCGACGACGGCTGGCAAACCTTGCGGGGAACGGCTTTGCGAAGGCGGTGATCACGCGCTGATCAGGGGCGAGGATGGTGGACGGGCTCGCTTGGGAGCGGATCGGGCCGTCACCGTCTCCCCTGGAACGCGGAATCCGGGGTGGGTTCTGCCACCTCCTGCCCGATCCAGGTAAGAGTCTGTGGAGCCCGCCGGAGAGCTCGTCTGCCTTTCCAGCTGCCCTGCGCTCCTTGCCGCTGCTTCCGGTGGACCTGGCAGCGGCGAATCGGCCGATTTCAGCGGTGGCCGTCTGGAGCAGAGCAGTCAGGGTCGACGCGCCACGCCCCTATCCGGAAAAAGGGCGGGGATAACTCTGCGCAAGCCGATCGGCTGTACGGCTCCAAGGCGATGGAGCGAACTTGTCGAGGAGTTGGCCGGTGTTGAAGGTTAGGTTGGCTGCCGGTCGCGTCTGAGCATCCTCACTTTGGCGAGCCCGAGCCGGCGAAGAAGCAAGATGAAGTACCATCCCGGATCGACCTGCGATCGCGACGTCGAAAGCTTTGCCGAAGTGGGAAGTTCGTGGTGGTTGTTGTGGAGCCCTTCGCCGAAGGTGAGCAGGGCAAGCCACTGGTTGTTGGTAGCGAGGTTGTCGAAGGGGCGCTTTCCGAAAGTGTGGCCGATGGCGTTGATAGCCCCGCTCAGGGTCAGGTAGAAGCAGAGGTGGAGTAGGGCGATAAGCGCGCCCATCACCGGGCCAAAGAGGAGTACAAGGAGGGCGATCCCGATGGCGAGACCGGCGAGCGAGCGTGAAAAGACGTTTCGGTCCAGCCAGTCGAGGGGCAGGTCGCGGGTGTAGCGCTGGATCGACGCGCGCCTCTTTGCGGCACGCCGGTAGTAGACGACGTTGAGCAGCTGGATCCTCCAGTAGCCCTCGATCACCGGCGAGTGCGGATCGCCCTCGACGTCGGTATAGGCGTGGTGAAGCCGGTGGATCCCGACCCACTCCTGCCGCTTGATGCCGGTCGTGAGCCAGAGGATCGACCGGAAGCACATCTCCACAGCCGGCGAGAGCCGGAGTGCTCGGTGAGAGAGCGAGCGGTGCAGGTAGACGGTGGTGGCGATGATCGCTACCTGGGTGATTGCCATTGCAATCAAGGTGGATGTCAAGAGCATCCAGCCAGCTTAAGGAGCTCTCACCCCCGCCACGGCATGTGCGCGTACGTTGGCCGAAGAATCTTTGCCCATGCTGCTCCCGATCCGGGAGGGCGGTTGGAGATCTTTCGCCGCCGCCCGCTCCAGTTCTCTGCGCATCTTTCGGAGCCCGTGGAGCGTGCTCTCACGGCGGAAGGAGGAGATGTGGGCTTGCGAGGTGTGCTCCTCGAATAACGGTAGCTGGTTGCTGTTCATGAAAAGTCTTATAACGAGTGGTTCGGACGGCCGCGGCACTCTGAACCAGCTTGTTCCTAGTCGCGGTCCGGGACCGTGGCGTCTGCATTCAGGGCATCGATCAGCTGCCGAAGCCGCCCAAAGGAGCGGTTGTCGAAGGCGAGAGCTACCCGCTCGAGATCGAGCCGGTCCTGCTCGCGCACCTCCCATGGGGTTGCCGGTACTGCGGCGAGGGCGCCCTCGATCAGGATGTCCGCAAAGGCGGCCGAGAGGGCTGCAAGCCGCGCTGGCGATGGTGCCGTCCGGAGCCGGATGATCAGCTGGCGCCCGACCACCCGGATGGAGTCGAAGTTGCGATAGAAGCCGGTTATCTCCTCGATCGTGGTGGCGATGGAGGTCGAGCGCCGGTAGATGTTGAGATCGATCTCGCTGATCAGTCCCCGGCTGAGCGTGGTCCTTCGCAGGAACTCTTCGAATGCCTCCCAGTACCCGGTCCCGGGCGGATCGAGGAGTACGACCGGAGCCGGCTGGGCCTTTCCGGTCTGGAGCAGAGTCAAGAGTTCGAAGGTCTCGTCAAGGGTGCCCATGCCTCCCGGAAGCGCGACGAAGGCGTCCGACTCTTTGATCATCAGAACCTTACGGGTGAAGAAGTACTTCATCTCGATCAGGTAGGGGTTGTTGATCAGAGCATCCGAGGGAAGCTGTTCGAAGGGGAGCTTGATATTGATCCCGAAGGCGTTGTTGGGGCTTGCGCCGCGCACTCCGGCGTCCATGATTCCGGGCCCGCCGCCCGTGATGACCATCCACTCCCTGGCGGCCAGCCCGGCTGCCAGCTTGTAGGTGAGCTCGTAGCTGGGGTCGCTGGGAGGGGTGCGGGCCGAACCGAAGATGGTCACCTTGCGAAGCCGTCGATGGGGGGAGAAGACGGAGAAGGCAGTCCGGAGCTCGCGGGTTGCCGAAGCGATCATCTTTAAGTCCAACCGGTCGAGCGGGGCTTGGATGGTTTTCGCAAACTCGGAGAGGATCTGGATCTTCAGATCGCGGTTGGGACCTTCGATATAGGGGACCACCGCGTCGATGAGCGACTGCTCTTCCTCCGGGGTCACGCGATCGCCCCCGGCAAGGCCGCCTCCGGGACTCGCTGGTAGAGGGTGGTTCGCTGCCGCAGCGATCTGCCTGCGCTCTTCGCGATAGCGGCCAGCGACTCGGTCTCGAGCGCGTGCGGGTGCTCGGCTCCGGCCGCATGCGAGATGCTCTCCTCCATGAGCGTGCCCCCGAGGTCGTTGGCGCCGGCGCGAAGCAGGGCGGTGGCACCCTCAATCCCCATCTTCACCCAGGAGGCCTGAATGTTGGGGATGGTGCCGTGGTAGGCGATCCTTCCCACCGAGTGCAGGAGAATCGCCTCCCGCAGGGTTGGTCCCCGGCGGGAGAGGCCCCTGGTGTAGAGGGGAGCGCCCATATGGACGAAGGGCAGGGGGACGAATTCGGTGAAGCCGCCTGTGCGCAGCTGGAGCGAGCGTGTCAACTCGAGGTGGCGGGCGGTCTCGAATGCGGTCTCCACCGTCCCGAACATGATGGTCACGTTGGAGCGGAGTCCTACCCGGTGCGCGGTCTCGTGGACCTCGAGCCATTCGGCGGTGGTGAGCTTGTCCGGGCAGATGATCGAGCGTACCCGGTCGGCGAGGATCTCGGCCGCGGTGCCGGGCAGGCTGCGCAGCCCCCTCGCCATCAGCTCCTGGAGGTACGCTTCCAGCTCCATCCCCATCCGCTTCGCCCCAGTGAAGACCTCCAGGGCCGAAAAGGCGTGGATGTGGATCCTCGGGAAGCGTTTGTGGATCGCCTCGGTCAGCTCCAGGTAGTACTTTCCGTCAAAGTTGGGGTGGATCCCGCCCTGCAGGCAGACCTCGGTCGCTCCGACCGCTTCGGCCTCCTCGACCTTGGCGAGGATCGCCGGCAGGTCGAGGAGGTAGGGAGCTCCCCGGAGGTTGAGGGAGTTCGGCCCCTTGGAGAAGGCGCAGAACCGGCACTTGAAGGTGCAGACGTTGGTGTAGTTGATGTTGCGGTTGTTGACGTAGGTGACCTCATCTCCATTGACAGTGGCCCGCAACGCGTCGGCAAGCTCGATGACCTCGTGCGCGGCGGATCCGCGGGCGGCCAGCGCAAGCTCCAGGTGCTCAGCAGGCACCGGCTCAACGGCGCGCGTGGCGGTTGCGATCTCGTCCAGCCAGCCAGGGCGCTTGACCCGGTTGGCTGGGGAGAACAGATCCTCGGGAAGGGTTGCCGCCTGCCCCGAGAACCAAAGGTGCTCGCGCGCGTACCCTTCGCGATCGCGGAGGGCGAGCAGCAGCTTTCTTGGCTCCGGCGCCAGCGCCTCGTGGATCCGGTCCGCGTAGCCGGGGTAGACCGGGAGCCTCGGTACCAGGTCGAAGCCGAGGCGGGCAAGAGCTGCTTCGAGCTCGGCGATCTGAGGCCAGGGCCGCTCCGGGTTTACGTGATCGATGGTGATCCGGGAGACTCCCCCGAGATCGTCGATGCCCGATGCGAGCAGCCCGGAAAGGTCGTCGGAGAGGTTCGGCGGGGCCTGAAGGTGGATGCTGGGGGGAAGCACTATCCGCGCCAGCGCGATGGTGCGATGGAAGATCTCGGCGCTTGGCGCCTCAACCCTGGCCATCGGCGTTCCGGGTTTGGGAAGGAGGTTCTGGACGATGACCTCCTGGATGTTGTGGTACCGGGCGTGGATACTGGCGATCTCCTCCAACGCCAGCACCCTCTCCTCCTCGGTGTCGCCGATGCCGACCAGCAGCCCGGTGGTCATCGGCACGCCGAGGGCTCCCGCCGCCTCCAGCGTGGCCAGGCGTGCCGCCGGCGCCTTGTCTGGAGCGAGCCGGTGGCACTCGAGGCCGTTGGAGATCGACTCGAGCATTATCCCCATCGAGACTCCGTGGGGCGACAGCGCGGCAACCTCGCCTGCGGTCAGGGTCCCCGCGTTGAGGTGGGGGAGAAGGCCATGCGAGGTGGCGATCTCGGCCGCTTCAGCAAGGTAGGAGACGGTGCTCTCGTGTCCCATGGACCGCAGTGCCTCAGCCGCGATCCGGTAGCGGAGCTCGGGGCGCTCGCCGAGGGTGAAGAGCGCCTCCGACGCACCCGCGGCCGCCGCCCGCCGGGCGAGGCTGGCCACCGCCTCGCGGCTCATGTATGGCTCTTTGACCCGGGCCGGAGGTTGGGCAAAGGTGCAGTAGCCGCAGCTGTCGCGGCAGAGCGTCGTCAGCGGGAAGAAGGCCTTCGGCGAGTAGGTAACGACCTGCCCAGTGGTGGCAGCGCGAATCTCCATCGCGAGAGACTGGAGGTACTCGGTGGACTTCGCTGAGAGCTGTTTGGCCATGATTGAAAACCTAGCCCGGCGGTGGCGGCAAAGATCCCCGTTGGGTGGCTAGAGAAGGGCTGCCGCTTGCTGGTCGACCAGCATGAGGGTTGCTGCCTCCGGAACCCGGTGGATCGGGAGCCCCGAGCCGTAGATGACCTCGCGTACCATCTCCGCCTTCCCTGGGCCGACGGCGACGATTACCCGCTTGGGGAAGAGCGCGATCGCGGAGAGGGTGAGGGTTATCCTCAGGAAAGGGTTATTGCGGTTCGGATCCTGGTTCAGCGCGACCAGCCCCTCCGAACATGCGAGAGCCGGAGAGTCCGGGAAGAGGGAGGCGGTGTGCCCGTCGGTTCCCACGCCCAGGTGAATCAGGCCCAGCTTGGGTTGGGAGCGGAGGATGGACTCGTAGCGTTGTGCCATCGCGGCCGCAAAGGCGAGCAGGGCGTCGCTGGGGGAGTAAGGCTCCCGCTCGGCACCGGCGAGCAGGAGTTCCTCTTCGGGCGTCGCCGCCTTGATCATCGGCTCGAGATGGACCGGGAGGTTGTCAAGGCTGGAGCGGAGCGTCTCGAAGTTCGAGTAGGTCGATGTCACGGGCACTACCCGCTCGTCCACCTGTCCGATGCTCCCCTGCGCGCGGGTGGCGCCGAGGCGCTCGGAGAGTCCCGCGGCAAGCTTGGCAAAGGTCGATCCCCCGGAGAGCGCGCAGAAGCCGCCCTCGGCTAGTTCTCCCGCCACAAGCTCCGCAAAGCGCCCGGGGACGTTGGCCGAGACTTCGTAGGACAGCACAGGGGAAATCTAGCAGGCTGCTGGGTGGCAGCCGCAAGTCGTGCCGAATCCGCGGTCGTGCTGTTAGAATCCGCGGTGCGGAAGGGAAGGAGGTGCGGTGGCAGAATCCGACGGGCTTAAAGATGTGTTTTCGCTCTCGCTGAGATACGTGAAGCAGGAGACGGTCGGTCCAGCGAAGCGGTTGGCCGGTTTTGTCGCCTTCGGCTTGGTCGCCACCGTTGCCACCGGCATCGGAATGGTGCTGGTCGGACTCGGCCTTCTCAGGCTGCTGCAGACCGAGACCGGCACCGCCTTCAGCGGGCACCTAGACTGGTTCCCGTACCTGATAACAATAGTGCTGCTGGCGGCCGCTGCTGGGGCCGCGGTCCTCAAGATCGGAAAGCGACGGTAGTGCGTGAGCACGCGCCGGGAACACCTGGTAAGGATGGGCAATGGATGACGATCGGATAACTCTGGCGGACATCGAGAGCAAGATCAGGGGGGTTCAGGCGCGGGCGGGAAAGCCGCTTTCCACCGTGCGTCCGGTATTTCCGGGGGTAGCCGGCGTAGCCCTGGGGCTCCTGGTTGCCGCGGCGTTCCTGTTTGGCTACAGGAGGGGCAAGAACAGCTCGTCGGTGATCGAGATCACCCGGATCTGAAGGCGACTGGAGCCACCCTTGAACCGCAGCCTTGCCAGAGTTGGAATCCGCGTGCTCAACCGCGCGCTTTCGTCGTCGAACCGATGGGTGGCGGCGGCGGGTTTCGCCTTCTTCGTCCTCACCGGCCTCCGCCGCATCGTCCGCCCGAAGGGCAAGCGGGTATCGCTCGACCTGGCTCGGAGCGGCCCGGTGGTGGTCAAGGTGGTCTCGCGCCTCTCGAAGCCGCGCTGAAGCTGGAGGTGCGCCGTTGCCCGGCGATGTACTGATGGCGGGGGAGCCGGTGCTGCTCATCGACTCCCGAGATCGAGAGCTCCTGGTGGTGATCGGAAGCGAGGAGAAGACCCACACCCACGCCGGGGTAGTGAGGCACGACCGGTTGGTGGGTATCCTTCCCGGGTCGGTGATCGAGACCGAGGCGGGCAAGCGGCTCCTGGTGGTGAGACCCACCGCGGCGGACATTGCGGTTAATATGGCCCGCGGCGCTCAGATCATCTACCCGAAGGACCAGGCGGCGATAGTCGGCCTTCTCTCGCTCGAGCCGGGGCTGACCGTGCTCGAGTCGGGAGTGGGGTCGGCTGCCCTGACCATGGCTCTCCTGCGGGTTGGGGTCGAGGTGGTTGGCGTCGAGCGGCGCGAGGACTTCCTGAACCTGGCTCAGAAGAATATCAGCCAGTACCTGCCGGCGGAGGTGGCTTCCCGCGCCAAGCTAGTGCTGGGTGATGCCGGCGAGTTCACGACCGACCGGCGATTCGACCGGATAGTTCTCGATCTGGTCGATCCGTGGACCGTCCTTGGCAACCTTTCAAGGCTGGTCAGCCCCGGTGGTTTGATCGCCGTCTACGTTACCAACGTGAACCAGGTCGTGGCAACCGTCGAGGAGTTGCGGCGCCTTGGCTGGGTGCGGGACCGCGTGGTCGAGGTGCTAGAGCGTCCTTGGGTGGTCCGGGGCGATGTCGTCCGCCCGGAGCAGCGGATGGTCGGCCACACCGCCTTTCTCATATCCGCGCACGCCGGTGCGAAGCTCTTCGCCAGCGATAGAGAGGGTTAAGCTACCAGATGGCTGCGAACCGGTTGGATGGAGATTTGCCCGGCAGCTGTTCGCGCGGGGGCATGCCGCCAGGGTGCAGCCGCCCGCCGGCGGTCATTCGGCCTCGATAAAGATGCACTCTCCTGGGCACTCTTCGCTGGCCTCGGTCACCGCGTCCTCGTACTCGGACGGAACGGCGGCCATCTGGGCGGCGCCACCGGGATCGTTGCAGACGGTTCCCTGATCCTTCACGTAGGCCAAGCCGTCGTCGAGCAGGGTGAACACCGGAGGGCATATCTCTTCGCAGAGCCCATCGCCAGTACAAAGATCCTGGTCAATCCAGACCTTCAATTCACTTCCTTTCGTGCGAAGTTGAGTCGCTTCCCAAGCCATCAGACTAGCCGCGGCTGAGTTGCGCCCGAGTAGTCAGGATTCGAGTGGTCAAAGGTGGTTCCTCTTTTATCGGGCAAGCGGTAGCGTACTAGTGGGAGGAGGTGTAAATGGCGACAGCAGACGACGAATCACGAACTCCCCGCGAGGGTCCGGGTGCCCGATCGGTAGAGGCGCTCGAGCAAGAGGTTCGGGAGCTTCGGCAACGCGTGCAAGAGGCGCCGTCAAGGGCGAGGGCGCTCGAAGAGAAGCTTCTCGAGGTATCGGGGGCGCTCGCGCAGACGCAGGCGAAGAACGAGAAGCTCACCTTCACCCTTCAGCAGGCGCGCGAGCACATCGCCAACCTCCGGGAGGAGGTCGAGAAGCTCACCCAGCCGCCGGCGGCCTACGGAGTCTTTGTGCAGGCCAATGCTGACGAGACGGTTGACGTCTACAGCTCGGGTCGCAAGATGCGGGTAGCACTGCATCCCGAGATCGCCGCATCCGCGCTCCGCCCGGGGCAGGAGGTGATCCTCAACGAGTCGTTCGCGGTAACTTCCGTTCGCGAAGCCGACAAGATGGGCGAGGTGGCCACGGTAAAGGAGGTGCTCGAGGA
>JAJYHR010000029.1 GCA_021784675.1 Actinomycetes bacterium
CGAACTGCGGGCGCGGCTAGCCGGTAGTGGGCCTCCCCGCCCTAACGGCCGGGGATCGCGCTCCTGTCAACGTCAGGGTTTAAAGAGCATCAGGGCAAAGGCCAGCGAGTAGAGGAGCGTCACCAGCTGTTGGCTCCGGAGCATCGCGGTTGCGCTCGACCGGATCACCTGGAGGTCGGGGGCCGCACCGGCAAGCTCGCGGGTGATCCGGCGCTGCGCTGGCCAGCCCCGCGAGGCCAGGACGACTGCCGTTAGCGCCCAGATCCCGACGGCGCCGATGAACCAGCCGCGGCCGGCGTCGGCCAGGTTCCCCTCCGCAAGCAGCAGGATCCCGGCCACCGGAACCAGGACCACGCACCACTGCGCGAGCGAGATCCGGTCCCCGAGAAAGCGGCGCAACCCCTCGTCGACGACCCCTCTCCTCGCCCTGGCGGCGAACCATCCCCCGACGGCGTTGGAGCCGTAGCCGATCACGCCCAGGCCGACGTGGATGGCGAGAAGGCCCACGTACACCGGGTTGTTGACACCCAGCCTCACCGCACCCCGCCGAGCTTTTCCACCGCTTCGGCAAGCGCGCCGGCTGCGTAGTCGATCTCGGAGGCGGTGTTGCCGTAGCCGTAGGAGAAGCGCAGCGAGGAGAGGGCTTCGGACTTGCCGAATCCCATCGCCAGCAGCACGTGCGATGGCTCGAGAGCACCCGACGCGCAGGCCGCGCCGGAGGAGGCGGCGACCCCGGCCTCGTCAAGGAGGAAGAGCAGGTCCTCCGAGCGCAGCCCGGGCAGGAGCAGGCAGGTCACCCCGGTCCGCTCGGCGCCGGCGCCGGCGATCCGCAGCCCGGGCAGGAGGGATAGCACCCGCTCCTCGAAGCGATCGCGGAGCCCGGCGATCTCGCCCGGCAAGCCTCCCGAGGCGACCTCCACGATCGCCGCCGCCGCCGATGCGGCAAGCGCCGCCGGAGCGGTGCCGGCGCGCACCCCGTACTCCTGCGCGCCGCCGGTGAGCAGCCCGTCGAGGGGAAGGGTTGACCTGCGCACCAGGACCCCGATGCCGGCCGGGCCGCCAAGCTTGTGCACCGCTATGGCCAGCAGATCCGCGTGACCGGCCACTTCAGCCAGCCGGCCCGCGGGGGCGTAGGCGGCAGCGTCCGAGACTACCACCGCCGCGGGATTGGCCGCCCGGGCTGCCGCGGCAAGCTCGGCCACCGGCTCCACCACTCCGGTCTCGTTGTTGGCGGCCATCACGACCAGCATCCCCATCCGCAACCCCGCGGCCCCGATCATCCTCGCAGCCGCGGCGGTATCCACGCGGCCGGAGCCGTCGAGGGGAAGCCACTCCACCGGCGCTCCCCTCCGCCCGATCGCCGACAGCGCGCAGGCGTGCTCGATTGGGTTGGCGAGGATGACCGCTCCCTCCGGCAGCCTCGGACCCAAGATGGCCGTGTTCATCGCCTCGGTCGCGCCGGAGGTGAAGATGACCTCGGCGGGGAGCCTGCCGATGTGGCCCGCGATCTCCGCCCTGGCCTCCTCCAGCAACCCCTTCGCGGCCTGCCCCACCGAGTGCGCCGACGCCGGGTTGCCGCGAACCAGGGCAAGCGTCTCGAGGAGGCGGGCGTAGGGTCCGGGCCGCATCGGCGTGGTCGAAGCGTGGTCTAGGTAAACATCCAAGGCGGGCACAGTCTAGAGCGGGAACAGAGCCCGCCGGGAGCCCTTCCGCCGCCCGGCGGCAGCACTGCCTGCGGGGACATCCGCGCGCGGCGGCTCCCAGGGTAAACAGGGTAGCCGGCAGCAAAACGGTCACGGAATATCAGCCGCTGCTCCCCTGAACGCCGGCTGATTTTCCGACGCTTGCCCGGCAATTCGGGCTAGCTTTGTTACCGGACACTGAAGGAGATCGGGTTTGTGAGCACCCACCAGCTGAGATTGGATCCGTTGACCGGCCGCTGGGTAGTGGTCTCGGAGATGAGGCGCTACCGCCCTTCCGCGATCGCGCTCAGCTCCGAGACCTTTCCGAGCGACCCCGCCCGGCCGTGCCCCTTCTGCCCGGGCAACGAGGAGGAGACCCCGCCGGCCTTGGAGACCTACGGACCGACCGGCTCCTGGAGGTTGCGGGTCGTTCCCAACCTCTACCCCGCTTTCCAGGGCGAGGAGCCGATGGTGAGCATCAGCCACGGGCCGGTCTTCACCCAGGCGCCGGCGAGCGGGATCCACGAGGTGATGGTCCTTTCGCCCGATCACGGCCTCACTTGGGCCCAGCTCCAGAGCGACCAGACCAACCTGATCATGAGCGCCATCCGCGACCGGATCGAGGCCCACTCCCACTCAAAGGCGATCCGGTATTCGCAGGTGATCGTGAACCAGGGCCGCGACGCCGGCGCCTCGATGGCCCATCCCCACGCCCAGCTGATGGGGATCTCCTTCGTCCCCCGCGAGCTCTCCGACGAGCAGGGCGGCTTCTCCCGGTTCGTAGGGGGCTGCCTGATCTGCAACACCATCGCTCTCGAGGAGTCCCTCGGCGAGCGCCTCCTCGAGAGCGGGTCGGACGCGGTTTCGATCGCGCCCTACTGGTCGGCGTCCCCCTTCGAGCTGCTGATCGCCCCGCGCGATCACGGTGCCCACCTGCACCTATCCGGGCAGTCGGCCCTCTTCGGCGTCGGCCAGCTGATCGCCAGGTCGCTTGCAATCCTGAGGGAGAAGGTAGGTCCGATCGCCTACAACGTGGTCTTCCACTCCTCCCCCTACCGCGCCTTCGGCAACTTCCACTGGCACGCCCACGTCTACCCCAAGGTGACCACGCGGGCGGGCTTCGAACTCGGCACCGGCGTCCCGATCAACGTGGTCTCGCCCGAGGTGGCGATCCAGGTCCTAGCGGGAGAGCGCGGCGGCCAGGAGGTCGCCGGCTAGCTTCGGACGGCTACGAAAGGCGCGCCCCGAAGGCCGGCATCGTCGCCAAGTTCCGCCGCCCGGAGCTCGAGCCCCTCGAGGTACTCTGGGCGGGCACCGTCGAAGTACTCCTGGGCAAGCTCGAGGACCAGCGGGGCCGAGAGGCCCAACCCCCCACCAACTACGATCCGGTCGGGAGCAAAGAGCCACGCCAGGTTGGCGAGCGCCACCCCCAGAGCTTCGATAGTCACTCGCAGGAGGTCCCGCTCGGTGCCGTCGACAAGCACGGCCCTCTTCACCAGCTCCTCGGGGGTGATGTTCAGATTGTTCCCTTTGGCGATCCGGGCGAGCGCCGTGCCCGAGCCGAGCCTCTCGGCCTCATCGAAGTACTCCAGGCCCAGGCGGGTGTGGCCGACCTCGAGCCCGGAGAAGCGGCTCCGGAACAGCTCTCCCCGGTGGACAAGACCAGCGCCGAACCCGGTAGAGCAGGTGACGTAGACCAGCGTCTCCGCACCCTGACCGGCTCCGATCCTCGCCTCCGCCATCGCCGCCAGGTCGGCGTCGTTGATCAGGGTCACCCGCTTTGCGATCTCGGACTCGAGCCTGCCGACGACGATTCCTTCCCGCAGTTCGCTGGGGAGGTTGGCCGCGAACGGGACCGTTCCGGCTTCGAAGTCGACTACGCCCGGAGCGCCGAACACCAGCTCATCAATCCCCTCGCCACCGACCATCTCGATCAGCCGCTTGAGCCCGGCTTCGATCGACTCCACCTCCCGGGTAGGGAGCGCATCCCGGACGAGGATCTCCCCGTCGCCGGAGACCCGGGCCATCCTGAAGTTGGTACCGCCAAGGTCGACTGCCAGCACCTCGGTCATGAGCACCACCCGCCGAACTCGGCCACCAGCCGGTTGGCGCTCTCCGGCCCCTTGGATCCGATCGGGTAGGTAGCCGAGGACGCCCGATCGAGGAGGCTCGAGACCACCCGCCACCCGGTCTCCACCGACTCCTCGGTGGCAAAGCGCGAGTGATCGTCCCTGACCACGTCGTCGATGAGCTGGGCGTAGGCGTCCTCCCCGCGGGAGGGATCCTTGGCGCTGGCGACCTCCAGGGTCACCTGGCGGGAGCGGAGCATCGGGCCGGGGACCTTGGCCTGCATCATGAACTCGATGAGCCCGTCCGGCTTGAAGTGGAAGATGATCTGGTTCGGCGGCGGCTGGTGAGCGGCGTCAGCGGAGTCGAAGATCATGGTCGGCGGGGAACGGAACTCCACCACCGCCTGGGTGAAGGTCCTCTCCATCCCCTTGCCGGCTCGGATGTAGACCGGGACTCCCGCCCACCGCCAGGAGTTCACGTCGACCCGCGCCGCCGCGTAGGTGGGCGTTGTCGAATCGGGGGCCACGCCCTCCTCGTCGATGTAGCCCCCGTACTGGGCCAGCACCGTCCGCTCAGGACTCATCGACCCCATCGCCTTCAGCACCTTCAGGCGCTCCTGGGCGATATCCGCCGCCTCCAGCGAGTTCGGGGGCTCCATCAGCAGCAGGCAGAGGAGCTGGAGCAGGTGGTTCTGGACCACGTCGCGGATGACCCCGACGGAGTCGTAGAAGGATCCCCGCCCCTCGACCCCGAACGCCTCCGACATGGTCAGCTCGATGCGGGAGATGTAGTTCCGGTTCCAGAGTGGCTCGAGGATGGAGTTGGCGAAGCGAAAGACCAAGAGGTTCTGGACCGCCTCCTTCCCCAGGAAGTGGTCGATCCGGTAGACCTGGTCGTGACGGAAGGTTCCGGCCAGCACCCGGGAGAGCTCGATCGCCTCCTCCCGGTTGCGACCGAAGGGCTTCTCGACCATGACCCTGCCGTGATCGGCGTATCCGGCCTTCCCCAGCTGCCCCACCACCGTCTCGAACATGGCGGGCGGGATCGCCAGGTAGAAGATGGGCCGCTCCTCGAAGGAGACCCGCTTCGCCAGCTCGCTAAAGAGGTTGGCGTCGCTGTAGTCTCCGGAGATGTAGGAGAGCCGGCCGATGAACTCGTCGATCTCCGCGCTGGTAAAGCGCTCGACCTTGGTGAGTGCGGTCCGAACGTAGTCGCGGAACTCCTCGTCGTCGAGCTTGGTCGAGGCCACTCCGATGACCTCGAGCCGGTAGCGCTTGGCAGTACGGCCCAGAGAGAGCAGCGCCGGGAGGAGCATCTTGCGCGCCAAGTCCCCAGTCGCCCCGAACAGAACAAACGGAATCCTCTGCATCATCCTCTCCTCTGCGCTACCTTCACGCCCCTCTTTGCGGTAACCACGCGGTGGACCGCATTTACGAGCCCCACATGCGAGAACGCCTGCGCGAAGTTACCTACCATCGTATGCCGCTTGGGATCGAACTCCTCTGAGTAGATCCCGACCCCGCTTGCGACTCCTATCAGCTTCTGCAGCAGCTCCTCAGCCTCGTCGATCCGCCCCTGCATCGCCAGGTTCTCGACCAGCCAGAAGGAGCAGGGAAGGAAGACCCCCTCCGGCTCGCCGATCCCGTCGACTCCGGCCTCCGGCTCGTAGCGAAGGACGAAGCCGTCCTGGGTGAGGTCCTTGGCGATCCGGTTCACCGTCGAGACCATGCGCGGGTCGTTGGCGTCGATGAAGCCCATGATCGGAGCGAGCAGGACCGCGGCGTCCAGCCGGTCGGAGTCGAGCGCCTGGGTAAACGCCCCCACCCGCTCACTGTAGCCCCGCTTCATCACCGTCTCGACTATCTGCGCCCGGGCGGCGCTCCACGCCTCCCTGGGGCCGTCGGCGCCCAGGAGGTCGAGCGAGCTGATCGAGCGGTCAAGCGCCACCCACGCCATCACCTTGGAGTGGGTGAAGTGCTGGCGCTCGCCCCGGATCTCCCAGATGCCGTCGTCGGGCTCGTTCCAGACCGAGGCGACGTGATCGGTAAGGTACTTCTGGATCTCCCAGGCGTTCTCGTCGTGGCGGATCCCCACCTTGAGCATCTGGTAGAGGACATCGGTGACCTCCCCGTAGACGTCGAGCTGGAACTGTTCGGAGGCGGCGTTCCCGATCCGCACCGGCTTCGATCCCGCGTAACCGTCCAGCCAGTCGAGGTTGAGCTCGGGGATCCGCCGCTCCCCGCCGACGCCATAAAGGATCTGAAGCTGGTCGGCGCTCCCAGCCACCGCCCGCAAGAGCCAGGCGCGCCAGGCGCGGGCCTCCCTGCCGTGGCCGCGGTGGAGGAAGGCGTAGAGGGCGAAGGTGGCGTCCCGGAGCCAGCAGTAGCGGTAGTCCCAGTTCCTGGAGCCTCCGAGCTGCTCGGGGAGGGAGGTGGTGAGTGCCGCCACCATCCCCCCGGTCGGGGCGTAGGTTAGCGCCTTCAACGTGACCAGCGACCGGCGGACGCAGGCGTCGTAGGGACCGTAGTCCTCGTGAGTCGCCGCCAGCCAGGAGCGCCAGAACCGGCGGACCTGCGCCAGCTCGACGAAGGGATCGATCGCTCGCGGCAACGCCGTGACCGAGTCGTAGAAGGCGAGCACGAAGCTCTTCTGCTCACCGGCGGCCACGGTAAAGTGGCCGATCGACGCCAGGCCAATCCCGTGGAGTTCGACATCGCTGGTGAGGATGGCCGCGTTCGGCCCGGAGACGAAGTCGATCCCCTCCTTGACCCTCCTCACCCAGGGGACGGTCAGCCCGTAGTCGAAGCGGAGGGTGAGGTCGACCGACATCTCCACCTCGCCGGAGATCCCCTGCACGATCCGGACCAGCCGGGCGTGGCTCTCCCGGATCGGCATGAAGTCGACAAGGCGGACGGCCCCGGTCTCGGTAGTGAAGGTGGTGGTGAGCACCAGGGTGTCGGTCTCGTAGGCCTGGACCACCTTCTGGACCCTGGCGCGGGGGGCGATCCGGAAGCGCCCATTGTCCTCCTTGCCGATCAGGGAGGCAAAGCAGGCGTCGGAGTCGAAACGCGGGATGCACAGCCAGTCGACCGACCCCTCGTCAGAGATCATCGCCGCCGTATGCAGGTCGCCGACCATCCCATAGCGCTCAAGCCCAGCTACCACACACCATCCAATCACAAACCTGCGCGCTCTGACCAGCCACCGCTACGCTGTAACTCCAGAGATAGGGCACGACAACACCTCTTGAGGATAGCATGCAGGCCAGTTCCAGTCTCCGGGCTTACGCCCGGTGGTCGATTGCGGCAACCACCTTCCGGTTGCCGATCGCACTCCTGCCGGTCGCGATCGAGTACGCCATCGGCACTACCGACGGCTTCCGGTTGGCCTCCGCCATCATCGGGATGCTTTCGCTGGGAGAGATCGGCGTGCTCCTCCTCACCGGCCACCGGGCCGGCCGGCGGCTGTTGCTGCGCCGGGGACACCTGCTCTTCTGGGCCATCGCCGTGGCCGACGCGCTGTTGGCGGCCGCATCGCTGGTGCCGGGGATGCTGGCGCTCGCCATCGTCGCCGCGCTCGCCATCGGCCTCCTGGTCGCGCTCGGTGCCGGCAGCCTGCGCCGGGAGCTCACCGCAGTGCTGCCGCGGGAAGCCATCGAGCGCTACTTCTCATGGGATGCCGTCGTCCTCGAGGTGATCTGGCTCGCCTCCCCGGCGATCGTCGCCCTCCAGGTCTCCCTGTCGCTGACGCCCTACCTGCTCATCCTTCCCGCCCTCTGCGCTCTCGCCACCCCGCTGGCGATGCGGCGGCCACCCGTCATCTACCGGGCCGAGGCGAAGCCGATCCAGGGCGGCAAGTGGCTGCTCGCGGCGAGCGCCGCCGAGGGGGTCATCGAGGCTGGCTTCATCGTTGCCATCGTCCCCATCGCCAGCGGCGTGCTCCACCTCGCCGTCTTCGGCAGCATCGCCCTCGCCCTGCTCTCGGTCGGGTCGGTGGTTGGCGGCGCGATCTACGCCCCGCTCTCGAGGCACTTGCGCATCCCTCCCCGGCCACGCATCCTGATCATGCTGTCCGGGCTGGCTGCCGGGCTGGCAGTGCTCGCCGCCGCCGGCACCACCACGATCGCGCTGGCGGTGATCTCGCTGGCGCTCGGGATCCTGGTCGCCCCGACCAACGCGGCACGGGCCTACGCCACCTCGACGACCTTCCAGCAGGAAGACCACTCCAGCGCCTTTGCCCGGCTGTATGCCAGCTACTCGGTGGGCGCGGTCTTCAGCTCGGCGGCCTTCGCCGCCCTCTCCCCGCTGCTGGGAGCGAGAGCCACGACCGGGCTCGACGCCGGCGTCGCCGCCCTCGTCATCCTCGTGATCGCCGTGCTTCCCCGGATCCGGCAGGACAGGCCGGGCGGCAAGCTCTGGGGCAGCCTTGCCCGGAGCTGGATTTAGCCCCTCCCAAAGACCCGGGACAGGTCGGGGAGCGCCTCGGAGACCAGCTGGGTGAGCTCCACCTCTGGACGGGCTCCGGTATGGCCAATCACCTCGACCGCCGCCAGCTGGCCCAGGCTCAGCGAGGTGGCAAGATCGAGGCTGCGCATCTGGCCCGCCAGGAAGCCGGCGGCAAAGAGGTCCCCGGCACCGGTCGTGTCGCGAATCTCTCCCAGGATCGGTGGCTCGTGGAAGATGACCCCCTCCCGGTCGAAGGCGAAGGCGCCCCGCGCCCCCACCGTTAGCGCCCCGGAGACCCCGAGCTTCCGGAACCTCTCCACGACCGAAACGGCGTCGCCGAGCCCGGTGAGGGCGGCCCCCTCGTCGCCGTTGGAAAAGAGAATGTCCACATCGCTCTCGATCAGCTTCTCGAGAAGGCGCCGGTGGCGGTAGACCACCGTCGAGTCGGAGAGTGAGAGCGCCACCTTCACCCCCATCCGGCGGATCTGCCGCACGACCGCCGGGAGCCCCTCGGCCAGCTGCTCGACATCGAAGAGGTAGCCCTCCAGGTAGAGGAGGCGCGCTGAGGTGAAGATGCTGATGGGAAGGTCGGAGGGATCGAGCTCGGTGGACACGCCCAGGTAGGTCATCATGGTCCGCTCCGCGTCCGGCGTCACCAGCACCATGCACCGCCCGGTCCCCTCGCTAAAGCCGCGCTCCGGGACGACCACCGCCACCCCCGCCTCGCTCAGCGACTCGCCGAAGAAGGTGCCGGCCTCGTCATCGCCGAGCGCTGTCACCAGCGCCGAATCCACTCCGAGGCTGGCCAGGCCGGCAAGGGTATTGGCGCACGACCCGCCGCCGACCCTGATCG
>JAJYHR010000079.1 GCA_021784675.1 Actinomycetes bacterium
CGCGAGGCCGATGGCCTCGGAGACCGAGGCCATGGTGTTGGCGGTATACATGCCGGCGCACGAGCCCGCGGTCGGGCAGGCGTTGCGCTCGATCTCGTAGAACTCCTCCTCGCCCATCTGCCCGGCCGAGTAGGCACCGACCGCCTCGAAGACCGAGACGATGTCGATGGTCCGATCGCGGTACCGCCCCGGGAGGATCGAACCCCCGTAGACGAAGACCGAGGGGAGGTCGAGGCGGGCCGACGCCATCATCATCCCCGGCAGCGACTTGTCGCAACCTGCCAGGGTAACCAGGGCGTCCATCCGCTCGGCGTGCATCATCACCTCGACCGAGTCGGCGATAACCTCCCGGGATACCAGCGAGGAGTGCATACCCTCGTGGCCCATGGAGATGCCGTCAGAGACCGCGATGGTACCGAACTCGAGCGCCACTCCCCCGGCCGAACGCACGCCGGCCTTTGCCCGCTTGGCGAGCTCGGAGAGGGGGAGGTTGCAGGGCGTCACCTCGTTCCAGGAGGAGGCCACGCCCACCTGGGGCTTGGCAAAGTCCTCGTCCTGGAGGCCCACCGCCCGCAGCATCGCCCGCGCCGGAGCCCGCTTGGGGCCCTCCGTGACCTCGCCGCTCCTGATCTTCACCGAACGCACTTCCGGCACCCCGAAACCCCCGTCTCCTACTCCCCGCGACCGGCTACTCGCCGGCCGCACCGCTCGCCAGCTCATCGAGGGCGGCCCTCGCCTGCGCCCCCGAGATCGCCCTTCCAAACTTCCGCATCACCTGGCCAAGCAGGAACCCGCCCACCTTGGCGTCCCCGGCTACGAAGCGCCCCCACTCCTCGGGGTTGGCCTCGACCACCTCCTTGATCATCGCCCTGGCGTCCTCCGCCCCCGAAGAGCTGAGTCCGACCCTGGCCACCAGCTCCTCCACAGTACCGTCGAAGCCTACCGCCCCCTTGAGCAGCAGCTTCACCTGCGACGGCGAGAACCGCTCCTCGAGCGCCACCACCTCGGCAAAGCGAAGGGGGGTCAGGAGACCGGCGTCGCCGATCAGCGCCACCAGCTCGTTCGCCGCCCGGGCCAGCACCAGCTCCGGGGCCACCCCGAAGTCGATGCTAGCGGTCACGTAGGGCCACACCTCCTCGGCGATCGCCACCTCGACCTGGTCGGGACTGGCCCCCTCGACCAGCTCGAAGAGGCGGCTGCGCCGCCCTGCGGGGAGCAGGGGGAGCTCGCTCGCGATCCGCTCCACCTCCGCGGGAAGCGGGGAGATGGGAGGGAGGTCCGGCTCCGGGAAGTACCGGTAGTCGTTGGCCTCCTCCTTGGCCCGAAGCGGAAGGGTCTCGCCGCTCGCCTCGTCAAAGTGCCGGGTCTGCTGGAGGATCGACCCGCCGCCTTCGTAGACGGCGATCTGGCGCTCGATCTCGTAGCCGATCGCCCTCCCCAGCGAGCGCAGCGAGTTGACGTTCTTGATCTCCACCCGGGTCCTCAGCTCCGCGGAGCCGGACGGACGGACCGAGACGTTGGCGTCCACCCGGAGCGAGCCCTCCTCCATCCGCCCGTCACTGGCGCCGGTGGCGACCAGGATCGCCCTCAACTCGCTCACGTACTCCTTCGCCTCCTCGGCGGAGGAGATCTCCGGCTCGGAGACGATCTCGAGCAGCGGCACCCCGGAGCGGTTGTAGTCGATGAGGCTGTACTCCGCCCCCCCGATCCGGCCGCCGCCGCCGCGGTGGACCAGCTTGCCGGTGTCCTCCTCCAGGTGGGCACGGACGATGCCGACCACCTTGCCGCTGCGGAGCGCGACAGCGCCGCCGGCGTTCACCGGGACGTCGTACTGGGAGATCTGGTAGTCCTTGGGCATGTCCGGGTAGAAGTAGTTCTTCCGGTGGAATTGGCTGGGCTGGATCCGCGACGACAGCGCCAAGCCCACCGTGATGGCGAGCTCGACCGCCTTGGCGTTGAGCACCGGAAGGCTCCCGGGCAGGCCGAGGCAGACCGGGCAGACCGAGGTGTTCGGCTCGACCCCGAAGGCGTTCGGGCACCCGCAGAAGAGCTTGGTCGCCGTCCTCAGCTCGGTGTGGACCTCGAGTCCGATCACCGCTTCCCACTCGCCCATCACTCTCCGCTCCATCCCGCCTCGAGGGCGTACGCCGCCCGCAGCAGCCGCTCCTCGGCGAGAGCCGGCCCCATCAGTTGAACGCCGATGGGGAGCCCGCCCTCCTTCCCGAAGGGCACGGAGATCGCCGGATCACCGGAGAGGTTGGAGGGGATGGTGCAGACGTCGGAGCGGTACATCTCCACCGGGTCGTCCGACCGCTCGCCGATCTTGAAGGCGGTGGTCGGGGAGGTCGGCGAGAGCAGCAGATCGAAACGGGAGTAGGCCTCCTGGAAGGCGCTGCGCACCAGCGACCGCACCCGCTGGGCACGCAGGTAGAAGGCGTCGTAGTAACCGGCCGACAGCGCGTAGGTCCCGAGCATGATCCGCCGCTTTACCTCGGCCCCAAATCCCTCCGACCGGGAGGAGACCATCATCTCCTCTGCGGTCGCGCCCTCCCCCCGGAAGCCGTAACGCACGCCGTCGTAGCGGGCCAGGTTGGAGGAGGCCTCGGCGGGGGCCACCACGTAGTAGGCGGGAAGTCCCAGCGAGAGCTCCGGGATGGCAACGGTCTCGACGGTGGCGCCCTCCCCTGCAAGCGCTGCGGCCGCGCGCTCGACCGCCGCCGCCACCGCTGGCGCCGCCACTTCGAGCAGGTTGGAGACCAGGCCGATGCGGAGCGACCGCACCCCCCCTTCGATCCCGTCCACCAGCGCTGGGACCGGGACGGCGAGCGAGGTCGCATCCATCGGGTCGTGCCCGAAGATTACCTCGGCCATCAGCGCCGCGTCCTTCACCGTGGCCGCCATCGGCCCGATCTGGTCCAGCGAGGAGGCGAAGGCGAGGAGCCCGTAGCGCGAGACCCGGCCGTAGGTCGGCTTCAGGCCGACGATGCCGGTGAGCGAGGCGGGCTGGCGGATGGAGCCCCCGGTGTCGGAGCCGAGCGCGAGCAGTGCCATCCGGCTGACCACCGCCGCCGCTGACCCGCCCGACGACCCGCCAGGGACACGATCAAGATCGTGGGGGTTGCGGGTGATCTTGTAGCCGGAGTTCTCGGTGGACGAGCCCATAGCGAACTCGTCCAGGTTGGTCTTGCCGATCGCGATCCCGCCGGCGGCGAGCACCCGGTCGACAACGGTGGCGTTGTACGGCGGGATCCAGCCCTCGAGGATCCTGGAGGCGGCGGTGGTGGGAAAGCCGGTGGTGCAGAGGTTGTCCTTGAGCGCGACCGGTACTCCCGCCAGCGGCCCCAGCTCCTCCCCGCTCTCCCGCGCGCGGTCGAGAGCGGCTGCGGCGGAGATCGCGGCCTCGGCGTCGATGCTCAGAAACGCCCCGACCTCCGGCTCCTGCACCGATATCTGGGCGAGGTAGGTCTCGACCACCTCCACCGCCGTCACCTCTCCGGACCGGACGGCGGCGGCCAGCGAGGCTGCGTCGAGAGCGAGGATTCCGTCGTTCACTCCGGCTCCCCAAGGATCTTCGGGATCCGGAAGAACTCCCCCTCGGTATCCGGAGCCGATCCCAGCAGCCGCTCGCGCTCCAGGCCGGGACGGGGAACGTCCTCCCGGAGCACGTTGACCAGGTCCTGGGTATGGGCCATCGCCGGCATCACCGCCAGGCGATCGTCATCCATCTCGCCGACCAGATCGAGTATCCGCGACAGCTGCTCCTGGTACATAGCGATCTCCCCGGAGGAGAGGCGCAGCCTCGCCAGCCGCGCCACGTGAACGACGTCCGCCTTGGAAATGCCAGATGTCATGCCGCCATCCTAGACCGCGATCCCCGCGATCACGAGGTGATCGCCTTGAGCGCCTCGCCGAGAGGGTCGCCGGGACCGCGGGAAGCGAGCGCCTGGGCAAGGCCAAGAAGCTTGGTCATATCGCCGGTGACCAGCACCTTCCCTCCCAAGAACGCCTCGACCGCCCGTCGCGGGTCGAGGTCGACGAACAGCAACTTTGCGGTCTCGTAGTCGAGGGCGACCGTAAGGTCAGGATTCTCGATCTCCCCGATCCCGATCTCCAGGTAGCCGCTCACCGTGCTCAGGTAGGCTCTGAGCGGCTCCGCTTGGAAGGGGCAGCCGCTGACGACCTGGTTGAGCTTGACCGCCGGCTCGATCCCGATCTGATCCGATCCCAGCCGAGCGGAGACGGCGTGGAACTCCTCCAGCCACTGCGAGCTCAGGAACTCGTACCTCTTCAGCGAGTCCAGCCACCCCGGATCCAGATCTGCCACGGCAACCCACCTTTTCAACGTCTCGACCTAGAGCTTAGGAGGGGGCCGCCGGCGCGATGACCTCGTCCCTGAAGGGCGGGGAGGTTTCACGCTGGCCTCACTGGGCGGCGAGCACCACCGCCGAACCGTAAAGCGCCGTGCTCCCGGCAGTGGGGTTTTCGAGAAACACCTTGCCTTTATCGAAGATGGGATCGACCTGCACCGAAAAGCCGGCGGCGGAGAGCGCAGCCTCTGCCGTAGCCAGCCGGTCGCCAACCACGTTGGGGACCTGGACGTAGTGGGGGCCCAAGGAGATGGTGACAACCACCTGGGAGCCGTAGGCCTCCACCTGGCCAGCTGCGGGGCTCTGAGATATCGCCTCCCCGGCGGGGATGGTGTTGGAGTATGCCTGCTGGAAGCTTGCCGAGAAGCCGGCGGCGGAGAGCTGCGCCGAGGCCTGGCTCTGCGTATCTTGGTAGATATTCGGTACCGGCCGAGGCGGCGGGCCGCTCGAGACCACCAGGCTCACTCTGGTGCGGAAGCGATAGGTACCAGGCTTGAGTGACTGGGAGATCACCGTCCCCGCCGCCACCGTTGCCGAGTAGGCGTAAGATCGGCTCACGACGAAACCAAGGCGCGTGAGCCTCTGGACCGCGTCCGCGCCGGCGGTGCCGGCAAGGTTCGAGAGCTTGATCGGAGCGTGCCCCTTGGAGATGGCCAGGGTGATCTCCGAGTTCGCCAGCGCGGTCGATCCGCTCCCCGGAGAGACCGCCGTCACCTCGCCGGCGGGGTAGGAAGCGGAGTACCCGAAGGTCTCAGCCGTGTGCAGGAAGCCGTCGCGGCGAAGGAGGGCGGTTGCGTAGCTCCCGCTCCGGCCGGCAAGCGCCGGGACCCTGATCGGGCGCAGGTAGTGGTAGGCGGCGAGCCCGCCACCCGACAGTGCGAGGAGGAGCAGGGCGAGGATCCAGGGCCAGCGGCGGTGCTTGGCCGCGTCCGGCCCGCTCTCCGGCGGCCGCGGCGGCTGGGCTACGAGCACCCTGGTGGCCGAGGCTCCCGCCATCTCGGTCAGCCCCTCGGTAAGGGCGCCGGCTGCGACGATGCCCGGCGCCGGCTCAAAGCGGGTGGCATCCATGATCGCCTCGGGGGACTCCAGCGCGCTCGGCGCGAAGGCGATCGGCGCGGGCACCCCCAGGCGGGAGGCCACCCCCGCCAGCAACGCGGCCACTTCGGAGGCGAACGGACGATCGTTCGCATTGCGTGCGATCATCGGCATCACCACCTCGAGCAGTTCGTCCCCGGGGTTGGGGTTCTCGACCCGCTGGTGGAGCCGGGCCTGGGCTATCAGCAGCGCGGAGTCGCCAACGAAGGGAAAGTACCCGGTGATTGCCTCGAAAAGCACCAGGCCCAGGGAGTAGACGTCGCTAACCGGCAGGGTCTTCGTCCCCTCCGCCTGCTCCGGAGACATGTATCGCGGGGTACCGAGCACCCGGTTGCCGGCCTCGGTGATGGTGGTTCCGGAGAGCACTTGGACCAGGCCGAAGTCGGCGAGTCGCACCCTGCCGGAGTGATCGAAGAGCAGGTTGGCCGGTTTGATGTCCCGGTGAAGGAGTTTATGGTCGTGCGCGTAGGCGAGCGCCTGGGCGGTGGAGAGGCCGACCTCGGCGATCTGGGGCCGGGAGAGCCGGACCTGGCTCCGGTAGAGGTCGCTGAGCGAGCCGTTCTCCATCAGCTCCATCACCAGGAAGGGCTCGTCGTTTTCGGTCCTCCAGTCGTAGATTCTGACGATGCCGGGGTGGCTGAGCTGCGCACTCGCCCGGGCCTCGGCGGCGAAACCCTTCATAAAGGCGGCGTCGCCGGAGTAGGCCTTGAGCATCAGCTTGATCGCCACCCGGCGGCGCAAGTCCTGGTCGAGCGCGCGGTAGACCACTCCCGATCCACCGCTTCCGATCCTGGCCTCGATGCGGTACTTCCCTCCAAGCACCCGGCCCAAGTTCTCGTCTCTACCCGTCAGAACCCACCCCTCGTGAGCAGCTACCCAGTCTCCGCCGGGCTAGCAAAACCAAGCACTCATTCGCTAGGTAGGCTACCACCGGCCAGCATCCTGGCCAGCCCATCCATGCCGATCACCGGCACCCCCAGCTCCTCAGCCCGTTTCAGCTTGGATCCGCCGCTATCACCGGCTAGCAGGTAGGAGGTCTTTGCCGAGATCGAGCCCGCGACCCTGCCTCCGTGGTCGGCGATCATGGCCGCCGCCTGGTTGCGGCTCAGGCCCGGAAGGGTGCCGGTGATCACGAAGGTGAGGCCGGCGAGCTCGCTTCCGG
Organism: Actinomycetes bacterium; assembly: GCA_021784675.1. Lineage (GTDB taxonomy): Bacteria > Actinomycetota > Acidimicrobiia > Acidimicrobiales > Acidimicrobiaceae > JAKARV01. Next base: position 6,625 of record JAJYHR010000079.1, read on the forward strand.
ACGGTTCGGCTGCAACCGGTTGGCCGCCGCCGACGCCCGCCTCCCTGAGCCCTTCGAGCAGCCTCGCTCCGTACTCGTCGGAGCGGAAGCGGGCGAGAGACCCCGCGATCACCGGTCCGATGCCGTCGAGCGCCTCGAGCTCGGACGCCTCGATGCTCGAGAGCGCCCACAGGCTTCCCAGGACCGGCGCCACGATCTCGGCGACCTGCATCCCCACGCCGTCGATGGCAAGGGCGAAGATCAGCCTGGCGAGCGGCTTGGTCTTCGACGCTTCGATCCCGGCCGCCAGCCGGGCAAGCGTCTTCTCCTTCACGCCCGGAAGCTTGGAGAGCTCCTCGCTTCCCAGGCGGTAGAGGTCGGAGGGGATGGTGACCAGTCCCATCTCCACCATCTGAGCCGCCCTCTGCTCTCCGAGGCCGTCGATGTCGAGGGCGTCCCGGGAGCCGAAGTGGATCAGCCGCTGGATCAGCTGGTCGGGGCAGAAGCGGTTCGGGCAGAAGACGTCCACCTCACCGGCCACCCGTACCAGCGCGCTCCCGCACCGCGGGCAAGCCTCCGGAGGAACGTAGGCGGAGGCGCTCTCCGGGCGCAGCTCGATGACCGGGTGGAGCACCTCGGGAATGACGTCACCGGCCTTGCGGATAACCACGGTATCCCCGACCCTTACGTCCTTCGCCGACAGCTGGTCGAAGTTGTGCAGGGTGGCTCGAGAGACCACCGAGCCCGAGACCCTTACCGGGGAGAAGAGCGCGAAGGGGGTCACCTTCCCGCTCTTGCCGATCGAGACCTCGATCCCCTCCAGTACCGTCGTCTGCTCCTCGGGGGGGAACTTGTAGGCGATCGCCCACCGCGGCGCCCGCGCGGTCGAGCCCGCGGCAACCCGGTCCCCGATCCGGTCGGCCTTGACAACCGCCCCGTCGATCTCGTACTCGAAGCCGTGCCGCGTCGCCTGCAGCTCGGCAAGCGCGGCGAGCGCCCCCTCCCCGTCTACCACCCGGGCGTGCGGCTCGATGGCAAAACCCAGCGACGCCAGGTAGTCAAGGGCTTCGTGGTGGCGGTCGATCGGTGGCCCCACCTCCAGCTGGTAGGCGAAGAAGGAGAGGTTGCGGCGCCGGGTAACCGCCGGATCCTTCTGCCTCAGGCTCCCGGCGGCGGCGTTCCGCGGGTTGGCAAAGGGCGCCCGGCCCCCCAGCTCGGATGCGTTTAGATCCGCGAAGGCCCGCTTCGACATGTAGAGCTCGCCCCTGACCTCCACCACCGGCTCTTTGGTGGCGATCCGCGGCGGGATGTCGGCCACGGAGAGGGCGTTGGCGGTGACATCCTCGCCAACGGTGCCGTCCCCCCGGGTGGCCGCCGAGGTCAAGATGCCCTCCTCGTACCGGAGTGCCAGAGCAAGGCCATCGATTTTGAGCTCGAAGAAGAGCTCCGGCTCTCTCCCGACCTGACGGCCCAGCCGGGCTAGCCAGGCCTCGAACTCCCCGGTTGAAAAGACATTGTCCAGGCTCAGCATGCTGGTGGCGTGCCTCACCTCGTCGAAGGTGCGCACCGGCGGGGCGCCAACCCGCCTGGTGGGCGAAGAGTCGGAGCCGAGCTCCGGGTGGGCGGCCTCCAGCTCCCGGAGCTCGGCAATCAGGCTGTCGTACTCGGCGTCGCTCATGACCGGAGCATCGAGGGCATAGTAGGCGATGCCGGCCTGGTCGAGGATTCGCCGGAGCCTGAGAATCCGATCCTTTGGATCGAGCTCCGCGCCTCCGTTCACGCCGTCACCGTCGCCGAGGCGGCTACCAGGTCGTCACGGTAGAGGACGACGGTCTGCCCTGGCGCGATCCGGCGGGCGGGACGATCGAAGCGGACCCCCGCCGGCCCGAGATCCCCGGGCACCACGCCGCCGTGCGCGCTCCCCTGGAGCATCCCGGCGAGCTTGCCGCCCTCCCCCGTAAAGTCGGTGAACCTCGCCACCGGGAGCTCGCTAACCAGCAGGTTGTCGGCGGTTCCGACGGTCAGCGTCCTCGTCGCCGGGTCCTTTCCGACCACGTACCGGCGCATGGAGTCGCCAAGGCCGCCGATCCGGCGCCGCTGGCCGATGGTGACGGTCTCGAAGGGGACGTCATCCTCCACGGTGCGGCCACTCACCGGATCGAAGACCCGGGCGGGGTGGAGCCGGCCGTAGCGGGAGAGGAACTCCTCCTTGGACGAGCGGCTGGCGATGAAGCACACCTCCTGGGAGTCGGGCTTTGCCGCGGTGCGGAGGCCGGCTTCGGCCGCAATCCTTCTGATCTCCTCCTTGGTGAAGGAGCCCACCGGGAGCAGCAGCCGCTGGGTGGCGCCGGGGGGCATCACCGCGATCACGTAGGACTGGTCCTTGCGGACGTCCGCCCCCCGCTGGATCCTCCTCCG
>JAJYHR010000156.1 GCA_021784675.1 Actinomycetes bacterium
CTGACGATGGTGACGGCGCTGTCCGACGGGATCAGGCTCTTTCGTTGGGTCTTCGCGAGGTAGTCGATGGTTCCGTACTCTCCGGTCAGCTGCGTCCAGGAGCGGGGGGAGAGGAACCGGCTCAAGGGCCCGGCGAGAAGGTACCAGTTCCCGGCGGACCGGACGGCGATTCGCGGGGTCCTCGAGTGGATGGAGAAGGCGGTTAAACCAGCGAGATCGACTGCGACCGGATCCTGGGGTGCGAGGAGGAGGCTAGTCGCGCCGCCACTTGAGGTCAGTGTGACTCGTGCCGGCGGTGAACCCCTGGGGGCCAGGTAGTCGACGGCACCGACCGCCGGGACGTTCCCGGTGAACGCCTCCGCGACGCCTCGAGATCCCGCCGCCGGGTAGTCCGATGCCGGCAGGTTGGGAGCGGCGGAGGGAAGCCGGGAGCCGAGGTCGGTTACGAAGTATCGGGGAGCGGTGATCAGCAGAGCCTGGAGCCGAGGTCGGTTACGAAGTAGCGGGGAGCGGTGATTAGCAGGTCGAGGTTGAGCAGCCGCTGGTAAAGGGGTATCAGATCCGGCTGGAGGGTGGATTGAACCTTGGTTCCGGTGAGCCGGTTGTATCCTGCGAGCGAGAGCGAGGCGTACCCCTGGATCGAGCCGGTCTGGGTGAAGGCGTTGCGGTCGGGCTGCTCGTTTGCCGGGATGGTCCGGTAGTAGACAAAGAGGGAGGGGTCGTAGACCCCGAGGCGCTGGAATGGCCCGCTGATCAGCTTCGACGCCGGTGGCGCCTGCGCCAGCGGGGCAGGGTTGTGATACGACGGCGCCCAGACGAACTGGCTGGCGAGGTTGAGCGTGTCGACGAGGAGGATGGCGGAAAGCACCACCGCCGGCTTGACCCGCCCGATCTTCCTGCCGGTTGCTATCCATACCGCCGCCAGTAGAAGCAGCAGCTGCAGCGCTAGGTAGACCCGGAGCGCGGTCGCTTGGGAGCCGGTAGGAACGGAGTTTGTCTGGAAAAGGGTGAGAGTGGGCCCGGTGAGGAGGGCGGCGAAGGCGGCGAACACCGCGCTCAAGGCGAAGAAGATCCAGAGCGCGGCGGTAGCCATCCTGTCGAGGTGGCACCCGCGGCTCCACCAGTGCTGCAGCCCTGCCGCCGCGAGCACGATGGCGGCCAGGTTGATGTCGATGAGGTACCGGGAGGCGAGTCGCTGGAGGCTGAAGAGTGGTCGCTGGAGGCTGAAGAGTGGGAGCCGGTATATCAGCGGGGCGAGGGGCGTGTGCGAGCCGAGAGCAAAGACCGCACCCACGGCGAAAAGGATCAGCAGTTCCGTGCGCCTCCGGAACCCGGGGAGCCTACGGGTGGTGATCGCGATCAGGAGGAAGACAATGCCCACCGTCGTCAAGGTGATGTTGATCTCCGACGGGTTGTAGTTCCCAAAGAACGAGGGTAGGTAGTCACCCTGGTACCCGCCGTACGCGAAGGGGAAGATAGCCAGCGGCAGGAATATCCAGGAGTAAGGGCCGGAGCCTGCGTAATTTGCCGGAAGGTGGTTGCGGGTGGAGATCGCAACGTAGGCGAGCCCAGGCACCCACTGGGGAGCGGAGAGTCCCAGGGCCAGAGCTGCCGCCGGAGCGATCCAGAGGAGGATGGAGATGGGGGCCTCGCGGCGCGCGATCCGGACCGCGGTTATCGTCGAGAGCGCGACCAGGAAGGCCAGCATCGCTTCGGGGGCGCCGGCGAGGACAACTGCGGCGAAGGCCGCAGCGAGCAGGGCCGCATGGAGCAGGCGATCTCGGGAGTCCCTCGACTCGAGGAGCGCCAGCAAGGCCCAGACGCTGACTAGGCCGGCCGCATCGCCTTCGATCATGTCCAGGTGGACTACCTGTCCCAGGAAGGAGCCGGAGAGCACGAAGACCACAGCGGCCGCCGCCGCGATGGGGGCGATGATCCCGTACCGGCGGGCGATCCCGTAGACGGCGAACTCGGCGACGTACCAGGCGGATGCGAGCGCCATAGCGGTTGCGAAGGCCGGAGGGAGGAGCACGAACCAGGCGATCAGCGGGTAGAAGGTGCCGGCGTTGAAGCCGGCAAGGAGGGGAGTCCCGCTCCAGTTGAAGGGGTCCCATGCCGGCAGGATTCCGTGGCGCAGATCCGTCCCGGCCAGCCAGCGCAGCGGCTCGTTCTGGGTGGCGTTGTCGCCGAAGATGGGCGGGTGGCCGAGTGCTGCCGGGATGACGAAGAGGAGGAGCGGCGCTACCAGGAAGAGGAGACCGATGGGCGCTCGGAGCTTTGGCCGGGTCACGGGCGCGGCGTCCGGAACTCTCTTAGGAAGGTGCGGATCACCGCCCGAAGGTAGTACCAGCCGTACAGCGCGTTCTTCGCCTTCTTCGACGAGCCGGCGGTCCGTTTGGACATGGTGACCGGGAACTCGCACACCGCCGCGCCGGACATTGCGGCCGCAATCAGGAGTTCCGATGACTGGTACTGGGGCTGGTCGAGCCGTATCCCGTCGATTGCGCCGGTGGTGAAGGCTCTGATCCCGGAGGAGGTGTCGGTGATCTTGGTGCCGATGAGCAGGGATATCAACCAGCCGAAGAAGGTCACACCCAGGTCGCGAAAGGAGTCACCGACCTCGCTGCTGCCGAGCACCCGCGATCCTTGCACAAAGGTGGCCGAGCCGCTGTCGAGGATGTCGATCGCGAAGGAGAGGTCGGCTGGGTCCCACTGCCCGTCGGCGTCGACCACGGCCACGTAGCGGGCTTTGAGTCGGATGGCGACAAGGTAGCCGAGCTTCAGCGCGGCGCCCTGCCCCCGGTTGATCGGGGCCGCTATGGTGAGGACCCCGCGATCGGCCGCCGCCTTGGCGGTCCCGTCGGTGGACCCGTCCGAGACCACCAGGATCGCGACGCGATGGCTGGCGATGGTCTCTGGCATCCTAGCGATGGTCTCTGGCATCCTATCGAGCACCCCAGGCAGGGAGTCCGCCTCGTTGTACGCCGGGATGACGATCAGAACGTCGACGGCTAGCCCGCGGTTTACCTCGAGGAACTCCTCGAGCAGGAGGTTGTCGATGGGGTCGTCGGGGGCGAGGGCGGCCTCGCCCAGCGGTCGGCTTAACTGCAAGTGGTCCCCGCTTGCTGCTGAGAAGTGTTGATTGTCATGGCGAAGAACTAATCCTAGGCGAGGGCGGCGGCGGTGGCTCTCGGCGTTGTCGATGCGGTTCAGCAAGGAGCGCGGCTGTGCTGCGAACGGGAGAAATGTTTGGAAATTATGTAACAACTGTCTAGTTTAGGGTTATAGTTTGAGAACGCTAGATATAGCGTGCGAGGAATCATTAAACGCTATTGGTGTGGAGTTGCGTCCGTCCGAGCCTGTCGCGGTGGCGGGGATCTGGCTAGAGTTTGTGGTTGAGGGGGTGGCTGCGTGAGCAGTATCAGAGGGTTGGTTCGCAGGTTTACCCGAGCAGGTGAAGACCCGTACGCTTCGGTGGAGTGGGATGAGCGCGAGTCGCGGATCTCCAACTATCGCACCGGCGCGGTCGCTTTTGAGCAGCTAGGGGTGGAGGTTCCCGCCACTTGGAGTATGAACGCCACCAACATCCTGGCACAGAAGTACTTTCGCGGGACCCTTGGCACCAAGGGGCGCGAGCACTCTCTCAAGGTGGTCGCGGACCGCATCGTCGACACCCTGACTTCCTGGGGAAGGGAGGGCGGATACTTCGCCGACGACGAGGAGGCGGAGTCTTTCCGCTCCGAGCTCAAGCTCCTTCTCGTTCAGCAGCGGGCTGCCTTCAACTCTCCGGTCTGGTTCAATATCGGGGTTGAGGGGGTTCCCCAGCAAGCCTCGGCGTGCTTCATCCTTTCGGTGGACGACACCATGGACTCGATCTTGAACTGGTACCGGGAGGAGGGGATCATCTTCAAGGGAGGGTCCGGCGCCGGGGTGAACCTCTCGAAGATCCGCTCGTCGGTAGAGCACCTGAACGGCGGCGGGACTGCGTCCGGCCCGGTCTCCTTCATGCGCGGGGCTGACGCCTCGGCGGGAACCATAAAGTCGGGTGGGAAGACCAGGCGAGCCGCGAAGATGGTGATCCTCGATGTGGATCACCCGGACATCGAGGAGTTCATCTGGACCAAGGCGGTTGAGGAGCGCAAGGCTCGGGTGCTGGCCCAGGCCGGTTTCGACATGGGCGTCGACGGGAAGGACGCCTTCTCCATCCAGTACCAGAACGCCAACAACTCGGTACGGGTCACCGACGAGTTCATGCAGGCGGTAATCGAGGACCGGGAGTGGCACCTGAGGTCGGTCCTCGACGGTTCGGTGATGAAGACGGTCAGGGCGCGCGACCTCATGCGGCAGATCTCCGAGGCGGCGTGGGATTGCGCCGACCCCGGAGTCCAGTATGACACCACCATCAACCGGTGGCACACCACGCCGAACGCCGGGAGGATCAACGGCTCGAACCCGTGCAGCGAGTACATGCACCTCGATAACTCCTCATGCAACCTCGCCTCGATCAACCTGATGAAGTACCTGGACTACGACGGAGGTTTCGACACCGAGGGGTTCGCTCACGCGGCGTCGCTGCTGATCGTTGCCCAGGACATCCTGGTCTCCAACGCCGACTACCCCACCGAGACCATCGCGAAGACCTCGCGGAGCTACCGCCAGCTTGGCCTGGGCTACGCCAACCTTGGGGCCATGCTCCTGGCACCCGGCCTTCGCTCCGAGTCCCACTGGCACTCGGACTTCCCTACGACTCCGACGCCGGCCGCGCCTACGCTGCTACCATCACCGCGCTGATGACCGGGGCCGCCTACGAGACCTCGGTGAGGCTCGCGGAGCGCATCGCTCCGTTCGACGGCTTTGCGAACGATCGCGAGGGGATGCTCCGGGTGCTCGAGATGCACAGGGACGAGCTGGCAAAGGTCGACTCCCATCTGGTCCCCGGGAATCTGATCGGAGCTGCGCAGGCCGTCTGGGGCGAGGTGATCTCGCAGGCTCCGGTCTTCGGGGTCCGCAACGCTCAGGCCACGCTGCTCGCACCCACCGGGACCATTGGGCTGCTGATGGACTGCGACACGACCGGGATCGAGCCTGATCTCGGCTTGGTGAAGTTCAAGACTCTGGTGGGTGGCGGAACGATGACCATCGTTAACCAGACGGTGCCGCGGGCTCTCGCCAGGCTGGGGTACTCGCCGGCTGAGGTCGAGGCTATTACGGCCTTCATTGACGAGCACAAGACCATCGTCGGCGCGCCTGGACTTGCAGGCGAACACCTGCCGGTCTTCGCCTGCGCCATGGGCGATAACGTGATCAGCCACGTCGGCCACATCAGGATGATGGCGGCGGCCCAGCCGTTCCTCTCCGGCGCGATCTCGAAGACTGTGAACCTTCCGGAGTCGGCGACGATCGAAGACATCGAGCAGGCGTACATAGACGGGTGGAAGTTCGGCCTCAAGGCGGTCGCTATCTATCGGGACAACTGCAAGGTAGGCCAGCCGCTACAGACCGCGAAGAGCGCTCTCGCCGAAACCAGCGAAGAGGTAGCCGAGTTGACCCGGCGGATCGAGGCGCTCTCCAGAGAGGTGGAGGTGAACCGCACCCGCTCCTACCGCGAGCGGCTGCCCCGGCATCGCCGTTCCCGCACCTACGCCTTCCAGGTGGCGGATGCGGAGGGGTACGTCACGGTGGGAGAGTACGCGGACGGGCGCCCTGGCGAGGTGTTCATCAAGGTTTCGAAGCAGGGTTCCACGCTGGCCGGCGTCATGGACGCCTTCTCGATCTCGGTGAGCCTGGGCTTGCAGCACGGTGTTCCACTCGAGACCTTCGTGAGGAAGTACGTCAACATGCGCTTTGAGCCTGCGGGTATCACCGACGACCCGGAGATCCGTATCGCCTCGAGCCTGGTTGACTACATTTTCCGCCGGCTAGCCATCGACTACCTGGATACTGAGGCCCGCGACGAGCTGGGGATCCATACCGCCGCCGAGCGGGCGGGGGAGTTGCTCTTTCCGATGGAGGAGATGGCCAAACCCATGGTCCAGGCTAGTGAGCAGAGCTACGTCTCGGCGGAGCAGCCGCTTCCCGGGGTGGGCAGCACAGCGACGGGAGTGGATGCTCCCTACTGTTACTCGTGCGGGAACGTGATGCAAAGGGCCGGGTCATGCTACGTCTGCCCGAGCTGTGGGAGCACATCCGGCTGCAGCTAAAACCCGCAAATAATGCGCCAGATGCAACATAGGTCATTGCTCAAATAGCCCTTCGATCAGGGAGGATGTCACGCCGCGAGTGTTGACATCCTCCCCCTATCGTTGCGCTAAATGGGAAATCCATGGTCGTGCTCCTCGATGAGGCGCCGGCGATCTTCTAGGAGATGATTGAAGGTGGGGGTCGTCAGCAGCAGAGTCGGATGCTGCCTGCGCGCCGGATCGAAGGTCGGTAACTCCGTATCAAACGCTTCATGGAGCTCGTGGGACAGGTCTGAGGTGGTGGACTCCCAATGATGCCGAAGGCTGGGTGTCGTCCCTCCTGGGTCGCGGGGAGTCGTGAGCGCAGGGTGCCCGGGCCGCCGGCACAGACCCTGGCTTGGACCTCGGGACCACCCGCGGCCAAAGCGGTGATCGAAAAGCCCGCACGCAGAGGATGGCCCGTCGCGGCGAGGCGAGAGCAAACCCGGCTCGGCCGGGGGAGAAGCCTGAAAAGGGTACAGCATGAGTCGTGCAACCAAAAGAGTCCTGTCTACAACGGGCGCAAGCTCTTGATCGTTGTCGAAGGGCGACGGGTGTCGGAAGTGTGGTCCCCGGGAGGCTGCCGGTAAGCTCGCTCCATGGACCTTCGCTTTCATTTCGATCCCGCCTGTCCCTGGAGCTGGGCTACCTATCGTTGGCTGGAACAGGCATCAAGGAGGGATGGCGGTGTTACGATACGCTTTGGCCTTGTATCGCTGCTTGAGCTCAACAAGGACAACGAGATGCCGGGCGATATGTTGGAGGTCCTCAACCAGTCCCGCCGATTGCAAAGGGTTCTATCTGTGCTGGTCGAGGAGGAGCGCTGGGGGGAGGTTGATCGCATCTACAACCGCATTGGCGCCTCCACCTTTGATGTCGGGGGGCGGCTTGACGTAGGTGTGGTTGATCGAATTTGCGCGGAAGCATGCCCGGAGGACTCTCGTGCCTGGCTCGACGACGGGGCTCTCGATGAGAAGATCGTTGCCATGCACCACGCGGCGATGGCGCTTGCCGGTCCCGGCGTAGGCTCACCGATCATTTCAACGGAAGGGAAGGCACACGGTCTTTACGGCCCGATAGTGGATACCCACCTGAGCGAGAGGGAAGGAGACAGCCTACTCTCCATCGTCAAGGGAGCGCTCGAGCTTTCCAGCTTCTACGAGCTGAAGCGTAGCCATCCGGGGAGCCCCAACTTCGGCTAGCCAACCCGGCGCTAGTGGATAGCGGTGCCGAGGAGGTGCCCGATCGAGTAGGTGATGGCTGCCGCTGTGGCCGAAAGTACCAGCTGGCGAAGGGCTGACTTTGCCACGTTCCTGCCGGTGAGCAGGGCGAGGCCCCCGCCGACCGCTATGGTTGCCAGCGCGGAGAACCCGACGCTAGCGAGGATAGCGGTGGTGCCAGAGAGGAAAAACCAGCTCACCAGCGGTACCAGGGCACCGACGGCGAATGCGAAGAACGACGCTAGCGAGGCCTCGATGGGGGATCCAATCGAGTCGGGGGAGACCCCGAGTTCCTCCTGCGCATGGACCTGCAAGGCGGTCTTGGGGTCCTTCATCAAATAGGTGGCGACCTCTCTCGCGAGTTCGTTTGGGAGTCCGCGCTCCATGTAGATCTGCGCTAGCTCGCGGGTCTCGGCGTCCGGGCGCTCTTCGAGCTCGCGTGCCTCCAGGCGGAGTTCCCTCTCGAAAAGTTCCCTTTGGGCTCCCATCGAGATGAACTCGCCGATCCCCATCGAGAAGGCGCCGGCGACAAGCCCCGCGAGCCCGGCGATGATGATGGTCTTCGATCCGGGGTGCGCACCGGCAACGCCGAGGATGAGCGAGACGTTGGACAAAAGTCCGTCGGAGATTCCGAATACGGCAGCGCGCGCGCCGCCCCCGCTGATGTCCCGGTGGTTTATGTCGTGAGCCTCCATGAGGAAAGAAGGCTAGCGGAATGGCTCCTTCATGTGGCGGCAAATGTGAAAAGGTTCAATTGAAGTTGGTTTCCGAGATCGGATTCCCATCGCGTTCAAGCTAGACTTTCGGCATGCGCGAATTGAAGCTCCTGGATCGTAGCCAACCGCAGACGCTGGTCATTGGCAGCCTTCTGCTCTACATAAACGCGGCCTTTGCACTGCTGGAGACTCTGTTTGTCGGTCTGTCGCCGGCTGGGCTCCTGCTGGCGGTTGCGCTGCCACTCGCTGGCGCCTACGGGGTCGCGAACTCGAAGCGGCTCGGCTACTACATCGCGGTAGCGGCTACCGCTATCCCACTCCTGTACGACCTCTATATTCTTGTGGAATACGGGGTCGGCACCCTCCTCTCTGTAGGGATTATCGCCATCATCCTCGCTATTGTCCCCTTCGCGCTCTTCGTGCATCCTCACTCGCGCAGCTACGCCAAGATCTGGTTCAACTAGCTGGATAACTGCCGCTCGCCGGGAGGGGCGGGACTCAATCTGTCAGCGAGCCGGGGCGCGAGGGGTCTTGATACCCTCCCAGGCCTTGCGCTCCCATGCGGTCAACTGGTCGGTGTCTGAGGCTCCCGCGGCCATGGTGGTGGTGGCGGCGCTTCTTGGCAGCCTTCGACCACCCTTACGCTAGCGGCTGGGAATTGGCGGATCGGGTACGTTGACGAACTCGGCCCGGATCCGCGGGAGCGACAGTGGGTAGTTCTCCTGCAGGAATTGGATCAGCTTCTCCCTGACCAGGCACTGCAGGTCCCAGGAGCGGCCGGAGTCGAGCGAACTCATCAGGAAGCGAAGCTGCATGGCGGAAGGCCCGAGGTTGGTTACCTGGCAGACTGC
>JAJYHR010000154.1 GCA_021784675.1 Actinomycetes bacterium
ACCCCAAAGGCGGCGATGCGGGTCTTCTCCTTCTCGATCACCTACCTGTCCCTCCTGTTTGTCGGGATGGCCGTCGATGTCGTGGTGAAGTGGCAGTAACGGTGCGGGAGCCGGCTATGAAGCGAGGGAGGTTTGGAAGGCGCCAGGTCTGGGCGCTCGCTATCGTTGCCTCCCTGGTCTTCGTGGTTGCCTACGCCGTCTATGCGGCTACTCTTAGCCAGTCGGGGAAGGCGCCGGCCAACCTCGGGGCCCTCAAGGCCTCGGCCTCCAACTCCGCCCTCGTCGGCAAGGCGGTCCCGGCGTTTTCGCTTCCCGAGCTCAGCAACAACGGAACCCAGGCCCAGGGAACCGTCGGCACGGCGCAGTTTGCCGGCAAGCCGCTGGTGGTCAACTTCTTTGCCTCCTGGTGCACCCCGTGCCAGAGCGAGACTCCGATGGTGGCGCGCGCGGCGCAGTCCTACAGCGGCCGCGTCTCCTTCCTGGGCGTCGACGAGAACGATACAGCTGGCAAGGCACTCAAGTTCATCGCTGCGAAGGGCGTTCACTACCCGGTAGTGAGCGATCAGGGATCGCTCCAGGGAAAGTTCTTGCTGCTTGGCCTTCCAACCACGGTGTTCGTGAATGCCAAGGGCGTGGTGGCGGCTGTCGTCCAGGGCCAGTTGACCCGATCCCAGCTCTACCACTGGCTCGGTGTGATCGCTCGCACTTGAATCCGGTTTCGGCGGCCCCGGTCGCCGATCGCCAGGCGGGCCGCTCCCGGGCGGCTCGTCTCAGCCCCAGAGAGGGGGAGTGTGTTGGGGATGATTGAAACTGTGCAAGAAAGGGGATTAAAGGGTTGTCCAAAGGAACAAGAGTGGGAATCGTTCTTGTATCCGCCGCTGTTGCAGTAGGTCTGATCCTATTCGGCATCTTTGGATACTTGCGAACGTACCCGCCCACCGTCTCTGCGGTAGCCTCCTCTACTCAGCCAAATACCGTTAACCTGACCATGCAGGTCGACGGTGCCGTCGGTACCGGACCACACCCGAACTGGGTTGGCTGGTACATCAAGAACGGAGCTGGCAAGTGGGTGAGGACTACTCTGGTCCAGATACCCGAGCGGAGCTATGTCCACGTCACCGTGCTCGAGTACGACTCGGGAGGACCGCTGAGGAATGAGTACTGGGGCAAGGTCTCCGGCACCGTCGGCGGTTCGGTGAACTTGAACGGCAAGAACGTATCGGTGCTCAACGGAAGCTCCGGGAACGGCATCGCTCACACCATCGTGGCGCCGGGGTTGAACCTGGCCATCCCGGTGTGGGGCGTCAACGGGAATGCGAGCAACTTCTGCCAGGCCGGCCCCTGCAGCCCGGCTCAGGCTCACAACGTCGAGACCTTTACCTTCTACTCGGGAACCAGCACCCACTCCTACCGATGGCAGTGCTTCATCCCGTGCGGGGTTGGTTACTTGAACGGTAATGGGGGCCCGATGTCGGCCACCGGCTATATGGCCGGCTTCTTCAAGGTGGTTGCGTAATGGCTGCCTCGCAGCAGGCGCTCGCGGAGCGCAAGCAGGATGACCGCAGGCGCGGTTGGCAGATATTTGCCGTGTGGTTCGTGCTGGTCGTGATCACCGACTACCTCGTGTGGTTCGTGTGGGGTCCGCACATGCCGCCGGGAACGATGACCAACACGGCGGCGGCCCAGCAGTTCGACTTCAAGGTCCTGACCGCTATGGTGGTTCCGGTCCTGTTCATGGTCTGGATCTACGGCGGTTACGTCCTGATCAACTTCAGGGCCAAGCCGGGCGATCGTGGCGACGGCGTCGTCATCACCGGAAACCGGAAGGTCCAGGGAATCTGGTACGTGGCCTCGACGGTCATGGTTCTTTTCCTGGCGTGGTTCGGAACCTTCGAGCTGATCTCGAACAACGGTATCGGTACCGGTGGCGGACCATCGCCGATCTGGAAGCCCAACGTGAAATCACCTCTGGTCATCCAGGTGATCGCCCAGCAGTGGAGGTTCACCTACCGCTGGCCGCAGTTCGGCGGGATGGAGACTACCTCGCTTGATCTGCCGGCGAACACCACGGTGAAGTTCGATGTCACGTCCCTGGACGTCATCCATGACTTCTGGGCGTACCAACTTGGTGTCAAGGCAGACGCCAACCCGGGAGTGAATAATGTGGCCTACACGACCACCACCTCGCAGCTTGGCAGGTTCACCGTCCGGTGTGACGAACTCTGCGGGATCTGGCACGGGGCGATGTACAACTACGGCCACGTCGTCTCCAGGTCGGCCTTCTACAGCTGGGCTCACCAGATGCAGGTGCAGAACGCCGGGGTGACCAAGCTGCTGCCACCGTTCTCGCTCACCTATACGCCTTCGTACTCCGGTGCTGGCGGCGGTTACTACCCGTCCTACGACCCCAACGGGTCTACGCAAACTTACTAGAGGAGGATTAAGTCGTGGCAGTTGAGATGACACCTGCTTCTGGTGTTAAATCGCCCTCCGGCTCCAGGGCTGATGGTCTCAAGTACGTCAAACCCTGGTTTACCGGGAACTTCTTCACGGCCCTTATCGGTGGCGGCATCGGCTATGCCTTCGGGCATTGGCTCGGGAACGCGATCGCTTCGGGCTATTCGGTAACCGTGAACAGCGGCTACAACGATGTGGCTGTCTACCTCTCGCTCCTCTTCGGGATCGTCGGCTGGTTTGCTGGGCTTGGCGCCCTCAACTACCCGATCCAGAAGCTTCTGGGGTTGGAGCCGCTGGATCCGCCCAAGTCGGAGAAGCGGACCTTCTGGGAGCACTGGACCTACTCCAGCGACCACAAGGTCGTGGGTGTCCAGTACCTGTTCGGGATGCTTCTCTACTTCCTGGTAGCGGGGTTGCTTGCGCTGGGAATCCGGACTGAGCTGCTGTCTCCCACCTATCACATCTGGGCCCCGGAGACCTACATCGAGATCGTAGGCGAGCACGGGACCATGATGATGATGATGATGACCTCGGTCGTCATGGGTCCCTTCGGCAACTTCCTGATCCCGTTGATGATCGGCTCTAAGAAGATGGCGTTCCCTCGCCTCGAGGCCGCCTCCTTCTGGTTCACCGTTCCTTCCTTCCTGATCCTCCTCTCTGCGCTCTGGCAGGGTGGCTTCCAGTCGGGTTGGACCGGTTACGCGCCGCTGTCGATCCAGGGAGGACCCGGCCAAAGCGACTACGACGTGGCCTTCATGCTGATGGCCTTCTCGATGATCTTGGCCTCCATTAACATGACGGCGACCATAATCAACTACCGAGCACCGGGTATGCGCTGGTCGAGGATGCCGATCCTGGCATGGGGTCTCATTACTACCGCGTTCACGATGCTGCTGTCGGTTCCGGTCCTCGTCGACGGTCTGTACGTCATGGGCCTCGACCGCGGCGTCCGTACCGCGATGCTCTACGCCGGCCACGGTGGCAGCTCGTTCCTGTGGGAGAACCTGTTCTGGTTCTTCGGGCATCCGGAGGTCTACCTCCTGGCCCTCCCCGGGTTCGCGCTCACCACTGAGCTGCTCCCGGTCTTTGCCCGCAAGCCGATCTTTGCCTACAAGACCTCGGCTGCCGGCATGATCGGCGTGGCTACGCTCAGCTTCTTCGTCTGGCAGCACCACCTGTTCATGTCCGGCATGAACCCGGACATGCGCCCCCTGTTCATGCTGACTACCGAGCTGATCTCCATCCCGACCGGGTTCCTCTACCTGGTGGCGATGGGTACCCTCTGGAGAGGCAAGATCCGGCTGGAAGTGCCGATGCTGTTCCTGCTCGCCGTCTTCTGGAACTTCCTCTGGGGTGGCGTGACCGGTGTCTACAACTCGGACGTCCCTGTTGACGCGCTGGTTCACGGGAGCTTCTTCGTGATGGCACACTTCCACTTCACGATCATGGGACAGCTCATGTTCGCGGTCTTTGCCGGGGTGTACTACTACGTTCCGCTGCTCTTCGGCGTCAGGATGAACGACAAGCTGGGGAAGATATCCTTCTGGATCATCTTCATCTCGTTCAACTCGACCTTCCTCCCGCTGTTCATGATCGGCCTCCTTGGCCAGCCGCGCCGCGTCTTCGAGTACGCAGTCCGGCTCCAGCATCTGAACCAGTGGGTCACGGTCTCGGCGTACGTGCTCGGCTTCGGTATCCTGCTCTACGTGATCAACCTGGTCTGGTCGCTCGCGGTCACCAGAACTCCGTCGGAGCAGAATCCGTGGGAGTCGCAGGGCCTTGAGTGGCAGGTCGGCTACCCGGTGCCCAAGGATAACTTTGAGAAGATCCCGGTAGTGCTGCGTTCGCCGTACTACTACGGCTACGAGAACCCCGGCCCGATTGCCGACCTCGATCCGTCGGCCGAACGGGTGGCTGTGGTTTCAGGAGGTGACGAGTAATGGCATCGAACGTGCAGGAGCAGCCTCCCGCGATTGACGAGGAGCAGTACTACCACGATGCCCAGCTGGGAGCGCTCTGGACCTCGTCGAGAACGCTGATCCCCGCGGTAGCGGCGATGTTCGGCGGCATCTACTTCGCCTACTTCTACCTGCGGTCGTTGAACTCCAACGGCATGTGGGATCCCCACCGGATCACCGCCTCCCCGCTGATCGGGGCGTCGGTCATGATCCTGGGGCTCCTGGGCATGGCGCTGCAGGTACTCGCCAACCGGAGGTTGCGCAGAGGGTTCACGCTGGACTTCATCGTGGGATCCTTCGCCAACGCCGCGATCCAGGTGATCGCTACCGGGCTGCAGATCTGGACCCTCACCAGGCTCCCGTTCCCGCCCGGGTACAGCGGCTACGCCGGAGTGTTCATCGCTTTCGCTCCGGTGGAGGCATTGGTCATCTTCCTGAGTGGCTATTGGATCTTCACCCTCGCGATGCGGGCGGTGAGGAGTCAGGGCTTCTTCAGAGCCGATGGCGGCGTCGGGGTGTCGGGGCACATGATGGCGGAGAACTTCCGGGCGAACCTTGACGGGTTCACCGCGTTCTACGTCTTCTTTGCGCTGCTTGGCGTCTTCTCTTGGTATCTGTTCTACGTGCTCGCCTAGAGCTCGGTGTGAGTGGGCGGCGGTTGCCGCCCACTCATCACGGCTCCAGGGGGATTGTTTAGACTTGCCAGCGGTGGTGGGAAAGGAGGCCGATCGTGAGTAGCGCACTTGTTATCGGGGGTGCTCTCTCCATTGCCTTGGCTGCCGCGGGACTCTGGATCGCGGTCAAGGCCGCGGCCCCGATGAGGAGGCGGGTCGGGCTTGGGGTGGCCGCGGTTGGTGTGATTCTCAACCCCTGGTTCGTCTCCTGGTCTACCGGCCTATCCAGCGTTCACGCGGCGCTGGTGGTGGGGGCGAGCCTCTGGGTGCCTCTCGTCGTCTTCCAGCGGATGCTGCGGAAGGCACACGACAGGATCGGCGAGCGGGGCCGCCTTTCCCGGTTGGGCCTGCGATTCGTCTGGGTGTTCGTAGCTCTCCAGGATCTCCTGCTCTTCATCGGGTTCCAGGGGGTGTTCGTTCACGCCGCCTTCAACAGCCCGTTGCTGCTGGAGGCGGAGATTCTGGGAGAGGTGGCCGTGGGATTCGTGGTCGTCTACCTTCTCTCCGGAGACGGACGCCCGTCTTTAGGCCACATCAAGCAGGTCTTCATCGCCTGGTCGTCGTCGATGGTGACCATGACGCTCGGGGTCTCGCTGGGACTCTCTGGCGCCTGGTTCGCCTTCTTTCGGCAGCGCGCGCTGCCGGTCGGGCTGGAGGTTGATCAGCAGATAGCGGCGGCGATCCTGGTGGTGCTCGGAGGCGCTCCTTGGTTCATCCTCGGGGCGCAGAAGCTTGGCCTGTGGCTGGACGCCGAGGAGCGGGAGGAGCGTGGGTCTCTCAGGGCACCGACCTCCCGGATCGGGAGGTCGGTCAGGTCGGGGAGCGTTGGAGGGAGGTGAAACTGTGTTAGCGAGTGTTTCTGGTTACAGCTCTGCGGCTGACATGACGATGGCGATTCCTCTTGGGATCTTTATAGCGTCGCTCGTGTTCGGGTTTTTTGCGCGGAAGCGTTTGGGAAGCCGCCGGTAGGCGGTATCCACGGTGGAAACGTGCTGATGATCGTTGACCGGGGAGCGCATTTTGCGCTCCCCGGTGGGCGTTTTGAGTGCGGGTGGGGTAGGCTGGAACGACGCTAAGCCGTCAATTGGGTCCATGAGAGGCCCGAACGGGAGGAGCTTTAGTTGCGGCGCTCTGAGGTACTCGACCGCGCTGACATCGAGCGGGTGTTGAAGCGCCTAGCCCACGAGGTCATCGAGCGGAATCAGGGATCGGCCAATCTCGACTTCATCGGGATCGCAACCGGCGGCAGCTGGCTCGCCGATGATCTGGCGGAGCTGGTCTCCCGGTACGGTGGCGACCCGGTCTCCTGCTTCGAGCTCTCCATAGAGGGCTTTCGCGATGACAAGCCGCGCACCATCCTCCAGTCGGAGAGGCTGAAGCAGGTCGACGGGGCCAGGGTGGTCCTGGTTGACGACGTGCTTCACACCGGGAGGACGGTGCGGGCGGCGATGGAGGCCATCGTCTCTACCGCGCGGCCACAGCTGGTGCAGCTGGCGGTGCTGGTGGATCGGGGCCACCGCGAGCTCCCTATCCGGGCAGACTTTGTCGGTAAGAGCCTGCCGACTCGAGGCGACGAGTTCGTCGAGGTGAGCAGGGATGGCGTAGTTATCGTGTCCGGAGGAGAGTAGATGGCGCGGTCGCTGGTTAGCGTATCCGACCTGGGGCGGGATGGTCTGGCAACGATTGGAGGCAGGACCGCCCAGCTGCTACCGGCGGGCGCGGCCACGCAGAGCTTGGCCGGCCTCCAGTTCGCCGGTCTGTTCCTCGAAGCCTCCACGCGCACCCGGCTGGCCTTCGAGTCCGCCGCCAGGCGCCTGGGGGCGGGATTCAGCCTGGTCGATCGGGGGAGCTCTTCGATTGCGAAGGGCGAGTCCTTCCGGGATACCCTCGATACCCTGCAGGCGACCGGCTTTGACGCGGTGATCGTCCGTTCGCCCTGGTCGGGCCTGCCCCTCCAGCTGCTCGCCTGGTCCGGCCTTCCGATCGTGAACGCGGGTGACGGCACTCGAGAGCACCCGACACAGGCGATAGGCGACGTGATCCTGGTGGCGCAGCACTTCAAGCGCGAGCTCGACGCCGGAAACGCCTTCGATGGGCTCACCTTCGCCATCGTCGGAGACGTCAAGCACTCGCGCGTCGCCCGGTCGTTGGCGGCGCTCATCGACCGGTTGGGCGGCTCGGTACGCTTGGTCGGGCCGCCGGCCATGCTCGCCGATCCGCGGGCCTTTGGCGCGAGGGTGGGCGCTACCGAGGAGCTCGCCCCCGGAATCGCTGGGGTGGACGTGGTCTACATGCTCAGGGTGCAGCGGGAGCGGCTCGCGGAAGGGGAGTGGGCGAGCTTCGGCTCCTACCAGGAGCGATACCAGCTCAACAGGGAGCGGCTCGCGGCGGCCGGCGATATCCAGCTGGTCATGCATCCGGGGCCGGTCAATCGCGGGGTAGAGCTGACGGATGAGATCTTTGCGGACAGCCGCTTTGCCGCCTCGCGGCAGGTGGAGATGGGCGCGGCCACCAGGATGGCGGTGCTCGAGTGGGTAATGGAGAGGTTGTAGATTGCGACTGGTTGCGGCCGGAGGCTCGGTATTCGACGGGTCGAGGTTTCTCGACGCCGACGTAGCGGTGGAGGACGGAAGGATAGCCGAGATCGCGGGCACTATCCGGGCAAGACCCGGCGACACCGTCCTCGACTGCCGGAATCGGGTGGTCTCCCGGGGCTTCGTCGACCTGCACACCCATCTCCGGTGGCCGGGCGAAGGAGAGCTCGACCAGCCCGAGGGGATAGCCGCCCAGGCTCTCTCCGGCGGGTTCTGCACCGTGGTCGCGATGGCGAATACGCGGGAGCCGGTGGACTCCCCCGCCCGCTTCGCGCGGGCGAGCGAGCGCTACCGGGATCTCGGGGTCCGGGTGGTCGCCGCAAGCACCATCACTAGGGGTCGAGAGGGTTCCGAGCCGGTCGATTTCGCGGCGATGGCGGGAGCCGGCGCCGTGTTCTTCACCGACGACGGCTCCGGTGTCCAGCGATCGGATCTGATGCTGCGGGCGCTCGCCGCCTCCGCCAGGTACGGCTTCGTGGTGGCGCAGCACGCCCAGTGCAACGATCTCTTCGGCGATGCGGTCATGAACCAGTCGGTGGTTGCGGAGCGGATGGGGTTGGCGGGGGCGCCCGAAGTCGCCGAGTCGGCGATGGTCGCTCGCGATCTGGAGCTGGTGAAGGCGACGGCGGGCATCCTCCACGTCATGCACGTTTCGGCCCGGGAGACCCTGGGGCTGGTGCGGCAGGCTCGCCGGGAGGGGATGCGGGTGTCGATGGAGGTGGCCCCTCATCACCTGCTTCTCACCGACGAGGCGGTGGCCGGCGCGGATACCCGGTTCAAGGTGAACCCGCCGCTGAGGTCGAACGCCACCAGGATGGCTCTCGTAAACTCGCTCGCGCAGGGTGACTTCGACGCGGTGGCTACGGATCACGCCCCACACCCACCCTTCAGGAAAGAGCTTCCCTGGCCGCAGGCTGCCTTCGGCATGATCGGAATCGCGGAGGCCTTCTCCGCGGCCTGGACCGCGCTGATGGCGCTTCCGGAGGGGCCGCTGCCGGCTGCCTTCGCGGGCGGATCGCGGCGGCTCCCGCTCGACCGCTTCCGCGGAGATCTGCTGGGAAGGTTGATCTGGTCGCTCACCTCCGGCCCGGCGGCGGTTCTGGCCGAGCCGGGCGGCCTTCAGGTTGGAGAGGTCGGGGATCTGGTGGTTCTCGATCCGAATGGGACGCCGGACGAGGTTGTGAGCGGGCTGTACCGCTCCCAGAACTCGCCGTATCCAGGTATGGATCTTTGCGGAAGCGTTGCCGGCGT
>JAJYHR010000114.1 GCA_021784675.1 Actinomycetes bacterium
GTCAAACCCAACGCCGCCATGGCTGGGAAGAACCATCCCCACCGATCCCCGGGAGAGCAGCATCTCTCCCACCGGCCAGCGCTCTTCAGGAAGCCCGATCCCGATCTCGGAGAGGATCCGCACCGCCCGGGGGCCGACTACGTCGCCGCAGGCCTTGTCCCTCGGGAAGTTAGCCTTGTCGAAAAGCGTGACGTCGACGCCCTTCCTGGCCATCAGCAGTGACGCGGTAGCACCGGCCGGACCCCCTCCGACCACACCTACCCTCACGAAAACGTCACCTGCAGTAGCCGAAGCTGCACCTCCCCTCGCCGGCCATAGGGGTCCTTGATCCCGACCTCCCAGTAGTAGCCGTCGCTGCCCGCTTTGGTGGCAAAGATCTCCTCCCCGCCAGGAATCCTGGTTACGTTCTCGATGCGCCAGCCCTCGTCGGGCAGGGCTGCGCGGAAGAAACGCTCCAGCTGGAGGGGGTTCAATCCCACCCGCGCCACTAACGCCCGGTCGAAACTTGTGCCGTAGACATTGAGGTTCCCGTACTTCACTGGAGCGAATCCTACCGGCACCAGGATGGTGTTCGCTATGTCCTTCGGGACCAGCCCTCCGGGTGCCAACGCTGCCAGCGCAGGCGCGGCCGAGGTCGCAGAGAAGGGTATCGGCAGGCCCGAGCCGGTTCCACCCCCGTTCGGAATGGCTGCCAGCGATCCGATGGCGATCACTCCAAGGGCCACGGCCGCGACCGACCATGCCAGTGCCCTCCGCCACGCCATAGCATTATTCTCCGCCACCAGCGGTGTAACGCCAACTCGAACCGCCCGCGAGAACTTACCCGCTAGCCTGTTAACCCGTTGGCGGCGTGGCCGAGTGGTTAGGCAGAGGCCTGCAAAGCCTCGCACAGCGGTTCGAATCCGCTCGCCGCCTCCAACCCACCTGGGAAAGTCGCTTGGAAAGTCGCTTGGAACTTATCCGCGCTGCAGCGATCCGATGGCGGCGGATGCCACGATCCCGGCCACGCCGACTCCTACGGCGCCCCGCAACCCCCACGCCGACGTCGATGCCACCCCTCCCAAGATGGGACCGATCGCCTGGCCCGCGCCGATGAAGATGGTGGCCACCCCCATGGCTCCGGTCTGCATAGTCGCCGGAAGCAGGCGGCGGGAGAACAGGGACACCACCGTCGAGGTCGTCATCAAGCAGATGCCGAAGAGAAACGACCCCAGAACCTCTGCCGCGAGGCCCGACGAGATCAGGAAGATAGCGCTACCCACGGCCGCCGTAGAGTAGACGAGAGCCGCCGCCAGGTGCGGCCTTAGCCGGCCAAGCGGCCGGTGCCACACGAACACTCCAGCTGTAACCGATACTCCCATCGCCACGTATACCAGCACCACCCTGCTTTCCGAAAGGCCAGCGTGCCGCATGTAGGCCACCTGGTAGGTGAGGAAGGTCATGTAGCCGAGGCCGAAGAGGCCATACGCGATGAAGGTTGGGAGCAGCTTGAAATAGTGGCTGCCGCGCACGCTCGGACCGTCGCCTCGGGCGGGCTCCCCCACCCTGCGGGAGGCCGCGGACGCCAGCAACAGGGAGGCACCAGAGATTCCGGCAAGGACCAGCCAACCCGCGGGCCAAAGGCTTGCAGACCAGACGACGGACGGGATCGCGATGCCGGAGATGGCAGTGCCCACACCGGCTCCCGCGAAGTAGCTCCCCAGCACCGCGGGGGCCCGAAAGGAGGGTACACCGAGAGCCACAGATTGAGCGATTCCCGATCCCACCACAAACAGGGTCGAACCGAAGAGCCCGGACAGAGAGCGGAGCACCAGCAGGTCGTAGTAGCCGGAGACAGCGGCGGTCGCCGCCAACGTGATCACCATCATCAGAGCTGCCAGACGAAAGGTCCGGCCAAGCCCGAACCGGCGGGAGAGCGGGGATGCGATCAGCGCGCCCACTAGGTATCCTGCCGCATTCACGGTGTTCATCGTCCCAGCCTGGAGGTAGCTCCAGTGGAGCGCGATCCTCATGTCCGGCAGCAGGAGCGAGTACGCAAACCTGGCGTACCCCAGCGCGGTAGCCGGCGCCATCGATAACGCGATCGCCACCCCGATCGGGTGGCGGATGGCGGCCGAGACTGTCTTCTCCATAGACAGTTCACTCTAAGCTGGAGCTAAGGAGATAGGAGCGTCTATGGAGACCGTTCGCTACCGAGTACCGGGGATGACGTGCGATCACTGCGTCCACGCTGTGAAGTCCGAGGTTGGCCGGGTCCCCGGCGTAGACCGGGTGGAGGTAGACCTCGGAACCAAGCTGGTGGAGATCGAAGGAACCGATCTGGAGCCCTCAAAGCTGCTAGCGGCTATCGATGAAGCTGGCTACGATGCAGAGCCAGCCGGCTGACCAGGAATCAAGCACGCAAGTCCTGCTGAAGCTCAGCGGGATGACCTGCACCTCGTGCGCAAGCCGCATCGGGCGTAAGCTCAACAAGATTCCCGGTGTAACTGCGTCGGTAAACTTCGCTACCGAAGAGGCTACGGTGGCTTACGACCAGTCGGCCACCAACGTCGATGCCCTGATCACAGCGGTGCGCGAGGCGGGTTACGAGGCCTCGATCGCCGGAGAGGAGAAGAGGCTCAACCCGGTCTGGGCGTGGTGGCAACTCGCCTTTGCCGCCGCAGCCAGCCTGTTCCTGCTTGCGGCGGGACTGGGCGTGATCTCACTCCCCCGCTTCCCGCAGCTGCTCCTCGCGCTCGCCGTCATGGTCGTGCCAGGGAGGGTGTTTTTCAAAGCGGCCTTCTCCGCCCTCCGGCAGGGTTCCACATCGATGGATACCCTGGTTGCGCTGGGATCAGGGACGGCCTTTACCTTCTCCGCCATCGTCACCATCGCCGGTCTGAACCGGCAGCCCACCTTCTTCGACACCGCCTCGATAATCGTTTCCGCCATCTACCTGGGCAAGCTTCTCGAGGCAAAAGCAAAGGGCACGGCGCGCGACGCCCTCTCCGAGCTGAAACGCATGGCCGCGTCGCCGGTCACCGTCCTCGGCGACGAAGGCGAGAGTACGGTGCCGATGGCCGCGGTACTACCCGGAGACCGCTTGGTGGTGCGCCCGGGCGACCTCGTTCCCGCCGACGGCACGGTGGTAGAGGGTGATACCTGGCTCGACGAGTCGGTGGTCACCGGCGAGAGCTTGCCGATCCGGGTGGCCGCTGGCGGCAGCGTCATCGGCGGGAGCATCAACCGCGGCTCCCGGATCGTCGTCGCAGCGACCTCGGTCGGCTCGGCTACCCTGCTCGGGCAGGTCGCCGATCTGGTAGTCGAAGCCCAGGGGAGGAAGGCCTCGCTGGAGCGGCTGGCCGACCGGATTTCCGCCGTGTTTGTGCCCGCGGTCATCGGGCTCGCCCTTGTCGTCTTCGGAGTCCGCCTGGCGACCGCTTCCGGCCTCGGAACGGCCATCGCTACCGCTGTCGCCGTCCTCGTGGTAGCCTGCCCCTGCGCGCTCGGGCTGGCCACTCCTACCTCTTTCTTGGTAGGCACGTCCCGGGCGGCACGAGAGGGGATCCTGATCCGCTCGCCCGAGGTCCTGGAGCACGTCGGCAAGGTGGATACCGTGGTCTTCGACAAGACCGGCACCATCACCACCGGCGCTCTCCTCGCGGATCCATCGGCGCTCACCCCGGAGGAGCTCGCCCGCGCCGGATCGCTGGCCGAGTTCTCCAACCATCCGGTATCGAGAGCGATAGCCAACGCCTTCGGACAGGCAGGAGGGACCCCCCTTCCGGTCGATGACGCCAGCGAAATTCCCGGGGCGGCAATCGTCGGGGAGGTCACCGGCGAGCGGGTAGAGATCGGCTCCGCCTCCTACTTCGGCCTCCCCGATCCGCCGTTCCAGGCTACGTTCGTCCGCGTTGGTGATGGAGCGGTACGCGCCGTCCCCCTCTCCGACCAGATCCGCGATGGTGCCACGGAAGCGATTTCCCAGCTGGCCAGGGCGGGGCTCCACCTGGTGCTGCTCACCGGGGACAGCGAGGCCCACGCGCGCGAGATCGCTGGAGCCGTGGGAATTGGCGACGTCCGCTTCGGCGTGAAACCGGCGAGCAAGGCGGAGGCGATTGCCGCCATGGAGGCCGCCGGGAGCCGCGTGGCGATGGTGGGAGACGGCAGCAACGACTCCGGCGCTCTGGCGGTCGCCACGCTGGGAATCGCGCTCGCCTCCGGAACCGACCTTGCAAAGGCGTCCGCCGACATCACGCTGGTGGGTTCAAAGTTGAGCGGGATCTGGCGAGCCCTAGCGCTTTCACAGGCAACCCTGCGAAACATCAAGCAGAACCTGGGCTGGGCCTTCGGCTACAACCTGATCGCCATACCTTTGGCCGCAACCGGCCAGCTATCGCCGATGCTCGCCGCGGTGATGATGTCCTCATCCTCCGTGATCGTCGTGGTTAACGCGCTCCGGTTGCGCCGCTTCCGGCTACAACCGCGCTCTTGAGGATTTAACCTTTAGGGAATGGACGACAACACCTACAAGCTGAGGGTATGGGCGGGTATAGTCCTCTCGCTCCTCCTGCTGCAGCTGATACTCGGACTCGCGGCGATGAAGCTCTTGACCCTCTCGGTCTCCAACCCATGGCTGGCCTCCCATCCTGAAGGCCTCCTCGTGGCCCATGCGATCGCCGGCCTCCTCCTTTTCGCGCTCTCCCTGCACATGTTCGCGCTCTCGCGCAGGACAGGGTCCGCAAAGCGGCAGGCCGACGTCGGGCTCGCCGGAACCGCCCTAGCTACCATCACCGGCGTGCTCTTCGTGCAGACCGGCGGCACCACCAACGCATTCTCGGACCTCATGGCCCTCGGCATCTTCATCGCCATCATCGGCTACGGGTGGATGATGCTGGCCGCGTCGCCTCTTGTCCAATCCCCTGGAGACGAGGACTAGCTGCACGCACCCGAGGCTGCCGCGCCGGTGAGGAGCCGCCCGCTGCCCAGCTGGAACGCCTGATGGCCGGGTACGACATTCAGCGAGTAGGCGGCGACCCCCGGACCCACTGCCAGCCTCGAGACGCCTGGGGTCGAACTCAGGCTGCGCTCAGCCGCAGCTACCTGGGCGGGAGGGAGGATCTCGTAACCCGCAGTCGAGAGTATGACCACGATGCGCGACGTGCACACTGGAAAGTTCTCCGGATTGGCGAACCAGCCGAATACGTAACGGTGGCTGGCAAAGCGCCCGATCACGCCGATGGTGGAGATCACCTCCGTCCCCCGGCCAAGATGAACCCTGGATAGCGCTGCCGCCGACGCCGGCAGCTCCTGCAGCCAGGTGGGCGGGATGGCGATGTCGACCGTGGCCTGCTGCACCGCTATCCCTGCGGAGGCTGCCGCGAACAGAACGCTTAGCGCCCAGGTTCTCCCGGCGCTGCTGCCTACCTTCTTGACTAGGATCGCCAGCACTGTTGAGAGCCCGAGCAGGAGCAGCATCTCCTCCGGGTAGTTCTGGAATCCAGCCTGGAGAGAGATGAAGCTGGTAGTGGATTGAAGGCCGTTCGCCACCACCGCGATCACCGTAGCTACTCCAGCCGGCGGGTAGAGGATCCCAGCAATCCCGGCGTACCCCACCAGCTGCCCTATCGGGTAGTACCGGCTCGCGAGCATCCGGACCGGCGTTCCCGGGTTGCTGAGCATGCCACCTACTATCGAGAGGAAGGTCGCCTTCTGCCCGGGAGCCAGGTAGCCATAGGACGCCGCGAGGCTGATCCCCTTGTGAGCCCCCAAAACGAGATCGACTACGAGCCAGGCCAACCCGGCCGCGGCTACTACCACCCCCTGGCGGCGCAACTTCGGGAGCACCAGCATGCCGATACCGACACCGAGCACCAGCAAGATCGACGACGAGCCGGCTAGAAGCGCCAGCGCGACCATCACGTAAGGAAGCACCCGGCGTCTCGCCTCGAAGCCGGCTACCGCTACAACCAGGAACAGCGCGGCAAAGGTCTGGATGTGAACGTCGAAGGAGTCCGCCTCGTAAGCCCAGGGATTAAGCATGGTCAACAGGGACACGCCGCCAACGATGGCCCATCGGGCTTGCCACGCCAGCCGCATGCACCGCCTCAAGGCAAACTCCATCACCACCACCGAGGTCGCGGCGATCGCCAGCGCCTGACCGATCAGAAGCGTTAGGCTCGATGGAAAGACGAAGCGAAGGAACCCCAAGCCCCATGCGGCAAGATCGAACTGGTCCCGCCAGAACCAGTCCTGGTAGATGGTGTTGAAGGGGTTCAAATCTCCCCGGCTGATCAGATGCGTCGCCTGGCTGAGGATCCCGTAGTCAATGCCGGTGTCATAGTGGTTGAAGCGGTTGAGCGAGTAGACCACCAGCACCACCGCCTGCATCACCCCAGCAAAGATTATGAGCGAGCGGAGCAAGAGGATGTCGCGCCCCGGCTCCTGATGGGAAGTGCCGGTCACGGCCGCAGGTGCTGTCATTGTCCGCCTAGCTTAGCAATCGAACCACCTGAAACGCATCAACTTTGCAGCTGGTAGCCGCGCCTTCGCCGTTCGCTCGACCGGGCACCGGGTAGGCGGCAGCTGGTAACCGATAGCCGGGCGATCCACCCTCACCTGGCAAAGGGCGGTTACGGCTGGACCGTGGTCGCTCGCATCCGAACCGGCTGGACCTTCGGCTTCGCCTTACTCCACTAGCGCGCGAGGGCCAACAGCCGGTCCGGCGCCACGTTCGGCTTCCGCAGCCAGGGTCAAGACGCCGTGGATCGTGGCCCCAACCCCACCGCGGCGGTGCGCCACAGCTCGTCAGGAAGCCCGCCGTGCAAGACGACGCCGGGGGCGGCGAAGCCCCACCAATGGCGCAGCACTCGAAACGCCGCGCAGAGACCTCGGCCCTTGCCGGCGGAGGGTTGGAAACGCCGTTGAAGATGGCTACCTCCATAAACGAATCAGGGGAAGGGACGCTCTGGACCTCATCACGGAGGGACTCGACATTTGCGAGGCCCGAGCGACGCTTGCTCACTCCGGCCAGGCTGAGCATCGCGTCGGCCACATCCATCGTGTAGACCTTGCCGGCCGCTCCAACTCGGCGCGCTGCACGCAGGACGTCGACGCTGCCGCAAAACCGATGATCGAGCACGACCTCTCCCTCCGGTAGCTCCGCAAGCCTCGGCAGGTTGCCGCATCCCAGCGACGCCTTCCGCGCTTCACCAGGAACCCGGTCTCCTCTCCTCCGGTGCAGAGCCCGTGAGGCATCACGTCGGCTTCGGAGGAGCCACGGCATCGTCCTCCGCCCTCCGGGGACCGTCAGGCGGCTGCCCCGCAGCGGTGCTCGACGAAGCCCACGTGCGAGACGCGTACTGCCCTGGAGCGGTCTACAAGGACCCCGTCGACCTGCTCGTCCTTCTGCTACAGTTCGAATGCGATGGTGTGGTGGGCCGTAGAGGACTCGAACCTCTGACCCCTTGCGCGTCATGCAAGTGCGCTACCAGCTGCGCCAACGGCCCGATGTGAATAATCTAATCGGCAAACTCTACCACCGGTCTGCCTAAGCCTCCGACGTTGCCGTTTACACCTGATTGAGGTGCATGACCTCCGGTGCGCTGGAGAAGTACGGGCCGATCAGGCTTCGCCACTCCACGTACGCCTCAGACTCCCTGAAACCCTTGACGTGGGCGTCCAGGGAGTCCCACAATACGCTGAGAACGAATTGCGTCGGATCCTCGACCACCCGGTGCATTCGGTGCTCCCGGTAGCCCTCTGCGTTCTCCAAGTAGGTGCGCGCCGCCTGGTAGGCCGCCACGAACTGCTCCTCCTGGCCTTTGGTAATAAAGAAGCGGGCAAGCTCTGTAATCATCGCGACTAATCTAGCTCGACGGACTAAGCTCCGGTTAGCAGCTGCTGGCGCAACTTGGTAGCGACCAGAGCGAGCGGAGGGGGTCGGCATAGCAATCACCATCTTCGGCATCGCGGCACTCACCTTCATGATGGCGATGTACGCCCTAGAGCGGCGCGGACCGCGCTACACCCTCGCCTTCGCCGCCGGTTGCATCCTCTCCAGCGCCTATGGCTTCCTTGCCCGAGCGTGGCCATTCGGGGTCGTGGAACTCATCTGGTCGACGGTCGCGATCGTTCGCTGGCGGCGCTCGGCAATCCCGCCGACTGCCTAGCGATGTATGGTGCCCCGGCAACCGGAGCACGAGAAGCACCGGAAGGATTCCTCCAGAGGCAGAGTCCGCCAAAACGACGCACCCCCATAGGGCCGCCCGCTGCACAGCGCCGATCTCCTTCCCGGACGAGTACGCACCCTGCCACCGAACTCCCGGATCGCCCCTTTCGGCAATCAAGCGGGCATCGATCCGATCCGCTGTGCCGCGTACGCGGCACGCCACGCAACCAGCGGAACCTCAAGCAGGTTTTTAGAGGGGAGACGGCCACTCCGTCAAGAACTCTGCTTTGTGGTCGGACTTGCCTCCCTCCGAGCTGACGGCTTCGCGGTAGCCGGTACCACCCATTACCGGATCGGCCAGCCACCATCCGAGTCGCAGAATCGCTCCAGCCGGCACCTCCTGCGATGGGTTGCAACAGCTCACCCGGTGGCATCCCAAGGGCTCGAACGCCACCACCTTTGACCGCTGCCTCGCCAGCCATTCCCAGAAGGCGACGTGCACCCGGAGAGCGTTGCCTCAGGAGTGAACCTCCCCGCCCTTGCGGACGGGGCTTCTGGCCCATCCGCGCGGTTGGAGTTGCTTGGCACCACCGTCTTCACGCCACCGCGACCAACTGGTCTGGCCCCGAGGGGCTGGCGGATGATTGGGTTTGCCTTTGCTCGCACGCCGAGATCTCTCTCGACGAGGCCCGGTTCTTGGCGCTACTCAGGGCTCTCGCCTTTCGGCACTGCACCTTGCGGTGTGCCTTCCTCTGGCCTTTTGACCAGCGTTTGGCA
>JAJYHR010000090.1 GCA_021784675.1 Actinomycetes bacterium
TCGGCGTCGTTGAGGGTTCTCAGGATCTCGAGCTGCTCCTCCTTGGAGAGGCGGAACTCCACCCCCTCGATGCGGCGTTGGAGCCACCGCTTCTCCTCCGGGTTCTGGATGTGCATGTACTCGAAGCCGATCGAGCGGCAGTAGGTGTCGCGGAGAATCGAGACGATGTCCTGGAGCTCGAGCTGCTCGGTGCCGGCCAGCCCATCGGTGAGGAACCTCCTGGTGAGATCCCACAAAGTCAGCCCAAAGGTGGCCGGGTCGAGCTCCGGAGACATCGAGGGCTTGGTGAGCTTGAGCGGATCGAGGTGGGCGAGCAGGTGACCGCGGACGCGGTAGTTGTTGATCAGCGTCTGCACGTGGATCTGTTTCTCGGCCCGCTCGGGGATCGAGCTCAGGGAGGAGCCGCTGTCCTTGCCCCAGCCGACGGGCGGGTAAGCGATCTCCAGGGCGTCGAAGATCTCGGTGTAGAAGCCGCCCGCGCCCTCGATGCGCGCGGCTACGTCGGCGAGGAACTGGCCCGACTCCGCCCCCTGGATGATCCGGTGGTCGTAGGTGGAGGTCAGCGTGACCACCTTCGAGACGCCTAGCTCGCTGAGGGTGGCGGGGTCTGCCGCCTCGAACTCGGGAGGGTAGGCGATGGCGCCAACGCCGATGATCGCTGCCTGGCCGGACATGAGGCGGGGGATGGAGTGCTGGGTTCCGATGGTTCCGGGGTTGGTGATGCTCACCGTCGCGCCGGCAAAGTCGTCGGCGCTGACCTTGCCCTGGCGGACCTTCCTGATCAGCTGGTCGTAGGCTTCGAAGAAGCCCGACGGCCCCAGCGAGCTTGCCCGGCTGATTACCGGGACCATCAGGGTGCGCTGGCCGTCGGGGCGGAGTAGGTCGACGGCTATCCCAACGTTGATCTCCTTGCTGCGGACTACTCCAGGGGTTCCCTTTCCGTCGGCGTCCTCCACGTAGACCGAGTTCATCGCCGGGCGCTCCGCAAGCGCGCTGACGATAGCCCAGGCGATGAGGTGCCCGAAGCTGACTTTGGAGCGTCCCTCCCGGCCGAGCTGGTTGTTGATCAACCCGCGGTTGATCTCCAGCGCCTTTGTCGGGACAGCGCGCACGCTGGTGGCGGTGGGGACGGAGAGCGACGCCGTCATGTTCCTGGCGAGCGCTCCGGCGGCGCCCCGAAGCGGTGCGGCTCCGGGCTGGGCGGGCGCCGGCTCCGGGCGGGGGGCGCTCTCGGCGACCGGTTGAGGAGCGGGCTCCGCTGCCGGGGGAGCGGGTTGGGCGGCGGAAGGCCGCTGCTCCGTCGTAGCAGCAGTCGGGCTTGCCGGCTCGGTCACTTCGCGTGCCCGGGTGTCGGCTACGTCCAGGTTCGCGAAGCGGGCTTGGAACTCCCGCCGCTCGAAGTACTCTCTCCAGTCCGGGGGGACCAGTGAAGGGTCGCTCCGGTACCGCTCGAGCATCTCTTCTACGAGCCAGTCGTTGGGCCCGAAGTTGTTTTCAAAGGTCTCCGCCACGATCTCCAGTCTAGCCAGCGCCCTCTCGCCCGCGAAAATCGTTTTTTCTCAGGTAAGGCGCGGCCGGCCCGGACAGAGCACCCGCGCGGGTTGCCTTGGGACAACCCGAGGAGCGCCGAGGAGTGCCTAGGCTCTCTGGAGCGCATGGGTTGCCGGGAGATGGATGCCTGCCGGATCCGGGCACCGGCTCTTCGGAGGTGTGGCGGCAAGGCACCGCCGAGGGCCTCCGGTCGCTCTCAACCTACTTTGCCGAAGGAGGTCGTCGATGATCGATCCAGGTACTCTCATTCCCCACCGGCCGCCGTTCCTGCTGGTCTCGGGCATCGAGACCCTGTCTCCAGGGGCAGCCGCGACCGGCTATCTCGACGTCGATCCGGAGCTCGACATTCTCAAGGGGCACTTCCCGGGAAACCCGATCCTGCCCGGCGTCTACCTGCTAGAGGCGATAGCTCAGCTTGGCGCGGCTACGGTCCTCGCTGACGAGCGGTACAAGGGAACCCTTCCGCTCTTTGGCGGGGTCGACCGTGCCCGCTTTCGCCACCAGGTGCGGCCGGGCGACCGGGTGGATCTCGAGATATCCATGACCACGCTCTCGGCGCGGGCGGGCAAGGGGAGCGGGCATGCTGCGGTCTCGGGGAAGGTTGCGGCCGAAGTAGACCTGTTTTTCGTGATCGCGAAGGGATGAGGGCCATGCGGGGAGACCTGGGGCCATGCTGACCCTGGCGACGTGGAACGTCAACTCGATCCGGGCCCGCTTGGATCTGCTCGAGTGGTTCCTGCGGGAGCGGTCGCCGGACGTCCTCTGCCTGCAGGAGACCAAGGTTGACGACGGCAAGTTCCCGGAAGAGCTTTTCGGGCGGTTCGGCTACGAGGTGGCTCACTGGGGATTTTCCGCCTGGAACGGGGTAGCGATCGCCGCGCGGGCTCCGATGGAGCGGGTCCAGATGGGGCTCGCGGGCGATCAAGTGGGGGAGGCCCGGGCGATCGCCGCCACCATCGCCGGGGTCAGAGTCTTTTCGCTGTATATCCCCAACGGGAGGGCGCTCGATGATCCGCACTACGCCTACAAGCTGGAGTGGCTCTCGCACCTGCTGGCGTCCGTCCGTGGCGAGAGCGCGCCGGTGATCTTGGCCGGCGACTTCAACGTGGCTCCTGCAGACGGGGATGTGTACGATCCAGAGGCCCTTGCCGGAGCTACCCACGTCTCTCCGCCCGAGCGGATGGCGATCGCCATGCTCGTCGAAGCCGGTCTGGTCGACTGCGGTGCTGGGTCGGAGCCGGGTTCGACGAGGTTTACCTGGTGGGACTATCGCCAGGGCGCCTTTCGCCGGGATATGGGGATGAGGATAGACCTGGTTCTGGCTTCGCCATCGCTCCTCCAGCCTTCGGTGCGGTACCGGGTCGACGCAGAGGCGAGAGGTGCGCCCAAACCCTCCGACCACGCGCCCGTGCTGGTCTCTTTTGGAGGTTGGTGTGGTGGCTAACCCTGGAGAAAGAGAGAATCGCTGGTTCGCCGAGATGATCCGGCAGGTGGCTTCCGCGGAGCTCACCGAGGAGGAGATTCCCCGGCTTCTGGTGGTTGAGCAGGTGCGGAGGTTGATCACCGGCGCGATCAGCTTCGACGCCAGCCGGGAGGCCGCGGAGCGGATCGCAACCTCGTTGAGGCTGCTGGCGGCGGAGGTCGAAGCCAACGATGCCGGTTACCACTATCGCGGCTTCGCGGAGGCCGGCCCCGCCGGTACGGCTGCTCTTCCCTTCTTCCGGAGCCCGGTGAGCGGGCAGCTCAACCCGCTCGCTCCGCCGATGGAGCTGCGGGTTGGCCACCGCGGAGATGCCGAGGTGGTTGAGGGTCGGGTGCTCTTCAGCCCGGCGTACGAAGGTCCGCCCGGCTGCGTTCACGGCGGCTGGATAGCGGCGGTCTTCGACGAGCTGCTTGGGATGGCGCAGTCGTTGAGCGGGCACCCGGGGATGACCGCCAGCTTGACGGTCGACTACGTCCGGCCGACCCCACTCCTCGCCGAGCTGGAGCTTTCCGGCCGGCTGGATTCGGTGGCGGGGAGAAAGGTCTTCACCAGCGGAGAACTCACCGCAGGCGGGGAGGTAACAGCCCGGGCAAAGGGCCTCTTCATCTCGGTTGATCTGGCCAGGCTGGCGGGATATGCGCGGCAAGTCGAGGAGCGGCGCGGCGGCGTCAGCGGTTGAGCGCTGCGAGCAGCTCCGAACGGAGCCGTTCCGAGCCGGCGGTGAGCGACCCGCGCAGGCACCTGCGCAGGTCGTCGTCGGAGGTCGCGCCGGTTCGCTTGATCGCGAAGATCTCACCGTCACTGAGCAGGAGGTTGGCGGGAACTCCCCTGGCCCTGGCGGTCTGAGCTCGCCACCGCTCCGCTGGGTGCTGCGCGCGGGGTCTGGATCCTTTTGCCTGCGCCCCCTGGTTCGAGGCGGGGGTAGGCGGCGCCAGGTCGTCGAGGAACCGGCTCCGGGAGCGCAGCGGCGACCAGCTGATGGAGAGGGAGTCAGTCGCTCTGGTCATCGCTACGTAGAGAAGGCGGCGCTCCTCGGCGAGATCGGCTGGCGCGCGCGCCAGCCGGTGAGGGACCATCCCGCCGGCCACCTGCACCAGGTGGACGTGGAACCACTGGAGCCCCTTCGCGCTGTGGAAGGTCGCCAGGTTGACCAGATCGAGGGAGCTGCTCCGGTCGGCCTGGACCACCTCGAAGAACCCCGCCCAGTCTGAGTCCGGTTCCAGCCTGCGGGTCTCCGTCGCGAGTCCATGGAGCCGGGAGAGGAGGGTCCGTTCCGAGAGCGCCGGGTCGGTGGCGATCTCGGCCTCGATGGTGTCGCAGATCTCGGTGATGGAAGCTCCAGCGGCCTTGAACCCGGCCATCAACCGCCTGGTGGCCGGCGCCGAGGCGAGGATGCTCACTCCCGGAGTGGTGTGGGGAATGCCCAGCCGGTCAAGCTCGGCGATCACCGCCGCCAGCCCCTTGGCGGTCCGGGAGAGAATCGCCATCTTTCCGAAGGGCACGCCGAGGTACTTCAGCTCGCGCAGCCGCGAGACCGCTCCTGTTGCCTCCGCCTCCTTGCTGGCGTGCCCTTCGAAGATCGGGTCGGCGCCGCCTGATCGCGACGAGCTGGCGACCTGGCGGGCGAGCACCAGGTTGGCAGCGGCGACGATCGGAGGGGTGGAGCGGTAGTTGGTGCGCAACCTCACCCGGTTGAGGCCGGGGACCCGCTTGTGGAGCTCGGTCAGCAGGCTTGGATCGGAACCGTTGAACCTGAAGATCGCCTGGTTCGGATCGCCGACGGCGGTAAGGCCGGTGAGCTGAGGTCCGAGCCAGGCTTCGAGGATACCCAGCTGGGACCGGTTCAGATCCTGGAACTCGTCGACGAAGACCCACTTTGCGCCCAGCCTCAGCCGCGTGGCGTTGTGGTCGCTTCCGCGCAGCACCCGGGCCGCGGCGCCGACCAGATCGGTGAGATCCATGACCCCCTGGCGCTTCCGGAGCTGATCGAAGCGGGAGAAGGCGGCTCGTGCCGCCTCGAAGCTGACGTTCGTATTGAGGGGACCGGGGAGTGCCGAGTAGGCCGCCGCGTCCAGGTCCTCCGCCCGAGCCCTGGCTATCTCCTGGAAGATCAGCTGGGAACCGGGAGCGCCGCCGACCGCCTGCCGCAGGTAGCTGTCGGAGGAGTCGATCACGCGGGGCATCGCCCGGCCGGTAAGGCGGGCGTGCTCTTTGAGCGTTCGCAGGGCAACGGAGTGGAAGGTACCGCACGCCGGCGGCATTCCCTCGGTGAGCCGGCTCAGGCGGCGGCGCATCTCGAACGCCGCCGACCGGGTGAAGCTGATCGCCACCGTCTCGCTTGCCCGGATCTCTCCGGTGGCGATCTGGTAGGCGATGCGCCGGGTGAGGACTCTGGTCTTCCCGGAACCCGCGGGCGCGACTATCAGCAGTGGGCTCGCGGTGGTCACGGCGAGCAGCTGCTCCGGGTCTAGCCCCTCCAGCATCGAGTCCACCGGTGACTACCTTATCGGGGCCGCGCAGCAGAACCAGGGTTCGGTAACCACTACCGGCTCCGGCGCCCGTCTGGCTGGACGCGCCGCCCTCTCACTCCTGCCGAGATCCGTCTCCACCAGCGAATAGATCGCCTCGAAGGTGCCCGCGTACCCTCCATCGCCGCATGCGGAGGCGAGAAGGGCGATCTTCCTTTGCAGAGCGGAAAGCGCGGAGTCGCGGTACTCGAACGGGTAGCCCATGACGTCGGGGTCGTAGGAAAGGAAGCCTCCCTGCGCCCTGTCGATCAGGGAGTTTTGCGGCGTGAGCAGCTCGATGGAGTACTGGACCGGCTCGACCACGTCCTCCAGGTGGGAGTTCCAAACAAAATCGAGGATGTCGAGGATGTCGTCCCTGGTGGTCCAGGGGGTGAAGGGGACAAAGGTCGGGTGCAGCCCAACTCCCCGCTCGAACAGGAGATCGCGCGCCTTGAAGACCTCCTCGGGGGTATGGCCCTTGCCCAGCTTGGCAAGCACCTCCGGGCTGAGGCTCTCCACGGCGGAGATCACGAAGGCAAGCCCGTTCTCGGCGAGGCCGTCCAGCCACTCCTCATGCTTTACCAGCTCGGACACCTTGACGGTGATGTCGAAGGTAACCTCTCCCAGGCGGCGGTGCGCCTCCTGCAAGATCGGGATCGTGTGCTGGGGGGCGTTGAAGAAGTCGGGATCGCCAAAGCTGAAGTGGCGCGCGCCGAGCCGGTGCTGCTCCTCGATGTCGGCAAGGACGCCGGCGGCATCGTTCACTGCGATGCGGCCATCCCAGACCGCGGCCACCGGGCAGTGGAGGCAGCGGTGGCGGCATCCGATGGAGGCCTCCACGTAGCCGTTGGCGATGCTGGCACCTTTGGCGAGGACCTTGCGGTACTGGGCCAGCGGTAGCAGCCCCCTCCGCTCGGCCCGGTAAGCGCGCTTTGCCGTGGGCCGGGAGGGATCTCCACCCTTTGCCGGCTTGAGCAGGTCCTGGAGCTGGAAGCGGTCGAAGGAGCGGAGGGAGAGGCGCTCTCTGACCGCCGGATCGAGCGCGCTCTCCAGAACCGAGGCGTAGAGGCCCGCCAGCACGACCGGCTTCCCCGCGAGGTCGTCCTGGTGGTCTTCGATGTACTCCTTGGCGGCGACGGAGCCGGTGAACATCGGGGCGGTCACGATAACCCTCCCGGCGCCGGCGAGGTCGATGGCGCCGGGACTCCTGGTCAAGTCGACGACCTCGAGATCGTCGCAGATTGCGGCTAGCTCCGCCCCCAGCTGGGGCTGGTGGCCGAGGTCGTAGGTGGAGACGAGGACGGTTCGCATCTTCCGGACAGCCTAGTTCGACGGTCGGACCACCGGCTTCAGGGTTGCCCGGGCCCGCCGGAGGGCGGTGAGCACCTCGCGGTGGCTCTTCCCCTCGGCAAAGGCGAAGCCGAGGTACTCAGTGGTGAAGGGGGGTGCAAAGACGTGGGTCCCGGGCTTGGTGGTGATCTCGAGGCCGGTGATGCCGGGAACCGCGAGGCACTCCCTGATGCCCTCCACCCGCTCGAATACGCCGTCGGCCGGAGTGGAGATCATGTAGATGCCGTGGGGCCGGAGCCGGGGTCTCGCCTCGGACCGGTTCCCGAGCGCCCGATCGAGAACGACATCCTCTAGCCTGCGGCCTCCTGAGAAGCGCAAGGAGGCGGAGCACCTGCCGCCGATGGTCCTGGGGGCCACCTCGAGCAGCTTGGGTCCGGAGGCGGTAACCCTGAGCTCGGCGTGGATCGGGGTGTCCCTGAGCGAGAGGGCGACCACCGCCCTGCCGATCAGGGCACGAACCTCTTCGAGCGCTTGCGTTGCGAGCGGGGCCGTTCCTACGTAGAAGGACTCCCAGAAGTAGGGGCCGGAGCCGATCTCGGGTTTGGCGAAGATGTCGAGGATCTCCAGGTCGAACCCGGTGGTGACGGCCTCGATCGCGTACTCGGGCCCCTCGAGATACTCCTCCACCAGCACCGGGCTGTCCTCGCCGAGGCCACGCCGGAGGAGCCGGGCGGCGTCGGCCAAGCCAGCCCTTCCGGTCCTGATCACGCCGCGGGAGGCGGTGCAGTCGGTGGGCTTGATCACGAGGTCGTCTCCGAGCGCCGCGGTCTCGATCCGCAGCTGCTCATCGCCTCCGGCGGCAAGGTGGTCGAGGTTGGAGACGATGTACCGGGGCTGGGCCAGTTCGGCCTCCGCGAGCCGGCTCCGGAAGGCAGCTTTGTCGGTGGCGATCGAGATTGCAGCGCTCCGGCCGCTGGTGAGCCTAAGCTCGTCGCTGAGGGCCGCTGCCAGCTTGATCGACTGCTCGTCCACGCCGATTACCAGGTCGGGATGGTGGGACTCCAGATCGCGGGCGACGGCAGCGATCTCCTGCTGGTCGAGACCGAGCCTCTCCACCTGCCACGTCTTGCCGGCGGCAGGTATCAATGCGTCGGTCACCAGCAGGAGATCGTGCCCGGCGCGGGCCGCCGCCTCCAGAAAGGCTTCGGAGCGGTAGCTGTGCGCCGGTACCACCATGACTATCTTCGCCATCTGGCTAGGATGTTAGTCCGTTCGTACCTGTAGTGGCCGTGGTGCCGGAGGAGGTGGGCTGTGGCGTCTTTCGGGGTTTCCGCCGAAGCAGCCAAGTTCGTGAAGCAGGCTCTCAGCGAGGAGGACGTTCCCGAGAAGCTGGCGCTCTGGATCGAGGTGGTGGGCAGCGACGGCATGTCCTACAGCTACGACGTCTTCTTCCAGGATTTTGGCCTCCGTAGTCCGGACGACCTGGTCGCCGAGGAGGGCGGTATCAGGGTTGTCATCCCCGCCGAGTCGGTGCAGACGCTCGCCGGGGCAACGCTTGACCTTGGAGACGACGGAGATCTCACCATCGCCAACCCCAACGTCCCGGAACGGGCGGAGGATCTACCCGACTTCGGGCCGGAGGCGCTAGCCAGTGAAATTGCCCGCAAGGTCGGGGGCGTGCTCGATCACGAGGTGAACCCATCGATCGCCGCGCACGGTGGTTATGCCGAGTTGGTCGGCGTGGTCGAGTCCAAGGCGTACGTGCTTATGGGCGGTGGCTGCCAGGGGTGTGGGCTTGCCGCGGTCACTCTTTCGCAGGGGATCGCCACCGCCATCCAGGAGGCCGTCCCGGAGATCACGCAGGTGGTCGACGTCACCAACCACGCCGCGGGCAACAACCCCTACTATCAGCCCGCGAAAAAGTAACGGGCGGCGCCTCTCTCACTGCCGGGTTTCCAAGCGCGCGTGGCGAGCATCGTTCGATAAATTGGTCAAAAAAGCCAAGGGGGTCCGGTA
>JAJYHR010000148.1 GCA_021784675.1 Actinomycetes bacterium
TGCCAAACGCTGGTCAAAAGGCCAGAGGAAGGCACACCGCAAGGTGCAGTGCCGAAAGGCGAGAGCCCTGAGTAGCGCCAAGAACCGGGCCTCGTCGAGAGAGATCTCGGCGTGCGAGCAAAGGCAAACCCAATCAT
Organism: Actinomycetes bacterium; assembly: GCA_021784675.1. Taxonomy (GTDB): domain Bacteria; phylum Actinomycetota; class Acidimicrobiia; order Acidimicrobiales; family Acidimicrobiaceae; genus JAKARV01. The sequence goes on from JAJYHR010000148.1 coordinate 138, forward strand.
CCGCCAGCCCCTCGGGGCCAGACCAGTTGGTCGCGGTGGCGTGAAGACGGTGGTGCCAAGCAACTCCAACCGCGCGGATGGGTCAGAAGCCCCGTCCGCATGGGCGGGGAGGTTCACCCTTGCCGAGCGGGCCGAGTCACAGGGACCAGCTCCCGCGACACGCCTGCCCCTGGTTCCGTTGCCAAAGCGGCCGGTTCCCGCCCGCGGAAGAAGGCCCATCGCGGAGAGGCGAGAGCCGCTCCTGCGAACAGGGAAAGAGCTCCCCGCAAGGGGCGGCAATCCAGATGATCGCTAGCGAACACTCACTGGGAACGGAATCGTGAACCAAGCTCGAAACGGTGGCGCCAGGCGGGTATGCGTCCTGAGCGGAGGCGTCGGGGCCGCGAAGTTCCTCTCCGGGGTCGTGGCCGCCGGGGCGGGCGAGGAGACCGCGGCCGTGGTCAACACCGGAGACGACACCTCCCTCTACGGGCTGCGCATCTGCCCCGACCTCGACACCATCACCTACACCCTCTCCGGGCGGGTGAACCAGCAGGCGGGATGGGGGCTTGCCGGCGAGACCTACGGCGCTCGCCAGGAGCTCCAGCGGCTCGGAGACGAGGCCTGGTTCACCCTCGGCGACCGGGACATCGGCACCCACATGTACCGGACCCGGCGGCTGGCGGAGGGGGCGACGCTGACGCAGGTGACCGCGGAGATCGCGATCGGGATTCCGGTGGCGCTGCTCCCGATGACCGACGGCAGCGTGGCCACCCGGGTCACCGTCGAGCTTCCCAGGGATGGGCAGCCCCACGAGGTGGTGGAGATCGACTTCCAGGAGTACTTCGTCAAGTACCGCCACGCTCCCCGGGTTGTGCGCATCGGCTACCGCGGCGCCGACCGCGCGGAACCCACGCCCGAGGTGGTCGAGGCGCTCGGCGCCGCCGAGCTGATTGTGATCGCGCCCTCCAACCCGCTGCTCTCGATCTGGCCGATCCTCTCGCTGCCCGGGCTCGCCGAGCTGGTCGCCTCGCGGCGGGACCGGGTCGTGGCGGTTACCCCGATCATCGCCGGGAAGGCGGTAAAGGGCCCCCTCGAGGCGATTCTCGACTCGCTAATGCACCAGAGCGACGTCGCCACCATCGCCAGCCTCTACGCACCGTACGCCAGCACCCTGGTGATCGACACCGCCGACGCCGGACGGTCTGCCGAGGTCGCCGCGGCCGGCATCGAGCCGCTGGTTACGAGCACCCTGATGACGGGAACCAGGGCCGCGGCCGATCTGGCCGGGGTAGTCCTGGAGGCGCTGTGGAGCTGATTCCGATCGCGATCGAAGGCGAGATCGGCGAGGGGGCGGACCTTGCCGCCATCGCCGTCGCAGCCTGCGACCTCCGTGACCTCGACGTCCTGGTCGTCACCCAGAAGGTCGTCTCCAAGGCGGAGGGGCGCGTTGCCAGGCTCGCCGACGGCGACCTTGACGGCTTCGATGCGCTGGTAGCCGGGGAGACGCGGAGGGTCCTCCGCCGGAGGGGCCGCCTTGCCATCACCGAGACCCATCACGGCTTTGTCTGCGCCAACGCCGGCATCGACCGCTCCAACGCCGAACCAGGCACGGTAACCCTGCTTCCTACCGACCCCGACCGGAGCGCCCGGGGCATCGCCGCTCGGATACGCCACCTGGCCGGTGTCCAGGTGGCGGTAATCGTGACCGACACCTTCGGGAGGGCGTGGCGCCGGGGGCTTGCCGACGTGGCCATCGGGGCGGCGGGCATCCGCCCGATCGTCGATCTGCGCGGCACCCCCGACCACAACGGCAGGACCCTGGAGGTCACCGAGGTCTGCATCGCCGACGAGATCGCGGCAGCGGCCGACCTCGTGAAGCCCAAGGCCGGCGGTGTTCCCATGGTGGTTGCGCGGGGACTCCCGGAGGCCTACTTCGGAGCTGGATCGGCGGCTGACATAGTCCGCCCCTACGCCGAGGACCTATTCCGCTAGGTCGCGAGTGGCCTCCATCCAGGAGACGACGCCCCGGAGCCCGTCTTCGATCTTGGTGAATGGGTGCCAGCGCAGGTACCACCCGGCCCGCCTGGCGTTGAGCGCAGACCGCATGATCTCTCCGGCCACACCCTGGCCGTAGGCTGGTTCGGCGCCCTGGCGGCCGGTCAGAACCGCGAGCGCCGCGTAGAGCTCGTTGATCGAGATCTCCCTGCCGGTCCCGATGTTGATCTGGGTCCCTCCGCCCGACTCCATCGCCCGGTAGAACGCATCGACCACATCGTCGACGTAGACGAAATCCCGGGTCTGGGTGCCGTCGCCATAGATGGTGACCGGTGAACCCGCCAGCAGCGACCTGGCAAAGACCGACACCACCCCGGCCTCGCCGCGGGCGCCCTGGCGGGGGCCGTAGACGTTGGCGAGGATCAGCGCCGTGTACTCGAGATCGTAGGTGGCCCGGTAGATCTCCAGGTACCTGAGGACGGTGTCCTTGGAGAGGCCGTAGTTGGACTCTGGACGGTGCGCCACGTCCTCGGAGATCGGAATCCTGTCCTCGGGGACCGCTCCGTAGATCCCGGCGCTGGCCGCAAAGACCACCTTCTGCACGCTCGCCCGCCGGGAGGCGTCGAGGATCCGCAGCGACCCGAGGATGTTCGCGTCTGCGTCCGCAATCGGGTCGACCATCGACATCCGGACGTCGGAGCGGGCCGCAAGGTGGAAGACCACCTCCGGCTGGCGCCGCTCGACCAGGGTGGCCACTCCGGCATCCTTGACGTCGATCTGGTGAAAGTGAAGCTTGCCGCCGCGCAGCGAGCGGGCCGTGCTCAGGTTGGCGAGCGACCCCGACGACAGGTCGTCGACCACGTCTACATCGATGCCGGAGCTGACCAGCCGCTCGGCAAGGTGCGACCCGATGAAGCCGGCACCGCCGGTGACCATGACCCGCATCGGGGTCACCGGGTCCGCGCCGACCCTACAAAGGCCGCCCCGGGTTCCAGCGGGGTGCTTCGCGCTACCACCGACAGCTCGGTCAGGCTCACATTCTCGGGCACCACGGTACCGGCACCGACTATCGAGTCGACAATGCTCGCGCCCGCGCCGATCCTCGCCCCCTCCAGCACGATTGAGTGCTCGATCATCGCGCCGGGGCCGACCTCCACTCCGTCTTCGATGACTGAGCCGCCGAGAACCGCACCCGTGTCGAGCGCCGCCTCCCGGCCGACGTAGCAGCGCGAGCCGCCGCCAAAGGGCTCGACGATGGCCCCCTCCAGCGGGAGCAGCTGCCTCCTCCGCCGGCCAAACAGGATGTCCAGCGCTGCCCGGCGGAACGTCCGCGGCGTCCCGGCATCCAGCCAGTAGCAGGTGGATGCCTTGGCATAGAGCCTCCCCTCGGCCACCAGCTTCGGAAAGAGCTCTCGCTCGATCGACATCGGCTCGCCGAAGGCGATCCGGTCGAGGACGCTCGGGTCGAGGACGTAGACCCCGGCGTTGATCTCGTTGGAGGGGGCCAGCCCTTGCTTGGGCTTCTCGACGAAGCGCAGCGCCCGGCCGGACTCGTCGACCTCCACCACCCCGAAGTTGCTCGGATCCTCCACCCGGACCAGCCCGATGGTAGCCTCGGCGCCGTGGTCGCCGTGGAAAGCCACCAGCTCTTGCACGTCAAGATCGGTAAGGATATCCCCGTTCACCACTACGAAGGTGGAGTCGATCCCGGCGGTCTCAGCGGCGAAGCGGATCGCGCCCGCCGTGTCGAGCGGGCGTTCCTCGACCGCGTACCGGAGCCGCACCCCGCTCGCCACGCCGTCGGGGTATGCGGCGAGGAACGCCTCCGGCTGGTAACCGAGGGAGAGCACCGCCTCGTCGACGCCGTAGGAGTGAAGGGCGCTAAGGACCCGCTCCAGCATCGGGAACCCGACCACCCGGAGAAGCTGCTTGGGGGTATGAAGGGTGAGGGGCCTCAGCCTGGTTCCCTCTCCGCCCACTAGAACTACTGCCTTCATCTCAACTTCCTCAGGATCATCCCGCGCTCACGCTGGCCAGGTTGGCGGCGGTCGGCGGCTGGGGGATGTGTGCGCCCTTGGGAGCTACCGCGACGGTGATGACCTGATCATTCTTGAGCAATACCTTGGCAGGGTTAGTGTAGATGGTCGGCTGGGTAGAGAGCAAGGATGACCACACGTAAATCCCGAATACGGCGCGGGAGCCGTGGCATCTGGCCGCGGCGGAGACGGCGGCCTTGCCGGGAAGCTTGAACCCTCCATTGGTGATGCTCAACCCCTTGTAGCTCCGGACGAAGGCAGCAAGGTTGGCGTTGCTGCCGGCTTCGGCGGCGCTCGCCGGGTGCACCTTGAGCACGCCTTTGCCGATCGACGAGATGCCCGAAATCTTCCCGGAGCTTGCCGCAAGCGGCTTCGCGAAGGTCCCGCAGCCGTCGAAGCCGATGGCGGTATACGACGTCGAGCCCACCGCCGGCTGCACCGACGAAGCCGCGGAGCCGGCCGGGTGGTTCAGCTCGAACTTGGAGTAGCCGATGGTGGCCACCCCCGCCACGACGATGATCGTCAGCGCCGAGTAGAAACCGACCGGAATCTGCCGGTGCGACCGGGCGCGGCTCCCGGCCGCCTGCGCGCGGGCGACCCGCTTTGAACTCTCTCTATTTGCCATAATCGCTCCAGGTTACCAATCGTGCTCCGCGCCGCCTCCCCGGAAGGGCTCGCGCTCCCTGGTGGCGAGGGCTTTCGCCGACACCGCCGCCAGCCGGACGGCCACCCCGGCCATCACCATCAACCCACGGGGAAGGCTCCGGTACTCTCTCAAACCGTACCGCAAAAGGGAGCGGTGGTGGTGGAGGAGGGAGCGGAACCGGGCGCCGCCAGAGGAGAGCTGCCCGTAGTGGGTTATCACCGCCCCCGGGTCGAAAACCACCTGCCCGCCGGCGAGGTGAAACCGCCGGCAGAGATCGACATCCTCCAGGTAGAGGAAGTAGGCGGGGTCGAATCCGCCGATGCGCCGGAACCACCGCCGGCTCAGCATCATGCAGGCACCGGAGATCCACGGAACCTCGACCGCAGAGGCGGGAGCGGCCGACTCCAGCCGGTAGCGGCGCGATCCCGGATTCGATGGCCACAGCAGGCCCAAAACCGCGTGCATCCCAGCATCCAGGAGCGTGGGGAATCTCCGGAAGGACGGGTAGGGCTCTCCGGAGGCGGTGAGGGTGAGCGGGCCGACCGCCGCCGCGCCCTGCGAGGATGCAAGGGTTGCCGCCAGCCTCTCGATGGCCTCCCTGCCGATGCTGACATCGGGGTTGAGCAGGAGGATCGAGCCGGAGTTGCACAGGGTTGCCGCCCAGTTGACCGCGGCCCCATACCCAAGGTTCTTCCCGGCCGCTATCCGGAGCACCTCCCCCGAGCTGGAGGCTTCCTGGACGTGAGCGGCCTTGGGAGTGGCGTTGTCGACCACGATGATCTGGGGCACTCCCGCCTCGATCAGCGCGGCGACCAGCCCCTCGATCGTCGGTGTCCGGTAGTCGACGACTACCGCTGTCAGCTCCACGCGCCCGCCTCGAGCGCCTGAGCCGCCGACTCCGCCAGAGCCTCGTGCCAGTCGCGCAGCGGCTCGAACCCGCCCGCAGCAAGAGCCGCCGGCTCGAGCACCGAGTAGACGGGCCGGGGGGCAGGAAAGCGCTCCCGCATCTCGGCGGTGGCCGCCGGCTTCACCAGATCCGGATCGGCTCCCACGCAAGCAGCGAGGTGCCTCGCAACCTCGAGCCAGGAGGCAGCGCCGGCGTTGACGACGTGGAAGCGGCCCGAGCAGCTGGAGAGGATGAGGCGGATCGTCGCCGCCGCCAGATCGTCCGCGCTGGTCGGCGATCCGAACTGGTCGTCTACAAAGCGCATCTCCGTCCTGGAGAGCGCCAGCCGGCCCACGGTGGCCGCAATGTTCCCCGCCGATGCGCTCATCACCCACGCCGACCGGAGGCAGAGATCGAGGCCGGTCCTCAGCTCCATCTCGCCAGCCAGCTTGCTGGCTCCGTAGACCCCGAGCGGGTTGGTCCGGTCCCACTCCCGGTAGGGCCTTCCCAGGGAGCCGTCGAATACGTAGTCAGTAGAGAAGTGGCAGACCCTCGATCCGGACCGCTCGGCCGCCTCGACCAGCCAGCGCACGGCCATGGCGTTGGCCGCATACGCCCGCTCCGGCTCGGTCTCGGCCCGGTCCACCGCGGTGTAGGCGGCGCAGTTGATGATCCAATCGGGGCGGAGTGCGGAGACGAACTCGTGAACCTCGTCCCTCGCGGTGACGTCGAGGCGTGCACGGCCGACGGCGAAGATCTCGACCGGAACGCTCAGCCCGCGGAGGAGAGCGACCACCCGGGATCCAACCTGCCCGCCGGATCCGGTTACCGCTACCCTCAGGGCGCTCACCGCGCGCTCCAAGCCTCACCTTCCGAGATCGGCGCCCGCTTGATCAACGGCCGCCACCACTCCTCGTGCTCACGATACCACTCGACAGTGGCGGCGATCCCCTCGCTGAACTCGACCATCGGCGCCCAGGAGAGCTCCCGCCGGATCTTGCTCGCGTCGAGCAGGTACCGGCGATCGTGAGACGGGCGATCCGGGACCGTCGTCTTCAACGACCGCGGCTTGCCCAGAAGATCGAGGATGATGTCGGCGATCTCCTCGACCGACCGCTCGACGCCCGTACCCGCGTGGTAGGTCTCGCCAGCAGACCCCCTGGCGATGACGGCGTCGATCGCCCGGCAGTGGTCGGCGACGTGGATCCACTCCCGACGGTTCTCCTTGGAGGCGTAGAGCGGCAGCGGTTTGTCGTCGAGGGCGAGCGCGGTGAAGAGCGGGATCAGCTTCTCCGGGAACTGGAAGGGGCCGTAGTTGTTGGCGCAGTTGGTGATCGAGATCGGAAGGCCGTAGGTCAGGTGGTAGGCGCGAACGGCGTGGTCACCCCCGGCCTTTGACGCGTTGTAAGGCGTGCGGGGGCGGTACGGATCGTCCTCGGCGAAGGCTGCGTCGGCATCGAGATCGAGGTCTCCATAGACCTCGCAGGTGGAGATGTGATGGAACCGCTGGAGGTCGCCGTAGAGGCGGGACGCCTCCAGCAGCCCCACCGTGCCACCGACGTTGGTAGCAAAGAACCGGCCCGGATCGATGACGGCGAGCGAGTTGTGCGACTCGGCCGCAAAGTTGACGACCACCTCGATCTGATGCCGCCGCAACAGCTCCAGGACCGCCGGGGTGTCGCCGATGTCGCCATGGGCGAAGTCGATCCGGCTCTCCAGATCCTGCAACGACTCCCGGCATCCGGCGTAGGTCAGCTTGTCGAGCACCACCACCTGGTCGGCCGGATGCTGATCGACCCAGTACCTGACGAAGTTTGACCCGATAAAGCCGGCGCCACCGGTAACCAGAACCCTCAACTCACTCCCTTCTCAAGCGAGAGCCAATCTAGATCAGCTCGAGCCGGGAGTGGTCACCAACGACTATCGAATTCGAGATCGGGCGGTTGGCGCGCTTGAGCACCTGGGCGTAGCGACCGATGATCGACGCCTCGAGCTCGGCGATCTGGCTCACCACGGCGTTGTCGAGGACGATGGAGTTGGCCACCTCCGTCTCCTCGATCCGGCAGTACCTCCCGATCGAGGAGAAGGGACCCACGTAGCTGGAGCGGACCACCGTGCCCGCCCCCACGATCGCCGGGCCCCGGATAACGGAGTCGACCACCAACGCTCCCGCCTCGATCACCACCGTACCCTCGATCTTGGAGTCGGTCACCTTGCCCGCGATCATCGTCGTCAGCCTCTCCAGCGCCATCCGGTTCCCCTCCAACAGCGCCTCCGGCTCCCCCAGGTCCTTCCAGTAGCCGTCCACCATCGAAGCGCCCACGTTCTTCCCGGTCTTGATCAAGTGCCCGATGGCGTCGGTGATCTCCAGCTCACCCCGCGCCGACGGCTCGATGGCCCGTACCGCGTCGTGGATCGTGGGGTCGAACAGGTAAACCCCCACGAGAGCGAGATCGCTCGGGGGCTCGACCGGCTTCTCCAGCAGCCCGGTCACCTTCCCCTCCCCGTCCATGATCGCGACACCGAACCGGGAGGGATCCGGCACCCGGGCGAGCAGGATGTGGGCGTTCTCGGATGATCCGCGGTTCCTGAATCGCTCGACGACGTCGTTGATCCCTCCGAGCAGGAAGTTGTCGCCAAGGTACATGACGAAGTCGTCGCCGCCAAGGAACTCCCGAGAGATGAGCACGGTATCGGCTAGCCCTCGCGGATCGCCCTGGTCGATATAGGTCACCTTGAGGTCGAAGGCGGATCCGTCGCCGACCGCCTCCATCACCTCGTCCTTGGTCCTCCCGACCACCACCCCCACCTCGGCGATGCCGGCGGCAGCGAGCGACTCCAGCCCGTAGAAGAGTATCGGCTTGTTCGCGATCGGTACCAGCTGCTTAGCCGCCGTATGCGTAATCGGCCGCAACCGGGTTCCCGACCCTCCCGACAGCATCAGTGCCTTCACCTAACGTCTCCTTGCTCGCCCTTCGACCCTGCACCAGGAGGGTGCGCGCAAACCGAGACTACACCGGGAGCCCCAGCGAGCGCGCAATCACCATCCGCTGGATCTCCGAGGTTCCTTCCCCGATCTCCAGGATCTTGGAGTCCCGGAAGTAGCGCGCTACCGGTGACTCCTCGATGAAACCCGCGCCGCCGAAGATCTGCACCGCCTCCCGGGCCGCGTCCACCGCCGCCTCGGTGGCAAAAAGCTTGGCCACCGCCGCCTCTCTCTTGAAGGGCTTGCCGCGATCCTTCAAGCTCGCCGCCCGGTAGACCAGGGCGCGCGACGCCTCGATCGCCGTCTCCATGTCGGCAATCTTGAAGGCGACCGCCTGAAACCTACCGATCGGGCCACCGAAGGCGTTCCGGCTCTTGGCATAGGCGAGAGACTCCCGCAGGCAGGCCTCCGCCTGGCCAAGAGCGAGGGCAGCGACCGAGATCCTTCCATCGTCGAGGATCGCCAGGAACTGGCGGAAGCCGCGGCCCTCCTCGCCAAGGAGGGACTCCTCCCCGACCTCGACCCCGTCCAGGGTAAGGCCATGGGTGTCGGAGGCGTGCCAGCCCAGCTTGCGGTAGGCCGGCTCCACGATCAGGCCCGGGGTCCCGGAGGGGACTGCAAATGCCGAGATGCCCGATCCGGTCCGTGCCGTGACCGTAGTCACCTTGGTCATCTCGGTACCGGAGTTGGTGATATAGGCCTTCGAGCCCGAGATTCGCCACCCCGACTCCGTCCGCTCGGCACGGGTACGGGTCGCTCCCGCATCCGATCCAGCGTCCGGCTCGGTAAGGCCGAAGGCGGCGAGCGCGTTACCCGCGCACAGCTCCGGGAGCCAGCGCTGGCGCTGGTCCTCGTTCCCGAACTGGTAGATGGGGTTGGCGCCGAGCCCGACACCGGCGGAGAGGGTGATGGCGATCGAAGCGTCCCCCTTTGCCAGCTCCTCGACCGCGAGACAGAAGGAGGTGAAGTCACCGGAGGCCCCGCCGTACTCCTCGGGGAAGACGATCCCGAAGAGCCCCAACTCCCCCATCGCCCTGACCTGCTCGATCGGGAACCGGTTCTCGGCGTCCCACGCGCCTGCGTTCGGAATAACCTCGGAGTTCACGAAGTCCGCCACCGTCGCCGCCAGCTGGAGTTGGACCTCGGAAAAATCTTGCTGCACCCTATGCCTCCTTCTCCCCTCCCGCGCCGCGAAGGTGGATGACGTCGCCACTAGCCACCACCCGCCTTCCGGTGGCGGTATCGACGATCAGCCGCCCCTGCCCATCCACCCCGGAGGCCATGCCGGCCAGCGCGCCGTCGCCCATCTCGACGACGACCTCCCGGCCGGTGGTCGAGAGCAGGCTGCGGTACTCTCCCAGCAGGACCCCTGGCGTGAGAAGCGCCTTCGACTCCGCCTCGTCCAGAGATCCAAGGTAGCCGGAGAGTAGCCGGGAGCGCAACTCGGAAAACTCCGATTCCGAGCCACTCACAGCCGCCACCGAGGCCAGCTCGCGGTCGGTGACCGACGGCGGGACCCCGATCAGGTTCACCCCTACCCCGACCGAGGCCAGGTAACGGCTCCCGCTGTAACCCCCCTCGACCAGGATCCCGCCGAGCTTGGCGCCCCGGATCTGGAGGTCGTTCGGCCACTTGATCTCCACCCCCGCGACCCCGACCCCCTCCAACGCCCTGGCCATGGCGACCGCCGCCACCAGCGGGAGGAGCGCGGCCGAAGCAGCGTCAGCGGCAAGGTGAAGGGTCGAGCAGATGAAGGCCTCTCTCGCGCCCGCCGAGAAGCTCCGCTGCTGCCGGCCCCGCCCGCGCCACTGGTGATCGGCGACCACGGCAAGATGGTGAGAGGCGACCGGGGCATAAACTTCGCGGAGGAGGCGATTTGTCGAATCGACTTGGTCAAGTAGGATAACTCGCCAGGGGAAGGTTTGCACCGCTTCCAACGCTAATCTGGCGCAGTGCCCAAGAGGTGCGCCGCGACCCCTCATTTTTGCTTGGACGAGGAACGAAGAAAGGCGGCAAGGTGTTCAAACGGCTCCTCATTACCAACAGGGGCGAGATCGCTGTCCGGATCATGCGGACCGCGAAGGAGATGGGCATAACCACGATCGCCGTCTACTCCGAGGCCGACCGCAACGCGATGCACGTCCGCCAGGCTGACGAGGCGTACGCCCTCCCCGGCAACTCGGTTCGCGAGAGCTACCTGAACACCGAGAAGATCCTCGAGGTCGTCAAGGCCTCGGGGGCGGAGGCCGTGCACCCCGGGTACGGCTTCTTCTCCGAGAACGCCGATTTTGCCGCCGCCATCGCCGCTACCGGCTGCGTCTTCGTTGGACCGCCCCCCGGTGCCATCACCATCATGGGGGACAAGATCTCCTCCCGGATCGCCGCCGCGCAGGCCGGCGTTGCGGGGGTGCCCGGCACCACCGCCCCGATAGCCGATCCCGCCGAGATCGCCAGCTTTGGCGAGACCCACGGCTGGCCGGTAGCGATCAAGGCGGCCTACGGGGGAGGCGGCCGCGGGATGAGGGTGGTCACCGGTTCGGAGAGTGCCGAGGAGATCCTGGGCTCGGCGCAGCGCGAGGCCCTAGCCGCGTTCGGGCGCGACGAGTGCTACCTCGAGCGCTACCTGACCTGGCCGCGCCACATCGAGATGCAGATCGTCGGCGACACCTTCGGCAACGTCGTTTGGCTCGGAGAGCGCGACTGCTCGGCCCAGCGCCGGCACCAGAAGCTGATCGAGGAGTCCCCCGCTCCCAACCTCCCCAGCAGCGTCCGGCAGCAGATGGGCGAGGCGGCGGTCAAGGTCGCCAAGGCTTGCGGCTACTTCAACGCCGGCACCGTCGAGTTCCTCTACCAGGACAACGACTTCTACTTCCTGGAGATGAACACCAGGCTGCAGGTCGAGCACCCGGTCACCGAGATGGTGACCGGCCTCGACATGGTGGAGCTCCAGCTGCGGGTGGCAGCCGGAGAGGCACTCCCCTTCTCCCAGGAGGAGATCGTCCGCCGCGGCCACGCGATCGAGATCCGCCTCAACGCCGAGGATCCGGCGGGCGGGAAGTTCCTGCCGGCACCGGGTCCAATCTCCCGCTTCGACCGGCCGGACGGCCCAGGCGTGAGGACCGACGCCGGCTACGAGGCTGGCGACGAGGTGAGCCAGTACTACGACAACCTGATCGCCAAGCTCACCGTCTTCGCCCCCACCCGGGAGGCTGCCATCCGGAAGGCGCTCCGGGCGCTGTCGGAGACCCGGATCGAGGGGGTGCCGACCACCATCCCCGCTGATATCGCCATCCTGAGCCACAGCGACTTCCAGAGCGCCGACCACTCCACCAAGTGGGTGGAGGAGCGCCTGGACCTGTCCCGGCTGGCGCCCGCCACCCCGCCGCCGGCCGCTGATGGCGGCAAGCTCGAGCCGACGGAGGTTCTCGCGGAGGTGAACGGGAAGCGGGTCGAGGTCAAGCTCTTCCTCCCCGCCGGCCTTCCCCAGGCTCGGCCGGCCAAGCAGGCCCCGGCGTCGAACCCGGGAGCGCCCCAACCATCCCGCCGGCACGCGCCGGCGGCGGCAAGCGCGGCCGGTGGAAGCGGAACCGTGACGGTGCCCATGCAGGGCACCGTGGTAAAAGTACTGGTAACGGTCGGACAGCAGGTAGAGGCGAGCGATCCCGTAGTGGTGCTCGAAGCCATGAAGATGGAGAACTCTATCCTTGCGGGCCGCGCGGGTGTGGTCTCCGAGCTCCGCGTTCAGGCTGGCGCCACCGTCGGAACCGGCGACGTGGTGGCGGTCATCGAGTAGCCTCTTCCCCCTCGGGAGCTGGGACGGGAAAGCAGTCAGGAGTTGTGCATGGGTGGGAATGCGGGCAGCGAAGAGATCCTCAAGCAGCATGCCGAGCTGGCGTACGGGAGGGCTTACGACCTCTCCCACCGGATCCACTCGAACCCGGAGCTCGGCTTCCAGGAGCACCTCGCCTCGGGGTGGCTTGCAGAGGAGCTGCGCGCCCTGGGGTACGAGACCGAGCGGGGAGTCGGCGGGCTCGATACCGCGGTGCTGGCTGAGATCGGCTCCGGCGACCTGGTAGCCGTCATCTGCGCCGAGTACGACGCCCTCCCGGAGATCGGTCACGCCTGCGGGCACAACGTTATCGCCGGCGCGGCTCTGGTGGCGGCGGCGGCTCTCGCACCGGTCGCCGCCAGCCACGGGATTCGCGTCCGGGTAATCGGGACCCCGGCCGAGGAGGGCGGCGGGGGGAAGGTCATCCTCCTGGAGAACGGCGTCTTCACCGGCGCCAACCTGGCGATGATGGTGCACCCGGCGCCTGGAGAGGCCGACCGGATGCCGGTTAACGCCGCGGTCCACCTCGACATCGCCTACACCGGCAAGGCCGCCCACGCCTCCGCCTTTCCCCAGCTCGGCATCAACGCGCTGGACGCCATGTCGATAGCCCAGGTGTCCATCGGGCTCCTCCGGCAGCACATCTACCCCTACGACCGGGTCCACGGGATCATCACCAAGGGCGGCGACGCCCCCAACGTGATCCCGGCGCGGGTTGAGGGAACCTTCATCGCCAGGTCGAAGACCCTGGCCGAGCTCGGCATCCTCCGGCCGCGCATCGAGCGGTGCTTCGAGGCCGGAGCCCTGGCGACCGGGGCGACGCTCGCGATCGAGCAGCCTTGGCCGGCCTACTCCGAGTTCGTCTCCGACGAGGACCTGGCCGAGCTCTACGTGAAGGAGGCCACCGCCCTCGGCCGGGTCTTCCCCAAGCTCCCACCCCTCTTGGAGGCGTCTACAGACATGGCCAACATCTCGCTGGAGGTCCCGAGTATCCACCCCATGCTCTCGATCGAGTCGTGGCCGGCGGTGAACCACCAGCCCGAGTTCACCGAGGCCGCGAAGTCCGCCGCCGCCGACCGGGCGATGTACGAGGGGGGCGTGGCTATGGCGCTCACCATCCTCGACGCCGCCACCTCGCCGCTCAGGGAGCGGCTCCTCACCCACGCCTGCCGGTAGCCGTGGAGTTCGACCGCGTCCTCGCTTCGCGGCGGATGCACCGGCGACTTTCGGCCGACCCGCTCCCGCTGGAGAAGCTGGCACCCGTCCTGCTCGCGGCCTTCCGGGCTCCCTCCGCAGGCTATGCACAGGGAACCGAGCTGCTGGTTCTCTGCGCCGAGGAGGATCGCCGGCTCGCTATCGACGCGGTAACCACCCCCGGCTGGCTGGAGGCGCATCCGAGCCACTCCAGCCTGCTCGGTGCGCCAGTGATCGTCATCCCGATCGCCGACTCAGCCGCCTACGCGGAGCGCTACTCCCTCCCCGACAAGGCGGCCTCCGATCTCGCCTCCGTCGACCGGTGGCCGCTTCCCTACTGGCTGATCGACGCCGCCTTCTCCACCATGCTCCTCCTCGCCAAGGTCACCGACTCCGGCCTTGGAGCAAGCTTCATCGGCATCTTCCGCGGGGAAGAGGAGCTTTCCCGCCGCTTCCACCTCCGCGAAGGGCAGCGGCCGATCGGGCTGATCTTCGTCGGAAAGATCGACTCCCGCGAGGGTGGCGGATCGCCGGAGCGGGTGGAGAGGCGAGCGCCCGACAGCAGGATTCACCTCGGCCGCCTTGGGGTCAACTCCGATACGGCGCTGCACGACTACATCGGTAAGCTTTAGTCGAGGTGGTTTTCAGGTGCCAAGTTTTCGCGAGTTGCTCGCCGCCGCCAAGTCGGAGGTGAGCGAGGTGAGCACCCACGAGGCGGAGAAGCTCGTCCGCGAGGGTTGGCTGCTGCTCGATGTCCGCGAGCCGGACGAGTTCGAGCAGGGAAACATACCCGGATCCGAGTTCATCCCCCGCGGCAACCTGGAGATCCAGGTCGAGGGGCGGATCCCCTCCAAGGAGACTCCGATCGTGGTCTACTGCGCCGGCGGCATCCGCTCGATCTTTGCCGCGAAGACCCTGACCGATCTCGGGTACCGGCAGGTGCTGTCGATGGCCGGCGGCTTCAACCGCTGGAAGGACGACGGCCTGCCCTGGGGTGAACCCCGCACGCTCAGCCACGACCAGCGCCGCCGCTACCACCGGCACCTGCTCCTGCCCGAGGTCGGTGAGAGGGGCCAGCAACGGCTCCTCGACGCGCGAGTGCTCCTGCTCGGCGCCGGAGGCCTCGGATCGCCGGCCGCCCTCTACCTGGCCGCGGCCGGGGTCGGCACCATCGGCATCGTCGACATGGACGTCGTCGACGACTCCAACCTCCAGCGGCAGATCATCCACACCCTCGACCGAGTCGGCCAGCGCAAGGTCGACTCGGCGCGCGCCGCCATCGAAGGCCTGAACCCCGACGTCAAGGTGATCACCCACGATCTCCGGCTGGGAGCCGAGAACGTCCTCGATGTCCTCTCCGGCTACGACGTCGTGGTCGACGGAACCGACAACTTTCCCACCCGCTACCTCGTGAACGACGCCGCGCTGAAACGGGGGATTCCGGTGGTGCACGGCTCCATCTTCCGCTTCGAGGGGCAGGTGACCGTCTTCGCTCCCTTTACCGGCCCCTGCTACCGCTGCTTCGTTCCCGAGCCCCCGCCGCCCGAGCTGGCACCCTCCTGCGCCGAGGCCGGCGTGGTCGGGGTGCTCCCGGGCATCGTCGGTTCCATCCAGGCGATGGAGGCGATCAAGCTGATCCTCGAGATCGGCGAGCCGCTGATCGGGAGGCTGCTCACCTTTGACGCCCTCGAAGAGAGCTTCAGGAGCTTCAGGCTGCTCCGCGATCCGGAGTGCCCCGCCTGCAGCCTCGACCCCGAGCTGATCCGGATCGCCGAGTACGACGATCTCTGCATGCCGCACGCGGTCATCGGCTAGGCGGGCCCACTACCGGACGTCAAGCAACCCGGCGGCTAGAGCTGCACCCTGAACATCCACAGGTGCTTCTCCACCTCGGCAAGGATCCCGATCAGCAGGTCCTGGCTGACCAGATCGGACTCGCCCAGAGGCTCTAGGCGGCTGCGCACTAGCGCGCCCACCTGGGCAAGGACGCGCACCACGTGCGCGATCGCCTCGGTTGCCGGCACCGGCCCGGCCGGTACCGCGGGAAGGTCGACCCCGGCGACCGCCGGCGCGCTCCCGTCCGCAGCCCCGCCAACCGCCACGATCCGCTCGGCCACATCGTCATACCAGCTCCGCGAGGAGTCGGCCAGCGAGTCGAGCTGCTCGTGCAGCGGCTTGAACTCCCGCCCGCCAACGTTCCAGTGGAGCTGCTTGGCATCGAGCGAGATCCGGACAAACTCCACCAGTGACTCCTGCAGTGCCGCCACCGCGGCCGCCTGCGCCTTCCCCTCAAGAACCCCGTAATTTGACATCAGTACCTCCTAGATTGGACATTATATTACCTAACAACCATTGTTGGTTACTATTTATTTCCGCGTAGTACTCCCAGTTGTCGCGTCCCGCCATCCTGGCTAGGATGTTGAGGTGACCGATCCCACCCCCGACCTGCCGGAGAGCAAAGAGCTCTTCCGACCTGACGATCTGGCTGGCTTCGAGTACGCTCGCGACCTTGGCGACCCCGGCAGCTTCCCCTTCACCAGGGGTATCTACTCCACCATGTACCGCTCCCACCTCTGGACGATGCGCCAGTACGCCGGCTTCGGAACCGCGAGCGCTACCAACCAGCGCTTCAAGTTCCTGCTGGAGGCGGGGCAGACCGGTCTCTCCTGCGCCTTCGACCTTCCCACCCAGATGGGCCTCGACTCCGACCATCCTCGGGCGGACGGCGAGGTCGGCAAGGTGGGCGTAGCCATCTCCACCGTCGAGGACATGCACCTCCTCCTCGACGGCCTCCCGCTCAACCGGGTAACCACGTCGATGACGATCAACGCCACGGCCGCAATCCTACTCCTCCTGTACCAGATCGTCGCCGAGGAGAGCGGGGTTCCCGCCGCCAAGCTCGGCGGCACCATCCAGAACGACATCCTCAAGGAGTACGTGGCGAGAGGAACCTACATCTACCCGCCCCGACCGAGCATGCGCCTGGTCACCGACACCTTCGCCTACTGCCAGTCCGAGCTTCCCAGGTGGAACACGATCTCGATCTCCGGCTACCACATCCGCGAGGCTGGCTCCACCGCCGCCCAGGAGATCGCCTTCACCATCGCCAACGGAATCACCTACGTGGAAGCGGCGCTAGCGGCCGGCCTCGCCGTCGATGACTTCGCCCCCCGGCTCAGCTTCTTCTGGAACGCCCACAACCACCTCTTCGAAGAGGTGGCGAAGTTCCGGGCTGCAAGGCGGATGTGGGCCCGGATCATGCGCGACCGCTTCCAGGCCAAGGACGAGAGAAGCTGGCTGATGCGCTTCCACACCCAGACCGGAGGGTCCACGCTCACCGCGCAACAGCCGGAGGTGAACACGGTCAGGGTAGCGATCCAGGCTCTCGCCGCGGTCCTGGGAGGAACCCAGAGCCTCCACACCAACTCCTTCGACGAGGCGCTCGGGCTTCCCACCGAGGCCTCCGCCCGGCTTGCCCTCCGAACCCAGCAGGTGATCGCCCACGAGGCCGGAGCCACCGACACGCCGGACCCGCTCGCGGGCTCGTACTACCTGGAGAGCCTCACCAACACGGTCGAGGAGGAGGCGCTGAAGTACCTGGAGGAGATCGAGAGCATCGGCGGCGCGGTTGCCGCCATCGAGACCGGCTTCATGCAGGAGGAGATCGAGAAGGCCGCCTACACCTACTCGAAGTCGATCGACAACGGCTCGCGGATCATCGTCGGGCTGAACCGGTACGCGGTCGAGGACGGTGGCGGGGCCAAGGCCTTCCCGATCGACCCGGGGCTCCAGGAGGAGCAGATCGCGAGGGTGAGGCGGTTCCGGGCCAACCGCGACCAGGATGCGGTCGCAGCGCGCTTGGCGGAGGTGTCACGGGTGGCCCGGGACGGTGGCAACCTGCTCTACCCGATGAAGGCCGCCCTCTCCGCGCGGGCGACGCTAGGCGAGGTCTCCGACGCTCTCCGCGAGGTATTCGGCCTCTACCAGGAGTAGTGGCGCTCCCTGAGGTCACCCGCCGGCCTTCGACCTCCTGAGCAGGAGGAGAAGGTCGCCAGCCTCCAGGATTGGATCGGCTCCGAGGCCCATGTCCACCCTGCCGGAGCGCACCGCGCCCAGCACCAGGCCCTGCTCCTCGGAGCGCACCGCACTCAGCGGCTTCCCCACCGCCTCCCCGGTGACGGCGAGCTCCTGGAAGAAGAGGTCCGGAGAGCCGACCATCTCCAGCAGCAGATCCCCGGCGTGAGGGGTCTCGATGCTCTTGGCGAGCGTGTGCCCCAGAAGGTCCTCGACCGAGAGCGTAGTCGAGACACCGAGATCCGAGAGGGCCGCCGCAATCCGCGCGGAGCCGGCTACCGCGATGATCGGGACGTCGGGCGCGAGGTGCCGCAGCATCACCGCGATCAGGAGAGCATCCTTGTCGTCCTCCACCGCGACCAGCAACCGGGAGGCTCGAGCGGGCTCCGACTGGATCAGCACCGGCTCCAGCGTCGGGTCCCCGTGGATCACGCTCACCCCGGAGGGCAGGTGGCCAAGTTCCCCCTCGGCTACGACCACCACCCGGTCTCCGGCCGCGCAGACCTCCACCACCAGCCTGCGCACCGCGGCGTGCATGCCGTATATTGCAACAAAATCACCCTTGGGAGCGCTCTCTCTCACGTGCAAGAGCTTAGCCAGCCGTGCCGAGGTTAACGAGGCGGAGAGAAAGGCGAAGGCGGAGCCGAAGAGCGGGATCGCCGTGAGCATCACCGCCACCGCCACCACCCGCCCGGCGGTATTGTGCGGGGTGACGTCGCCGTACCCGACCGTGGTCGCCGTGGTGATCGCCCAGTAGAGAGCGGTCCCGTACCCGACGTGCTGCGTCATCGAGAAGGCCAGCGCGCCGGCGAGCACCATCACCGCCGCCACACCCACCAGCGCCCCCGACTGGGAACGCTTCGCCCTCGCCAGCAGGATACCGATTAGCGTCTGCACAGCACCGGCCCCCCGAGCTCGGCACGGAGGTGGATCGCCAGCCGCCCTTCCCGCTCGAAACTACCCAACGCCCCTGAAAGCCGCATGCCCCAATGCTAGCTAGCAAGAGCCGGTAACCCCGGCAGCGGCCGCCGGCCAGGGCACGCTACGGCAAAACGAGGAACCATCTCTCCCGCCGGAAGCGACCTCCGTTTCGCCTTGCATTATCGTTCGTGGTATATTATGCTATCACGTTACAAACGGTCTCCAAGGAGGGAAGATGACCGATGTGACCCTGCCTCCGATCATCACTGTCGAGCCCTGGCTGGTACCCGACTGCGGGGAGACCCGCTGGCCGATCCGGTCGAAGCAGGTAGAGCTGTTCTGGCTGCCGGTCCTAGGGCCATCGGCGATAGCGCTGCTCCGGCGGCTCGATCTGATCGTCACCAGCGCACCGCGGCCGGTGACTCTGGAGATCGAGGAGCTCGGCTCCTCGCTCGGGCTGCGGCGGGGCTTCGGGCGCTCCGGGCTGCTCGAGCGCACGGTGGAGCGGTGCATCGCCTTCCGGGCGATCCGCGAGCAGCGGAGCAGCTGTTTCGAAGTCCGGCAGCACCTTCCGGCGTTGAACCAGCGCCAGATCAGGAGGTTGCCGCCGGCGCTGCGCCGGCTCTACACCGAGAGCCCTGACTTTGCCACCTACCGGCTGCTCGCCGACGCGCACGGGCGCATCCACCAGCTGGTGTCGACGCTGATCGAACTCGAGGTTCCCTACCCAGGCATCGTGGAGCAGCTGGAGGGGCTCGGCTACCCGGCCGACCAGATCGAGATGGTCTTCACCGCCATGGAGTCTCCCGCCGGCGCCGCGTCACCGGGCCCGAAGCCGGCCGCCCGCCTACAGGCCGGCCAGCCAGCTGAGAAAGGTCATAACCCCAAAACCGGTACCGCCCTGGCGGATCCAGCCGCGGTTTGACTCCGCCCGGGCCGGGCCGGCCACATCCAGGTGCGCCCACCGCGCACCGGAGACGAACCGCTGGAGGAGCAGCCCCGCCGTGATCGCGCCGGCGCTGCCGGCCTTCCCGATGTTCTTCATGTCCGCGATCTCCGACTTGATGTCGGACTCGTAGCGCTCGGGCAGCGGCAGCGGCCAGCAGGGCTCCGCGGCTTTCGTACCGGCCTCGCGCAACGCCTCGACCAGCGCCTCGTCGTTGCCCATCACCCCGGCGACCTCGTCACCGAGGGCGACCACGCACGCGCCGGTGAGGGTGGCGATATCCACCACCGTGCCGCACCCCTCCTCGACGGCGAGGGTGAGGCCGTCGGCTAGGACAAGCCTGCCCTCGGCGTCAGTGTTCAGCACCTCGATGGTCTTGCCCGACCGGGTGATCAGGACGTCGCCGGGCTTCTGGGCCGAGCCCGAGGGGAGGTTCTCGGTGAGCATCATATAGCCGTGCACCTCGACCCCGAGGCCGAGAGCGGGAAGCGCCGAAAGGGCGGCGAGCACCGCGGCAGCCCCGGACATGTCGGTCTTCATGGTCATCATCGACCCGGGCTGCTTGAGCGACAACCCCCCGGAGTCGAAGGTAATCCCCTTGCCCACCAGCGCAACACGCTCCTTCGCTCCGCCAGGAACGTAGCTGGCCTTCACCACCCGCGGGGGCTGCACCGAACCGGCGGCAACGCCGAGAAGGCCGCCAAGCCTCTCCCGGCGGCACTCCTCCTCGTCCCAGACCCGGATCTGGAGGCCGGAGCTCGCGGCTACCGACCCGGCGATCTCGGCAAAGCGCGAGGGGGTCATCACCGACGGCGGCTCGTTGACGAGGTCGCGGGCGAGCGCCACCGCCGAGGAGATCGCCAGCGCCCGCGCCAGCGCCCCTGAGGCGTCCACCGCCGTCTCCACGAGAACCGAAGCCGGGCAGGGATGCTCCGGCTTGGAGGCCTGCCGGTACTGATCGAAACGGTATCCCGCCAGGTGGAGACCGATGAAAAACTGCTCCAGATCGAGCTCCGCAAGGGGCGGGATGGCCACCGAGACCTGCTCCAGCTCCAGCCGGGATGCCTCGTCGACTACGCTGGCCGCCGCCGATCGGATCGACTCGGCGTCCCTGGTCGAGATGGTTCCCCTGAAGACCACGCGGCCACCGGCCGCCTCGGCTCGGAACTTGGCCTCGCCGGGGGCCGCGCCCTCCGCGAGCGCATCAAGCCGGAAGCTTCCGCCTTCGCCACCAGTTGCCTCCCCGGCCTGGACCGAAACCGCCAACGGCATCTGCCACCTCCATCACTACTGCTCCCGCCAACCTAGCCGACGGATGCCGGTGGGCATCCTCCCCGCCCTTGCGGACGGGGCTTGCCCTCCCCACCGGGTCATACCTCCTTGAACCTGAGGATGGTCTCGTCCTGCCACCGGGCAAGAGACCAGAGCAGATCGGACAGCCGGTTCAGGTAGATCTGCACCTGCGACCCCGGGGTCTCCCGGGTGAAGGCCACGCTCAGCCGCTCGGCCCGCCGTGCAACCGTGCGCGCGTGGTCGAGGTGGGCGGAGATGAGGGACTGCCCCGGAACCACGAAATCCCTCGGCGTCTCGAACCGCTCCGAGAAGCCGTCGATCAGCCGCTCGAGCTCCTCCACCATAGCCGTGTCCACCAGCGTCTTGCCGGCCTTGAGCTTTCTCCGGTTCTCCGGCAGCGTCGCTACCTCGGCCATCAGAATCCACAGGTCGCGGGCCAGCCCGGTGCAGACCCCGGCAAGCTCGCCCTCTCCGGCGGCCGCCCGCACCAGCCCGATCAGCGCCTGGGTCTCGTCGATGGCTCCGTTGAGCATCACCCGCGGGGCGTCCTTGGGAAGCCGCCCCCCAAAAAGCATCCCGGTGGTGCCGTCGTCGCCGGTCCTGGTGTAGATCTTCACTCCCCACCCCTTCGATTGCCAAGAGCGCACCATTAGCCTATTCTCGTATGAAAAGCTACCAAGAGCTCCTGTCCGAAAAGGTCGTCGTCTTCGACGGCGCCATGGGGACGAACCTGCAGCTTCTCGGCCTCACCGCCGATGACTTCGGGGGCGCGGAGTACGAGGGGTGCAACGAGCTCCTGGTCAGGACCAAGCCCAGCGCGGTAGCCGGGATCCACGAAGCCTTCCTCGCCGCCGGGGTAGACGTCATCGAGACCGACAGCTTCGGAGCGCTGGCGCCGGTACTCGCCGAGTACGGGCTTGCTGGCGAGTCGTACCAGCTCAACCTGGAGAGCGCCAAGCTTGCCCGCGCGATCGCCGGCGACTTCTCCACGCCCGGCCGCCCTCGCCTGGTAGCCGGATCGATGGGGCCGGGAACCAAGCTCCCCTCCCTCGGCCAGATCAGCTTCGCCGATCTCAGCCTCGCCTACCAGGAGCAGGCGGCCGGCCTCATCGACGGCGGGGCCGACCTTCTGCTGGTCGAGACGATCTACGACCTGCTCTCCGCCAAGGCAGCCGTCGTCGGGGCGCGCCGCGCCATGGCCGCGGCGGGGCGGGAGCTCCCGCTCCAGCTCCAGGTGACCATCGAGCTCACCGGGCGCATGCTCCCCGGGACCGAGATCGGGGCAGCGCTCTCCTCGCTCGCCCCGTTGAAGCCGGCAGTGCTCGGGATCAACTGCGCCACCGGCCCGGCCGAGATGGGCGAGCACCTCCACTTCCTCTCCGAGTCAAGCCCATTCCCCATCTCCTGCCTCCCCAACGCCGGCCTCCCGGCCATCGTCGACGGCGCCATGCACTACGACCTCACCCCGGGGCAGCTGGCCGAATACCACCAGCACTTCGTCTCCGACTTCGGGGTCTCCGTGGTCGGCGGCTGCTGCGGGACCACCCCGGAGCACCTCCGCCAGGTGGTCGAGCGGGTAGCGGGCCAAGAGCCCGCCACCCGGAGGCCGAAGCTGGAGCCCCAGGTGAGCTCGCTCTATGCCCCGGTCTCGCTACGGCAAGAGCTCGCGGTCACCGCTATCGGCGAGCGGACCAACGCCAACGGGAGCCGGCGCTTCCGGGAGGCGATGCTGCGCCGTGACTGGGACACCTGCGTCCAGATGGCCCAGGAGCAGGTGTCCGACGGAGCGCACATGATCGACCTCTGCGTCGACTACACCGGAGAGGACGGCCGGTCGAACGTCTCCGAGCTGGCTTCGCGGCTCGCCACCGCCTCCACGCTCCCGCTGGTAATCGACTCCACCGAGGCCGAGGTGGTCGAGGAGGCGCTCAAGCACATCGGGGGCAGATCGATCCTCAACTCCGTCAATCTCGAGGAGGGCTCCGGGCCCGGAACTCGCCTGGAGGGCTTCCTGACGCTGGCGAGCCGCTACGGAGCCGCCGTGGTCGCCACCTGCATCGACGAGGTCGGCCAGGCGCGCACGGCGCAGTGGAAGCTCGATGCGGCCACTGCGATCTACACCATCGCCACCGAGCGCTTCGGCCTCGCCCCCGGCGACATCATCTTCGATCCGCTGGTGCTCCCGATCACGACCGGAATGGAGGAGTCCCGCCGCGACGGCCTGGAGACCATCGAGGGGATCCGGCTGATCTCGGAGCGGTTCCCGGAATCGCAGACCGTTATCGGCCTCTCCAACGTCTCCTTCGGCCTCGGCGCGGCGGCCAGAGAGGCGCTCAACTCGGTCTTCCTCGAGGAGTGCCGCAACGCCGGCCTCACCATGGCCATCCTCCACCCGTCGAGGATCATCCCCCTCGCCAAGATCCCCGCCGAGGTACGCGAGGTCTGCCTGGACCTGATCTACGACCGCCGCGACTCCTACGACCCCCTTGCCCGATTGATCGAGCTGTTCGCCTCCACGGGCAGCCTCCGCGACGCCGGACCGGTCCTCGCCGATCTTCCGCTCGCCGAGCGCCTCTACCGCCGCATCGTCGACGGGAACCGCACCGGCCTGATCGAGGATCTCGACGCCGCGCTAGAGGCCGGGCAACAGCCACTCGCAATCATCAACGAGACGCTGCTTCCGGCGATGGCCGAGGTTGGCGAGCTCTTCGGCTCCGGCAAGATGCAGCTCCCCTTCGTCCTCTCCTCGGCGGAGACCATGAAGCAGGCCGTCGCCCACCTGGAGCCCCATATGGAGCGGTCGGAGGCCGCGAATCGCGGCACCATCGTGCTGGCCACGGTGAAGGGGGACGTCCACGACATCGGCAAGAATCTGGTGGACATAATCCTCACCAACAACGGCTACACGGTCCACAACCTGGGCATCAAGGTCTCCATCACCGAGATGGTCCAGGCAGCCCAGGAGAGGGCGGCCGACGCCATCGGCATGAGCGGCCTCCTGGTGAAGTCCACCCTGGTGATGCGGGACAACCTGATCGAGCTGAACGAGCGCGACCTCTCCGGCATCCCGGTCATCCTCGGGGGGGCCGCGCTCACCCGCACCTTCGTCGAGCGCGACCTCCGCGAAGTGTACCAGGGGCGCCTCTTCTACGGGAAGGACGCCTTCGAAGGGCTGGCGGTGATGGACAAGCTCGCAAAGATCCGGTCGGGAGATCTAGTCGACGACAGCTTCGGCCGCACGATCCGGGCATCCTCGGTCGCCAAGCCGCGGCTCCACCGGGAGCGGTCGGCGGGCACCACCGAGCGCTCCGGAAGCGTAGCTGGCGACAACCCGGTCTTCAGCCCGCCCTTCCTGGGCACCCGCATCGTCAAGGGCATAGCCCTCGACGATATCGCCGAGTACCTGAACGAGACCGCCCTCTTCAGGCACCAGTGGGGCTACCGCCCCCAACCCAGCGAGCCGGACGCGGAGTTCAAGGTACGGCTCCGGCTGGAGCTGCGCCGGCAGCTCGACCGGGTCCGAACCGAACAGATCCTCAACCCCCAGATTGCCTACGGCTACTTCCCCGCCCAGTCCGAGGGGAACGACCTCGTCATCTACGATCCCGGCGGCTCCGGCGCCGAGACCGCCCGCTTCCGGTTCCCGCGGCAGGCCGGCGGCGACCGTCTCTGCATCGCCGACTTCTTCCGGCCGACCGGCTCCGGGGAGATGGACTACGCCGCCTTCCACGTCGCCACCATGGGAAAGGCCGTGTCGGAAGCGGCGGGCGCCTACTTTGCCGGCAACCGCTACCAGGACTACCTCCACCTCCACGGCCTCGGCGTGGAGATGACAGAGGCGCTTGCCGAGCTGTGGCACGCCCGGATCAGGAGCGAGTGGGGCTTCGGGGGTGAGGACGGTCCGACCTTGGCCGGCCTCTTCAAACAGTCCTACCGGGGAGGGCGTTACTCCTGGGGGTACCCCGCCTGCCCGGATCTGGAGGACAACTCCACCGTGGTCTCGCTGCTCGGCGCCGAGCGGATCGGCGTCACCGTCTCCGACACCTTCCAGCTCGATCCGGAGCAGACCACCACCGCGATCATCTGCCACCATCCGCAAGCCAAGTACTTCATCGCCTGACCCAAAGCGCACCGCCGCTCCAACCTCATGAACGGAACCTTAACGCCATAGACGGAGTATGAAGCCAAAGCCGCAGGTACTCGCGAACTATGCTCGCATAAGTGAATGCAGAATCCTGGAGTGCCCGGCTCCGAGTGGTGACGGAGCTCGACCCACTCCAGCAGGATATCTTGCTCTACCTGGGGGCGGCGGTGCTCGCGGCCTCCAACTTCGTCGCGGCCGCCGGCCTCGACTACCGGCAGTGGGGGCTGATCGCCACGGTGCCCTACCTCTTCGCCACCCTGATCTCCTTCTTCCTCCGGCGGTCGCGGTCGACGGCCTCGTTCAGGAACTCGGTGCGCCGGGCACTCACGCTGGCTGTGTTCCTGCTGGCGGTCCTGCTGCCGCTGACACTGCTGGTGGTCCAGCGGGCGCAGGCGATCCCCGGAGTCCACGCCCAAGCCGAGGTGGCCGTCATCGAGCGGTGCGGCGACCGTGTCGCCAACAACCAGAACTGCTACCTGTCCAATCCGACCACGGCCGGCTTTGGGGTCAACAGCGCCTCCCGGCTCCTCGACTCCAAAGCATTCGTCCCCTACCTGCCGGCGATGGCGATCTTCGGGCTGCCCAACGCTGCGGCCATCCCCACCCCTCTCCGCGACGCCCGCGTATGGATGGCCACCTTCTCTCTGGTGGTTGTGGTCGCCGCGATCTCCATCTCCCGGCTCAGCCGGGAGGCGCGCTGGCGGATCTTCCAGATCGCGCTGGTGCTTCCTACCGGAGCGCTTCCGATGGTCACCGGCGGAGACGATCTGCCGGTGATCTCGCTTTTGCTCCTCTCAGCTATCCTCCTCCACCGGAAGCGATGGCTTCCATCGGGTATTGCCATGGGAGCCGCGGTGGCGATGAAGCTCACCGCCTGGCCGGTGGCGGTGCTTTTCCTGCTGGCGATGCTCCGGGAGCGGCAGGGGTTGCGCTCGTACGCCTCCGGCATTGGAGCCGTCGCTCTGCCGGTGCTCACTGCGGGCGCTCTGGTCAACCCCAAGGCCTTCCTGACTAACGAGCTCCTCTTCCCGCTCGGCCTGACCTCGATAAAGTCCCCGGCCCAGAGCCCGCTGCTGGGGCAGGAGATCTTCAACCTCTTCCCGTCGTACCATCTCCTAGTGGACGCCATCCTCGTCGGAGCGGGCGCTCTGGCGATGCTGCTCATCTACCGCAGGCTCAAGCCTCGTACCCTTGATGCCGTGCTGGCGCTTGCCGCGGCGGGCTTCCTGGTCGCCACCCTCCTAGCTCCGGCAACCCGCTTCGGCTACCTCATCTACCCGGCCAACCTGGCGCTCTGGGCCGCGATCTTCCACCCGGGCCGCTCTGCGGCCAAGCCAGTCGCCGATTTCAAGCCCGACCAGGACCTCCAGGCGCTCGAAGCCGCACGGGCCGACTGACCGCCTTCGCCGGTACCCGCATGGGCGATGGGAAGAATCCCCGCTAGCCGCGCCGTAGCCGGGAGCCGAGCCTGGCAGCGGCGGCGGCCACCGACTCGATCAGCTCCCGGGTGATCGCATCGTCGATCACGCCCTCCGGCGACTCCAGCCGCGCCCGGAGGCCGACGTAGCTCTCCCCGCTTGACTCCGGGGTATAGCGGTCAAATACGAACAGGTCCTGGCAGACCAACCCGAGGGCCTCCCTGACCGCCGAGTGCAGCTCGCAGACGCCGACCCCCGCCGGGACCACGAAGGAGAAGTCGAGATCGGACGAGGTGTAGACCGATGGCGGCGCGATCCGCCCCGGCTCACCGCCAGAGTCCAGGTACCCGAGGTCGATCTCCAGGTAGCCGTACCTGGGAAGGCTCCCGAGCTCGGCTCCGGGGGACGCGGTACCGGTCACCTGGCTTCCCAGCAGCTCGCCGGCCATCCCGACCACCGAGCCAGAGCTGTCGAGAAGCGCCTGCGACCTGGTCGGGTGCAGGGATGGCCACCACGAACCGTCGATGGAGCCCGCTTCGGCAAGCTCCAGCACCGGGCAGCGAGAGAAGTCGCGGAGATCGGCAAGGACGGATCCGATGGCCCGCAGGCCGTTGCCTCCATCCGCCGCTACCAGCACGGCTAGCCGGCGAACCTCTCTCGGAAGCCCCCCGGAGCCCCCAGCACCACTGAACACCGGCCCGATCTCGAAGAGATTCACCGCCGGCATCCGCCGCGAGATGTTGTGCCGGAGAGCCCGCAACAGGCCGGAGAGCACGGTCACCCTGAGGGTCGACTCCAGCGCCGAGATCGGATCCGAGAGCGTTACCCAGCCGGAGGTGGTGCCGGCATCCGCCTGCTCGGCCGGCGCGACCAGGGTGGCCGGCCAGGTCTCGTGGAAACCCATGCCTCCCAGCAGCTCGCGCAGTTGCCGCTCGAAGCGCTGCGATGGGGTGAGGCCGGCTCCGGGCCCGCGAAGCATCCGCGAGGTCACCCGGGCGTAACCGAAGTGCCTGGCTACCTCCTCGATCACGTCATGGGGCCCGGTGATGTCGGGCCGGTAGAGCGGAGGGGTGACGGTGAAACCGCCATCCGTGGGCTCGCAGGAGAGGCCGATCGCCTCCAGGGGGCCGGATGGCTCGAGCATGGAGAGGAGCGCCTGCGGGTCGTCGTGCCCGATCGCCGCCACCACCTGCTCGCTCTTGACCAGGATCGGCTCCGGAAGCGGGTAGGTGGAGGCGTGAACGCAGGCCACCTGGGGCTCAAGCCCAGTCAATTGCGCGAACCTGGCGATCGCCTGCTCCGCGATGCTGGGGTCGACGCCACGCTCGAAGCGGGCGGAGGCCTCGCTCCTCAGCCCGAGCCGCTTGGAGGTCCGGGCGATCCGTCCCCGGTCGAAGTGGGCGACCTCGAGCAGCATACGGGTGGTCCCCGCGGTGATCTCGGTGTCGCTGCCGCCCATGACCCCGGCGATCCCGATAGGAGCGCCGTCGCCACCCGCGATGCAGATGTCCTCGGGGCCGAGGGTACGCTCGGTCCCGTCCAGCGTCGTGATCCGCTCGCCGGGAGCCGCACTGCGGACGGCGATCGCTCCCGCCGCAAGCCGGTCCAGATCGTAGGCGTGGGTCGGCTGGCCGATCTCGAGCATGACGTAGTTGCTGGCGTCGACGACCGGGGAGATCGACCGCATGCCGCACAGTTGCAGCCTGCGCACCAGCCTCAACGGGAAGGTGGCGCCCTCCACGCCGCCGAACTCGGCGGTAACCAGCCGGTCGCAGGCCGCGGCGTCCACCGCAAACGGCCGGGAAGGCTCCACCAACTTCACCGGCGGGGACTCCGGCTCCGAGAAGGGGGCCCGCAACCAGGCGGCAAGATCCCTGGCCACACCCATCACGCAGTTGGCGTCGGGACGGTTGGCCTCGATCGCCAGATCGAGCACGACGTCGGTCGCGATCCCCAGGTAGCTGGCGAGCTCCTCGCCCACCGGGGCCGAGCTGTCGAGGATGAGCAGGCCGCCTGACTCCGGCGAAACCCCTACCTCCACCGGAGAGCAGAGCATCCCCTCCGAGACCATTCCTCTCAGCTTCCGGGAGCCGATCTCGCGGCCGTTCGGGAGGGTGGAGCCCGGCCGCGCCAGCGGAACCTTATCCCCTACCTGGAAGTTCCACGCGCCGCAGACCACCGGGCGCAGGCGGCCCTCGCCGTCGTCGACGCCGGTGAGCCGGATCCTGTCCGCCCCCTCGATCTCGCTGATCTCGACGACCTCGGCCACCACCACCCCGTCGAGACTGGCCGGAGCGATCTCGACGCCCTCAACCACCATGCCCAGCTGGTTGAGCGCATCCACCAGCGCCGCCACCCGGCGATCCCCGGCGGAGCCGACCGGATCGCCACCAAAACCCAGGGAGGAGAGGTCGGCAAACTCCTGCAGCCACTGCAGCGTGATCCTCATCTTCTCCCCCTGAACTGCGCCAGGATCCTGAGATCGTTCTCGGGCAACACCCGCATGTCGGGCAGGCCGGCTCGCATCTGCGCCAGCCGGTCGATGCCGAAGCCGAAGGCAAAGCCGCTGTAAACCCGGTGATCGATGCCGACCGCCTCGAAGACCTTGGGGTGGACCATGCCGGCACCGCCGAGCTCGATCCAGCCGGTCCCGGAGCAGGTCCGGCAGCCGGTCCCGGAGCAGATGGTGCAGGTGATCTCGAACTCCGCCGACGGCTCGGTGAAGGGGAAGTAGGCGGGCCGGAGCCGCGCCTTGATCGACGGCCCGAAGTACGCCGAGGTAAAGCTCTCGATAGTGGCCTTCAGGTTGGAAAAGGAGATCCCCCTGTCAACCACCAGCGCCTCGATCTGGTGAAAGGCCGGGGTGTGGCGGGCATCAGGGGTATCGCGCCGGTAGACCCGGCCAGGCGCCACCGCGTAGATCGGCGGCTTCTGGGCCTGCATGAGGCGGATCTCGATCGGAGAGGTGTGGGTCCGCAGCAGCGTCGACTCCTCCTCGCCGAAGTCCAGGAAGAAGGAGTCCTGGGAGGCGCGGGCCGGGTGGAACTTCGGGATGTTCAGGGCCTCGAAGTTGTTCCACTCCGACTCCACCTCCGGCCCCTCGGCGACCGCGTATCCGAGGGAGATGAAGATGTCCTCGAGCTCCATGCGGGTCATGGTTATCAGATGGAGCGAGCCGACGCCCTCGTAGCGGCTGCGGCAGAGGTAGGCCCCGAGATCGTCCCGCTCGGCCCCGAACGTAGCCTCGCGCTCGCGGGCGGAGATCGCCGCCGACGCGGCCTCTAGCGCCTGGTCGAGCCGCAACCTGAGCTCCTGGAGCCTGCGGCCGAACTCCGGGCGCAGGGCGGGGTCCATCACCTTCATGGATCGGTAGAGCGCGCTAAGAGGTGACCCCCGATCACCGACGGCTTCGCGAAGCTTGGCCAGCTCCGCACCGCTGGCCGCCCCGGCAGCCCGGCTGGACAGCTCCTCTACCCACCTCGTGGCCTCCTCGAGCCCGGCTCCGCTCTCCAAATCTCCTCCTAATCGCGCCTGCAGCCTAGGCTAGCAATCCGGCCTTCCGGCTCAAGACCGCGAGCGCCACCGACGCGGCCGCCGCCGCGTTCAGCGACTCGACCTGTGGCTGCTGCGGGATCCGTACCTCGTGATCGAGGAGGCTGCGGACCTCCGGGCTGATCCCCGAGCCCTCGGACCCCACCACCAGGCACAGCCGCTCAACTGCGGGCAACTCCCAGATCGACTCCCCGGACATCTCCAGTCCCAGGAGCGCGAACCCCCCTTCGCGCAGCTGCCGGAGCCCTTCGGAGAGGTCGCCAACCTCGGCGATCATGATGGCCGAGAGCGAGCCGGCCGCCGCCCTCACCACCTTGGGCGAAAACGGATCTACGGCCCCCGGCCCCGCCACCAGCAACGGGCAAGGGAAGAACGCGGCCGCCGCCCTGATCATCGCGCCCAAATTTCCCGGATCCTGGATCCTGGCGGGAACCAGCGCGCAGCTCCCCCGGTAGCTCTCGAGCGCGACCACGCGTCGCTCGCAAAGGGCCAAGAAGCCGTCTGGCGCGGAGAGGGTCGAAACGCTGGCGAAGGCGGAAGGAGAGAGGACGAAGGCATCCGCCGCCATCCCTTCCAGCCAGGCCGCCACCTCCGGATCCGATGCCGCCGACTCGCTCAGGTACAGCTCCGCCGCCCGGTCCGCGGCTTCGACCACGAACCGCCTGCCCTCGACGATGTAGAGCCCAACAACGCGCCGGGCCGAGCGCTTCGCCGCCAGCTCCCGGAGCGTGGCCAGCCGCGGGTTCCGCGGGGAATCGATCCGTCGAATCAGCTAGGCTCCGGGCTTCCTCGACTCCTCGACGAGCTGGGCGAAGGCGCCCGGATCGCTCACCGCCAGCTCCGCCAGGATCTTGCGGTCCACCTCGATGCCGGCCAGCCTCAGCCCGTGCATCATCTGCGAGTAGGTGGAGCCGTTTAGGCGGGCGGCCGCATTGATCCTCTGGATCCACAGGCGACGGAACTCCCCCTTGCGCGCCCGCCGGTCACGGTAGGCGTACATGAGCGAGTGCATGACCTGCTCGTGCGCGGCACGGTAGCTCCTGCTCTTGTTCCCGTAGTAACCGCTAGCGAGCTCAAGAATCTTCCGGCGGTGCTTCTTCGAGTTGATCGACCGCTTTACCCTTGCCACTTTAAATCTCTCTCCTTACCAAAACTGCGGCGGGAGACGCCCGCCTTGCTCAACCCGAAACTAAATCCCCAGCATCTTGCGGACGCGCCGTGCGTCCCCGCTGGAGACCTCCGCCATCGAGTGAAGCCTGCGCATCCGCTTGGACGGCTTCTTCTCCAGAAGGTGCGAGATGAACGCCTGGCGCCGGCGCAGCTTCCCGGACCCCGAGACCTTGAAACGCGCCTTGGCTCCCTTGTCAGTCTTCATCTTCGGCATCTACCCAACTCCTTTGCCCTCTAATCGCGGCGAGCCGCCGCTAGACCTCGGCCGGACGCGCCGTTACCGGCGCCGCCGGTGCCCGCTTCTCCGGTGCAAGCACCATCAACATGTTCCGTCCATCCAGCTTCGGAAAGACCTCGACGTGCCCGGAGCTCTTCACCCCGTCGATCACCCGGGCCAGGATCTCCTGCCCGAGCTCGGGGTGAAAGATCTCCCGGCCCCGGAACATGATCGTCACCTTGACCTTGTGCCCCTCCTGGAGAAACTTGAGCACCTGCCTGGTCTTGGTATCGAAGTCTCCGCTCCCGATCTTGGGACGGTACTTCATCTCCTTCAGCTGCGCTGCCGACGCCTTCCGCTTCGACTCCTTCGACTTCTGCGCCTGGTCGAACTTGTACTTCCCGTAGTCCATGATCTTCGCCACCGGAGGCTGCGCCATCGGCGCTACCTCGACGAGATCGAGATCCATAGCCCTAGCAATGCTCAACGCATCCGGGACCGGCTTGATGCCGAGCTGATTACCGTCTGGGCCAACCAGGCGGACCTCTTTCGTCCGAATCTGCTCGTTGATCCGCACGCTGGACTCTTGTGGTGTTGCTATCTGGTGGCTCCCTTCTCGCACATCACGGACCCGGGCAAGAGAAGGCCATCCGACCCGACCGCCATGCTTAGCGGGCAGGTGGGGGCGGCGCCCCTCTTTACCACTCCACCACTCTAGCGCAAAGAACGGCGCTTCGGCGCCAGCCGCTAGATTGACGCTGGTGAACGACGACGCGCGGGAGATCCCCCGGCTCCAGCAGGAGCTGCTTGACACCGATCCGGCCGGCATCGTAGCCAACCACGCCTACGGCCTGTTCGAGCTGGCGGCCCTCTACCTCTCCACCACGCCACCCCGGCTCGATGACGCCACCCTTGCCATCGACTCGCTGGCCGGGCTGATGGCCGCCGTCGAGGAGCGCCTCGGGGAGAGGTCGTCCGACCTGAAGGAGGGCCTGCGCCAGCTCCAGCTCGCCTACATCCAGGTTGCCCAGCTCGACCAGACGGATGACTAGAGCTTTCTGAGGGTCACCACCTCCACCTCGCCGCCGTAGCTGGCCCCGAGGCGGCAGGCCACCCGCCTCCCGACTCCCACGGCCCGCGAGCCGTCGTCGACGGCGATGCAGTGGAAGCGGACCGGGGTACTCCCGAAGCCCTCCAGCACCACCGCGCCAAGGCCACTATCCGGGTCGAAGGCGGTCACCTCCCCGATCAGGATCCGGCCTCCCGGAAAGACCTGTTCCCCAGCGCTCGCCTGCGAGCCCCCGGCAGCTCCCCCGGGGCGCCGCCACCGGATCCTCACGGCACGATCTTGGAGAGCGGGATCTCCAGGATGTCAGTCGCTCCGTGATCCTTCAGCGAGGGGATCAGCCGGTTGATCACCGAGCGCGGAACCACCGCCTCGATGGCGAAACCCGCCTTGCCGTACAGCTGCGAGATGGTGGGGGACTTCATCGCCGGCATCTCGGCGATCACCTTCTCCAGGTTGGCCTCGTCCACGTTAAGCTTGACCAGCACCCGGTCCCGCGCCGAAAGCGCGCCGGTGAGCAGGGTCATGATCTGCCCCATGGCATGGGCCTTCTCCGCATCGGCCACCGAAACCGGATTCGCGATCAACTCGGTGTAGGAGGTGAGAATGGTGTCGATCACTCGCAAGCCGGCCGCCCTCAGCGCCCTGCCGGTCTCGGTGATCTCGACGACGGCGTCGGCGATCTCGGGAATCTTGGCCTCGGTCGCCCCGTAGGAGAGCAGCACCTCCCCGGACACTCCATGCTCGAGCAGGTAGCGGCGGGTGAGGTTTGGGTACTCGGTCGCCACCCTAACCCCGTCGGAGAGGTCCTCGCCGCGCACCCAGTCCGAGTCGCCTCCGACCGCGAGCACCACTTTGATCGGGTGGGAGGTTGCCTTGGAGTAGTGGAGCACCCCCAGCGAGGTGACGTTCGCCCCCGTCTCCTCCACCCAGTCCCTGCCGGTGATCCCGAAGTCGAAGAGGCCCTCGGCCACGTAGGTCGGGATCTCCTGGGGCCTCAGGATCCGCACCTCGGTGATCCGGTGATCGTCGATGACCGCCCGGTAGTCGACCTCGCTCGAGCGCTCGATCGCGAGATCGGCCGCCCTGAACAGCTCGAAGGTCGCCCGCTCCAGCGAGCCCTTGGGAATCACCAAGCGCAGCATCTCACGCCCCATCCTTCCTGTCGAGGTCCCGGTAGAGGGAGGCCAGCTTCACCACCGAGATCGCCGCGTCGTATCCCTTGTTGCCCGCCTTCCCGCCAGCCCGGTCCAGGGCCTGATCCATGCTGTCAACGGTGAGGACGCCGTTCGCCACCGGTATGCCCGTGGTCCGCTGCAGCCAGGAGATGCCAGCCGCGCTCTCCCTGACAACGACATCGAAGTGGCTGGTCTCCCCCCTGATCACCGCTCCGAGCACGGCGATCCCGCTCGGAGCGAGAGCGGTGGCCGACCGAGCCGCCGCCTGGGCCAGCTCCAGCGCGCCCGGCACCCAGACCAGGGAGACCAGGTCGCTGCCGGCCCCGGCGTCGCGAAAGCCGGCTACCGCCCCTTCGACCAGCCGCTTCACGATCAGATCGTTGAAGCGCGACGCCACCAGGAGGAAGCTCTGGCCGACGCCTACCTCGATCTTCCCCTCGTACTCTTCGATCATGACCATCCTTCTCGCGCCTCCGACATATTGAGAATGTGGCCGAGCTTGTCAGCCTTGGTCTGCAGGTAGCGGGCGTTCTCCGCCTGCGGCTCGACCTCGAGGGGTACGCGTTCCAGGATCTCGAGGCCGAAGCCGGAGAGCCCCCCGTACTTGGCGGGGTTGTTGGTGAGGAGGCGCATCCTGCTCACCCCCAGATCGACCAGGATCTGGGCTCCGATCCCGTACTCCCGGGAGTCGACCGGCAGCCCGAGCGCCTCGTTGGCCTCGACCGTGTCCAGCCCCTGCTCCTGGAGCGAGTACGCCCTCAGCTTGTGTCCGAGACCGATGCCCCGCCCCTCGTGGCCGCGCAGGTAGACGACCACCCCGCGCCCCTCCTTGGCGATCATCGACATGGCAAGGTGGAGCTGCGGCCCGCAGTCGCAGCGCAGCGAGCCGAAGGCGTCGCCGGTCAGGCACTCCGAGTGCACCCGAACCAGTAGCGGCTCGTCCCCGGAGATGTCGCCGCAGGTCAGCGCGACGTGGCTGTGGCCATCGAACACCGATTCGTAGCCGATACCGGTGAACTCCCCGTAGGCGGTCGGGATCCGAGCCGTCGCGCCGTCGATCCGGCGGACCAGCCGGTCGAAGCGGGCGCGGTACCTGATCAGATCGGCGATGGAGATCAGGGGCAGGGAGTGCGCCTTGGAGAACTCCTCCAGCTCCTCCAGCCGCGCCATCCCCCGCTTGTCGGCGGTGACGATCTCGCAGAGAACGCCGGCCTCCTTCAGGCCGGCAAGGTGGGCAAGGTCCACCGCCGCCTCGGTGTGCCCGCCCCGCTTGAGCACGCCCCCCTCGCGGGCCCGCAGGGGGAAGATGTGGCCCGGCCGGGAGAGGTCGGCGGGAAGGCTCGCCGGATCGGCCAGCGTCCTGATCGTCTTCGCCCGGTCGGAGGCCGAGATCCCGGTGGTGACCCCGTCCACCGCGTCGACCGTGACCGTGAACGCGGTACGCTGCGACTCGGTATTGTTGGCCACCATCAGCGGGAGCTCCAGCCGATCGAGCATGTGGCCCTTCATCGCGACGCAGATCAGCCCCGAGGTGTGCTCAAGGAAGAAGGAGATCGCCTCCGGCGTCGCGAACTCGGCCGCCATGATCAGGTCGCCCTCGTTCTCGCGCTCCTCATCGTCGACCACGACGATCATCCCGCCGGAGCGAAGCGCCTCGACTGCGGTTTCAACGGTATCAAAAGCCACCCGAGCTCCCCTGCTACTATCCGAAGGCCCGGCCACGGACCTCGATCATCCTGGCCAGGTACTTTCCAACCAGATCAAACTCCACGTTCACCCGGTCGCCTAACGCGAGGGCCCCCAGGTTGGTCCTCCGCAGGGTCTCCGGGATCAGCGCGACCTCGAAGAAGCCCTCGCCGAGAGCCGAGATCGTCAGCGCGACCCCGTTGACGGTGATCGCCCCCTTCTCCACCACCAGGCCCTCAAAACCGGGAGGGAGCGAGAGCCGGAGCACGGGCGGCGCCACCAGCACCTCGGCGGTGGCGTCGACGTGGCCCTGGACCAGATTGCCGTCGAGGAGGGTCGCCAGCGTTATCGACTGCTCCACATTCACCCGGTCACCCGGAACGAGCGCTCCCAGGTTCGATCGCCGGAAGGTCTCGGGAACGATCTCGACGGCGAAGTACTCCGGATCGACCTCGACTGCAGTGAGGCATACCCCGTTGACCGCTACCGAGGAGCCGAGCTCGATCGCCACCGGCCACGAGGCTATCGAGAAACGGTGCTTCGATCCCTGCTCCCCCAGATAGGGAAGGGTCGTGGCCACGATTCCCGAGAACATCGAGCGATCCTTTCCCAAGCTTCCTGGCAAAACAGCCTACCCTGCCGCTCAGGCAAACCGCCGGACCTGGGCTCCGCTCCACTCCTCGATCCCCGAGAGCGTCTCGATGCCCGCCGCGGTCCTGAGCCCGATCCACAGGTCATCCCCCACCCTCCGCAGCGACTCGAAGCGGCCGCAGGAGAGGTCGATCTCGCCGGCGGCCGCCGGGAAGGCAGGCCGCCCGGTCCCGAAGACCTTGGGAGCCACGAAGATGGCGAGCTCGTCGAGGGCGTTCTCAGCAAGAAAGCTCCCCACCAGGGTGGGGCCGCCCTCGACGAGTACCGAGATCACCCCCTCCCCGGCCAGTTTGGCCAGGAACGCCCCCGGCTCATCGCTGGCGACCCGGAAGCCGGGCGGGGCGGGGTCGAGACCGGCGCGCGACAGCACCCATCGCTCCGGTTGCCGCCCGTACGGCCGCCCTCCACGCCGGGCGGTCAGCTCGGGGGCGTCGGCGATCAGCGTCCCGGAGCCGACCACGACCGCCTGCGCCTCCCGGCGCAGGCGGTGAGAGGCAGAGCGAGCAGCAGGGCCGGTAACCCACTTCGACCGGCCACTCCCGTCGGAGACCCTCCCGTCGAGGCTCATGGCGATCTTTCCGATCGCGTACGGCCGCCCGTACAGCCGCTGCTTCAGGTAGGGAAGGAGGTCGTAGACCGGCTCCATGGTCGGCCAGCCCACCGTCACCTCTACCCCGGCGGCCCGGAGCCGCTCGACCCCTTTCCCCAGCACCCGGCCGTCCGGGTCGATGGTGCCGACCACCACGCGGGCGACGCCGGCTTCGACGATGGCATCGGCGCACGGCGGGGTGCGGCCGTAGTGGACGCAGGGCTCGAGCGTCACGTACAAGGTCGCCCCGCGCGCCCGGTCCCCGGCCCGTTGCAGCGCCTGCACTTCGGCGTGCGCACCCCCCGGCTTGCTGGTCCGCCCCTCCCCCACCACAGTGTCCCCGGCGACCACAGTCGCGCCCACCCACGGGTTCGGCGGGGCCGTCGTCCGGGATCTGCGCCCGAGAGCGAGCGCCCGCCGCATCGCCGCCTCCACGGCTACTCCGCCGAGGTCTTGGGGTGGGGGGCGTCCTCGCCGGCGAGGAGCGACAGCGCGTGCCCGAGGAGGTCGGCAACCGCGTCGAGCGACTCGATTGCGCCCCTTGGCGAGCCGGGAAGGTTGAGGATGAGGGTCTTGCCAAGGGTGCCCGCCACCCCCCTGGAGAGCCCACCGAGCGGGCTGGCCGACCGGGAGCGCTCGGCAAGGCCGGGCGCCTCGCGCTCGATCACGGCGCGGGTCCCCTCGGGGGTCAGATCGCGCGGGCCAAAGCCGGTTCCCCCGGTGGTGACGACGAGACCGGAAAAGCCCTCGGCGGCACTCCGGAGCGCGGCCGCCACCTCCTCCGCGCCGTCGGCGATAGCACTCCGGCCCGCAAGGCCGAAGCCGAGCTCCAAGAGCCTGGCGGCCAGCGCCTCGCCGGACCGATCCTCGCGGTAGCCCCCGATGACGCCGTCGGAGACCGTGATCACCTTGGCTAGCACGCCCCAACCGTTCCTAAACACTGAGCAGAAGTGAGTCCTGCTCGGCGGGCGCACCCGAACGGTCTTGGTGCGCCTGGACCGCTGGCGGTGGCCGTCTGGCCGGTTGAGTCTCAGGACCCTGGTGGGTCTGCTCTTGGGCCTTTAGGTCGCCTGCTTCCCTGGTCGCTGGCTTGGACAGACCAACTCGCCGCAAAGCGGGTGGTGTGGACCGCCTGGCGGTGCCC
>JAJYHR010000177.1 GCA_021784675.1 Actinomycetes bacterium
AGTGGAGGCGGGTGACTCCTCTCCTCTCCGGCATCTGCGGCTCGGACCTCGCGACCGTCTTCTTCGAGACCTCCCGGTACTTCGAACCCTTGACCTCGTTTCCCTTTACACCCGGACACGAGGCAGTTGTAGAGCTATCCGACGAGCCGGGAACCCGCTATGTTGTCGAGCCCGCCCTCACCTGCTCGGTACGCGGGGTGCCGCTCTGCGGCGCCTGCACCCGCGGAGAGACCGAGCTCTGCTCCAACATAACCGTTGGTGACCTCTCCGAGGGGATCCAGACTGGATACTGCAGCTCTACCGGTGGAGCCTGGTCGACCGAGTTCCTCGCCCACCTGAGCACCCTCCACCGCCTTCCGGAGGAGTACACGCTGGAGGACTCGGTGATGATCGAGCCCTTTGCCTGCGCCATTCACGCCGCCCTCCGGCCGGCGAAGCGAGCCGGATCGCTGGCTGTCATCGGGGCGGGGACTGTCGGCCTGAGCATCCTCGCAGCAGCGAGAGCTCTTGGCTGCTACTCCTCGATCACCATCGCTGCCAAGCACCCCATCCAGCGTGAAATTGCGGGGCAGCTGGGCGCCGACGCGGTGATCCAGCCCGGTGAGCTGGCACGGAGGGCGAGAAGGACGGTCCCATCCAATCGGGCTGGCCGCTACATAGGCGGGGGTTTCGACGTGGTCATCGACGCTGTCGGTTCCTCCAATTCCTTGGAGACCGCCATTCTCGGGGTTGTGCCCGGAGGAGAGGTGGTGGTTGCCGGGATGCCGGCCACCACGCACCTGGATCTTGCACCACTGTGGCACCGCGAAGTAACGGTCAAGGGCAGCTACGCGTACGGCACCGAGTCCCTCGGACCCGAGATCGCAAGCCGGCTGGGCCAGCCCAGCTTGGTGAGGACATTCTC
Organism: Actinomycetes bacterium; assembly: GCA_021784675.1. Lineage (GTDB taxonomy): Bacteria > Actinomycetota > Acidimicrobiia > Acidimicrobiales > Acidimicrobiaceae > JAKARV01. The sequence goes on from JAJYHR010000177.1 coordinate 905, forward strand.
CCTGGCGATCGCCTTGGCGAGCACCGCAAATATCGGGAGAATGGTTACTCACCGGTATCGTCTCGCTGACTACGTCGAGGCCGTCGCCAAAGCTCGCGCCGGGGGCAGGGAGGACGCCGTCAAGGTGGTCTTCGACATCAGAAAGGTTAAGCATGACGGCTAGGCCCGGATTTGTCCTGGAGGTAGATCGGTCCACCCCCCCTACTCTGTTCTGGCACGGGGAGGGCCTACGGCTCGAGCGCCTGCCGCGCGGCTCGAGAATCCTCTACCCGCCGGAGCCACTGCCCGCCATCCGCGACGTCCGCGCCGCCATCGAGCACGCGCTCGATCATCCTGCGGGCGATCAGAAGCCGCTCTCCGCACTCCTGTCGGCGGGCATGCGGCTGACCATCGCCTTCGACGACGTCTCGCTCCCGCTGCCGCAGATGGCGGCGCCCGATATCCGCTCGCTGGTAATCGAGGGCGTTCTCGAGCGCGCGGCGCGAGCCGGTGTCGAGGATGTTCAGGTTGTGGCTGCCCTAGCCCTTCATCGCCGGATGACCGAGGGCGAGCTCAAGCACGCGCTCGGCAAGCGCGTATACAACGCCTTGAACCCGCGCCGCCTGATCACCCAGCACGATGCCGAGGATCAGGCGGGGATGCTCGCCATCGGCCACACCGACCAGGGAGAGCTGGTGGAGATCAACCGGAGGGCGGCGGAGAGCGATCTCTTGGTCTACGTGAATATCAATCTGGTCTCCATGGACGGTGGGCACAAAAGCGTCGCGACCGGGCTGGCGAGCTACGCCTCCATCCGGCACCACCACAACGTGAGGACCATGGTCCACTCCCGCTCCTTCATGGATCGCCACAGCAGCGAGCTTCACTCCTCCAACTGGCGGATGGGGCGGTTGATCAGAGAGTCCGGGATCAACGTCTTCCAGATCGAGACCACGCTCAACACCAACACCTTTCCCGACAGCTTCCGATTTCTGCAACGCCGCGAGTGGGAGTGGGACCTTAGAGACCGGACCACCTTCGTCGCCACGAACGAGGCTTTGAAGCGGACTCCCCCGGCGGTGGCTCGCCAGATCTTCCACGCCATCCGCTCCCCTTACGGCGTTACCGGGATCAACGCCGGCGAGATCGAGGCGGTCCACGAGCTTACCTTGGAGCAGGTATACCGGCAGCAGCTGGTGCGGGTCGAGGGGCAGACCGACATCCTCACCATGGGGCTCCCCTTCGTCGGACCCTACAATGTCAACTCGATCATGAACCCGATCCTGGTCTACTGCCTGGCCCTCGGTTACTTCTTCAACATGTACCGGCACAAACCGCTGGTGCGGAAGGGTGGTGTGGTAATCCTTTCCCACCCGACACGGCCGGAGTTCGACCCCGCCTTCCATCCCAGCTACATCGACTTTTACGAGCAGGTACTGTCCGAGACCACCGACCCGCTGGTTATCGAGCAGAAGTACGAAGAGACGTTCGCCCGCGATCCCTGGTACATTCACCTCTACCGGACCGGGAACGCCTACCACGGCGTCCACCCCTTCTACATGTGGTACTGGGGCGCACACGCGCTCGATCACCTGGGTGGGGTCGTCGTCCTCGGCGGAGATCCAAAGACGGTGAGGCGGCTCGGCTTCCAGCCGGCCACTACCCTCGACGACGCCCTGGAGATCGCCAAGAGCATCGTCGGAGCAAACCCCACCATCACCCACCTGCACTCTCCACCGCTGGTGATGGCGGACGTCTACTGATCGCGCCGTATTAGAGAGGTTCCCATGCCCAGTTCACAGGTTCGATACATCTTCCGGCGTCCAAAGCTTCCCGGATCCCTTCTCCGCGCCGAGCGGCGCTCCACCGGCGCGGACTACGACACCGCCTTCTCGCGGAAGCCGGCGGCTCGCATTACCCGCGGCCTAGCCATGCAATACCTGATCTCACCGGCCACTCGCCTTCTCGCCACACCAACCGTGGTCAACCGTGAGGTGCTCGATACGGTGAATACTCCGGCCGTACTGGTCGCCAACCACGAGAGCCACCTTGACACTCTCCTCCTGCTGTCGATCCTCCCTCCCCGGATCCGGGATCGGGTGGTGATTGGCGCGGGTGCCGACTACTTCTTCGACCGCAGGACCAAGGGGTTCCTCTCTGCCCTGCTGCTGGGGGCGATCCCTATCGAGAGGACGCGGGTATCGCGCCGATCCTCTGATCTCTCGACCGAACTGCTCCAGAGCGGTTGGAGCCTGATCCTCTTCCCGGAGGGAGGCAGGACGCCCGATGGGCTTCCCCAGGAGCTTAAGGCGGGTGCAGCCCAGGTGGCACTGAAGGTTGGCGCTCCAATCCTGCCTATCTACATCGACGGCACCTACGAGCTGCTCGGCAAGGGTAGCACCCGGTTGCAGCCTGGGAAAACCACGGTGATCTGCGGGAAGCCGTTATATCCTCGGCAAGGCATGCGCCCTCAAGCGCTTATCGAGCTGGTCCGCGAGCAGCTCGAGGTGCTGCGGAAGGAGGCGGCTACCGACTACTGGCAAGCCCGATCGACGGAGCCGAGCCGAAGTTTTCCCCCCGCGAGTCGGAGCTGGAACGAAGCCTGGCTCAGCCGCTCCCACCGCTACCGGAAGAGTGGAGCGCCCAGCTGGCCGCGGATCTTCGGATCGTCATCGCCGAGCGAGCTCGACTAGCCGACGGCCTGCCCGTGCTCCTCCTGGAAGTTGTCCCAAGCCATCCGGAGACCGTCAATCAATTCGACCTCGTTGCGAAGTCCGATACTGCTGGCTAGCTTCAGGCTGATCTCGACCCCCGCCATCTCCCCGGCTTTGGGCGGAACCCGCCGCGGCTTGATCGCAATTCCGGTGGTCTCCCCTACCAGCTTTACAAGTTCGTTCACGGTCACGCTCGAGCCGGATCCAAAGGAGACAGGACCGGAGAACCGGACGCCCGCCAACGTAATGAAGGCGTCGACGACGTCCTTGACGTACACGAAGTCCCGGAACTGCTGCCCATCTCCGTAGATCGCGAAATCGCTGAGGCCGACCGCGTGCCGGAAGAGGCGAGGCACGATCGAATCCTTGCGCCACATCCCCGGGCCATAGACGTTGGTCAGGCGCACCGATGCGACATCGATGCCGTAAGAAGCGCCATACGCCGAAGCGAGCATCTCGCCCGCGGCCTTGGTGGCACCGTAGGGGGTGAGCGGAAGGAGCGGAGCCTCCTCGGTTATGATCCCATCCGTCCCGTTGCCGACCGCAGCGTTGGTGGAGGCGAAGCCGACGCGATCGATTCCACTCCGGCGGCAGTACTCGAGCGCGTTGTGGAACCCGACCAGGTTCGACTCGAAGACGTCTGCCGGATCCTTGATCGATTCGAGGACCGAGGTTCTCGCGGCAAGGTGAAAGAGCGTGTCAACCTTGAAATCAAGCTCATTGTTGAGCCGTACCCAGGTTGACTCGTCCTCGATAGCTCCCCGGACGAAGAGGTTCACGTCGACTAACGGTGGGGAGTTGCGATCGACGATGGCGACCGGAACGCCCCAGCTCCGCAGAGCTGTCGTCATGTGGGATCCGATGAACCCGGATCCCCCAGTTATGATAACCCCCTTGATCGACTCCCCATCGCTAAGAACCACTGGAACCATCCTTGCCATTGATAGCGAGCACTACGCTGTAGCTGCGCTCTCTTACCGTTGTTTCAGGCAAATACAAACTAATTGCTTCCCGTCCGCAAGCCGATCCGTGCTCCTACTTTCCCTAACGGAACAGTAACAGATTGCCGAATGAGCGAACAGTCACCCGTAGTCGGGCTACCGGGGTAGGCTTCCGTTAAGCTGTGCTGCAACATGGAGACTGAAAAGAAGCTGATAGTGATCCGGCGCCTCGCATCGAGGGTCTTGGTCCGGGTAGCCGGTGAGAGCCGCTACCGGGCGCTTCGCGCCCTCTGGTCGCGGTTCTGGAAGTACGCCACCGGCTCCGCGATCTCTGCTGTCTTCTCCCAGCTGGTCCTGCTGTTCGTCTACTCGATACTCCGGCTCGAGAGTCCCCGGGGCGCCGCCATAACCGCGACGCTCGCCGGCGCTGTGCCGTCGTACTTTCTCAACCGCAACTGGGCCTGGGGCCGGAAGGGCAGGTCATCGCTGCGAAGGGAGGTATTTCCCTATCTAGCAATGGCCATCGTCGGGCTGATCTTCTCAACCTGGGCGGTCGACTTCTCCCACAGCCACGTCACCATCTTCGGGCACTCCCGGCTAGCCGAGGATATCGTGGTCCAGGGATCGTACCTGGGCTCCTTCGTCGTCCTCTGGTTTGGCAAGTTCGCCATCATGCACCGGTGGCTGTTCCAGTCCCCGGAACCGGTAACCGGCTCTGACTAGCGACTAGGGCCGCGCTAGGAGGCGTAGGGCTGGTAGAGGTCGCCGGAGAAGGTCGTCCTGGCGATGTGACCGAGGTGGACGATGTACCACTGCCCCCTCCACGAGATGAGCGATCTGATCCCAAGCGACTGCACGCTTCCCCGGGATCGGTAGAGGAGCCTTGCTCCGTACACCCGCCAGTAGGAGCCCTTGTTCAGCTCGATCCCCGGCTGAACCCACACCGCCGAGCCGCGCGGAACCCACACCCCGATCAGTGTGTCCGACGCTGCTCCCGCACCCAGGTACGCGTGCGCTGCCATAATGTCCATCTGGTAGAAGACCAGCAGCCGTGTGGTCCACTCCTGAACCCCATTTGTAATCGCCTTGACGGCGACGTAGGCGTGGAGCGGGAAGTAGAAGGAGGTGGCGAGCTGCGGGCGACCCTCTACGATCGCGTTCCAGAGGTTCTGGACGCCAGCCTGGAACTCCGGGCTCTGCGTGCTGGGGAGGGTTCTGGTCTGGCCACCAAGAAGCACCCCGCCAGTTGCCACCGGGACCGCAGAATGCGATGCGGCGGCCCCGTACGCGAGCCCGGCACCGTACTCCAGCATCGACAGGGCGCCCGCAGCCGCCAGCACGCGCGCCGCCCCGATCCACCTCGAGCGCCCGGTCGGCAGCATTAGCATCAACCCCTCCCAAAACAGACGATCCGCCATCCACCGTCGCGGTCGGGGGTGGCACCTCCCCAATCCTATCGCCGGAAGGCACCTGGCCTTCCGAGAAACCAGCAGGGACTCAGCCGCACCGGCCCCGCCTAAGGCGATCCCTACTCGATGTCAGAGCTCTGAAGGTCTCCGTTGGAGAGGAAGCCCTCCCCGACGACTTGAACCTTGATCAGGTTCGTAGTCCCCCGGACACCGAAGGGGATGCCGGCCACCAGTACACAGAGGTCTCCCGGATCGCACAGCCCCAGCGCCACACCGGCCGAGATCGCGTCCCGCACTACCAGCTCCGTGGATGGCGACCTTCCGATCACCGCCGGAACCACCCCGAAGCTCAGAGCCAGCGAACGTGCCGCCTTGGCGTTCGGAGTGGCTCCGACGATGGCCACGTTGGGGCGGAACCGGGAGATCACCCGGGCGCTATGGCCGGATTCGGTGACCGCCACGATCACGGCGACCGGAAGGCTTCTCGCAATCGCCTGGGCCGCGCCCCCGATAGAGTCCGCCACCGACGCTATAGACGGGGTGGGCAGGTCGACGCGGGAGAGCTCGCGATCCCCAAGCTCCCCCTCGGTGGCCAGGGCGATCCGGTCCATGTACGCCACCGCCTCCGCGGGAAAGCTCCCTACAGCAGTCTCGGCCGAAAGCATGATCGCGTCGGTGCCGTCGAAGATGGCGTTGGCAACGTCCGAGGCCTCCGCTCGGGTGGGGCTAGCGCTCGAAACCATCGACTCGAGCATCTGGGTCGCGGTAATCACCGGCTTTCCGTACTCGTTGGCAAGGTGGATTATCCGCTTCTGCTCGATCGGCACCCGTTCCACCGGGGTCTCGACGCCGAGGTCCCCGCGGGCGACCATCACCCCATCGGACGCCTTTGCGATCTCGGCAATCCGGCGAAGGGCCTCCTTCCGCTCGATCTTGGCGATCACTCGTGGTGCTTCGGCGACGGGCACTTGGCTGGCGATGTACGCCTTCGCTTCGGCAATGTCGGTGGCGGATCCAACGAAAGAGAGTGCCACGAAATCGACGCCCTCCTCAAGCAGGAAACCCAGGTCGGCGTAGTCCTTCTCGGTCATCGCCGGAATCGCTAGCGCGGAGTCGGGAAAGTTGACTCCCTTGCGGAGCGCCAGCGGACCGGCCTGGGTAACTATCGCCGACAGCACGCCATTGACGTTCTCCTGGACCAGCACCTTAACGGCGCCGTCGGCAAAGGCGATGACCTCGCCCGGCTGCACACTTGCCGCCACCCCAAGAGGAGTTATCAAGACCACCCCGTCGTCACCTGTGCCAGCGCCCTCGGCAATCTGGAGCCGTTGGCCGGTGGTTACCGACTGGAGCCCCTCGGGGAGCGAAGTGATCCGGAGTTTGGGTCCGCAGAGATCTCCAAGAATGGCAACAACACGATCGAACCGCTGAGCTGCCGCCCGCACGTTGGCGATGGCCGCTGAGTGCTCCTCGTAGCTCCCGTGCGACATGTTGATCCGGGCCACATCCATACCTGCCCCGACCATCTCGGCAAGGATCGCGGGAGACGACGAAGCCGGCCCGATACTGCAGACGATCTTGGTTTTCCTGACAACCGTCACGGTGCCCCGATGGCGAGAAAGCGATGCATCGAACCCACGTTAGCCTGCGGCAAGACCCCACCCACTTGCTGGCGGGAACATTCACGCCTGCTGGTTGTCGCCAAACCCCCGTTCAGCCAGCTCGATCAGCGACTTGGCTACCCGGTCTAGGAAGCCCCGTATGGTGGAGTCGGCAACGCGATGCATCACCGCCTGGTCCATAAGCTGCCCCGGCCTTCCAAATGGAGCCCGGTAACTTCCCTCCAGCCACAGCTGAGACTGGCCCGTTCCGATCTTGGAAAGGCCAAGAAGCCCATCAAGCCGCGGGAAGAGCCAGGAGCTCGAGGCGCCGACCCAGGTAAGCGGTATCGTTACCCCGTCCCGCCCCCTGGAGGGAGAGGCTATGGTGACCGTTACCTTTGCCGCCAGGATTCCGCCCGCCTTGAGTCCGATCTTGGCACGCATCGGCTCGCGGGCTAGCGCGGCACCGGTCGCAAGCTCGCCCAGCCACGCGTGAGCTTGCTCGATCAGAAGCTTCGCTCCCACCTCCCAGTCGAGATCGATCTCGACAAAGTCCCGGAAGAACCGGACTGGGGGAACAAATTCTTCTCCTACAAACTCCTCCAAGGTACACTCCTTGTCGGCCAACTATTACCCTAGCGAGCCACCTCTAGATTGGCAAGGCCCCCCGCGTTTACCCGACCTATTCTGCCGGGGCCGATGACCTTCGCCCTGTCTGCGCCGGCGGCAACCAAGCAACAAGACCCATCGCCGCGACTATTGTCAGACCCCCCAACCAGTCAAGCATACCCAACGTCACCCCAAGCACCAAGCCCGCGACTGCAACCGCAAAAAGCGGCTCGAGCGAGTAGATGACGGAGATCTCCAGTGACGACAGCTTGGTGAGCGCCCAGGCCTGGGCAAGAAAGGCCAGCGCAGACGCTCCCACCCCGTCGACGGCGACGGTCAACCAGGCGATCGGCTTTGCCCCGGCCGCGAGCGCAGGCGCTCCAAGCAGTGGGCAGGCGACTGCCGAGAGG
>JAJYHR010000092.1 GCA_021784675.1 Actinomycetes bacterium
ACCTGATCGAGCCGATCAGGCCACCGTAACCAGGGTTCCGATCCCGACCTGCCTGTAGACCTGCGCCGCGGCTGCGGGGGGAAGCTCCACGCACCCGGCGCTCTGCGGAAAGCCGTAGTTAGCCCTCACGAAGCCGTGAACCGCGATGGAGCCATGAAAGTAGCTGACCCACGGCACCCCGTGATCGACGTAGTGGCTCCCGTTTGGGTTCACGCCCTTCATGGTCGCCGAGACTAGGCGCTCGAAGATGGGCCAGGTTCCGGCGTGGGTGGTGTCGATTCCAACGCCGGTGTTGCACAAGCTCTTCAGAACCACCTTGCCGTTGATGTACAGCTCCAGCGACTCCGGCCTCGGCGACTTGGAGACGAAGATGTAGGAGTAGGGCTGGCCGGTGTGGATTCCCTGGATGCTATCGGAGATAAGCGCCTGCCAGACGGTGGCCGACGGGGTGCCGGTGACAGGGAGCCCGCTTGAGTGCTGGAAGACCATCAGCGCGCCTTGCGTAACCACGTTCCACTGCCCCGGATACCAACCGGCCGCCAGTCCCGAGGGTATGCTCGGCCACCGCCAGGAGAAGCTGCCCTTCTGCGGGACGGCGACGTTCCGGTCTGAAGCGAGCGGGGACTCCGGCTTGAACCTCACCGGCAGGTATCCCGCCTCCGCCAGCAGCTGCTGGAGACGCAGGACCGATCCCTGGGCAATCGTCGCCGTCGATACCTGGGGGGTTCCCAGCACCTTCCCCGAAGCCGCGCGCAGGGTGGCCGGCACCGTAACCTGAATCGACTCACCTGGCGCGAAGCTCACCGAAGGAACGAATTTGAGCGTGGCCGCGCCGCTCCGCTCCCACCTCCCCCCCACCTCGGGGGAGAGCGACGGCTCCGGCGATCCGGCGGCCACCGGCTGCGAGAAGGAGACGGAGATGGAGCCGTTCGGCGGCACCGTACCCGAGGTGATCGAAGTGACCACGAAGCTTCCAGTAGCGGTACCCGCTGCCAGTTGCGACGATCCGTTACCAAAGACGACCAGCCCGACTGCGGTCCCCACCAGAACCGCTGCCGCTCCGAGGAGGAGTGTCCAAAGCCTCATGAAAGCGACCTCCAGAGTTCCAGGGTAGTTGCGAATCTTTAAAGGCACCCTTAGAGCAGCGTCCGGTCCATTCCGGGCGCGCCACGCATCCGCACGGCTGCCCGCCCCGGCAGGCCACCGCCCAGGTGGCTCCATTTAAGATGGCCTGATGAACCGAGAACGAGGTCGGATCTCCTCCGAGGCGGCAGCCGGTCTGCTTACCCTCGCCGCCTACCTCCCCTTCCTGCTCCTGCGCACCCTGATCGCCGGCGGCGGGAATCCCGCCAGGCTCAGCCTCATCGGCACCGCATTCTCCAACCGGAAGGAGCTCCCCTCCTTCCTCCCCACCATCTCCGGAAGCGGCTACGACGGCCAGTTCTTCCTCCGCTTCGCCCTCAACCCCTTCGACCTGGCAAGGACCGCCTACGGGATCACCCTTGACGTGCCCTTTCGAGCCCAACGCATCGGTTATCCCTTCCTCTCCTGGCTGCTCAGCTTCGGCAACGCCCACCTGGTTCCTCTCTCCCTCATCGCCGTCAATATCGCCGCCGTCACCACCATCGCCTGGGCGGCGGCGCGGCTGGCACGCGGCAGCGCCCGACCGGTCCTCACCGGCCTGGCCGCCTCCACCTTCTTCGGCTACGCCATGAGCACCGGGAGGGATCTGTCCGAACCCACCGCAGCCGCTCTAGCGCTGGTGGCCATGAACCTCTTCGAAGAGAACCGCAACCTACTCGCCGGCCTGGCCTTTGCCGCCGCGACGCTGACCCTGGAGACGGAGTTGGTCATCCCGATAGCGATCGGAATCGTCTGGCTCTTCCAGCAGGTCAGGCGGTATCGGGGGCCGATTCCGCGGCTAGACACCCGGATCCTGCCTTGGCTGATACCGGGCGCGGTAGCCCTAGCCTGGCAGCTCACCCTCAGCAACATCGAACATACCTTCCCCGCCGCCTCCGACCTTTCCGGCAACCTCGGGGTACCGGTCGTCACCGTGCTCGCGGGGATCTCCGCCCACCTCAACCAGATCTCGCTTTCCAACCTGATCTGGTTCGGCCAGCTCGCCGTCCTTGCCGCCATGACCGCGCTGGCGCTCTCCTCGCTGCGATCGCCGGCAGTCCCTCCGTATCTGAAGGTTGCGCTGGTCCTCATGCTCCTCCTGGTGATCTCGATCTCCGGGGAGGTGTGGAACCACTCATCCTACTTCCGAGCTTTCGATCTCCTCTGGCTGATCGCGGTGATCACCTGGATGCGGTCGCGGCCACGCCTCCCGGCGATCGCCGCCATAGGACCGCTCGCCTGGCTGGCCTCGGCGATCCCGCTGATCCTCTTCCTCTAGCCCGTAGCTCCCCGAATCCTACCGAGATGGGAGCATCTCGCCAGCTCACCGCCCGCCACGCTGCAACCGTGACTGCCATTACGCCCCGCGTTCTCCCTGGCCGCAAAGATCGTGGATGCGATCTGGCGGGAACTGCGGTCCAGCGCCACCAGGCACTCCCTCCCATCCCGAGAGCATCGATCGGGATCACACGCGCCGCAGGATGGAGCCCCTTAACCCTTCGCCGATCCGCAGGCGACACCTTAGCCCCATCTCCTCCCACCGGCTGGCCGCGCCTCCCGTCCACACCCGGCCCAAAAACCCTCGCCCCCGGAACGGCTTAGCCGTTCCGGGGGTGTGTGCCGAGGGGATGAGGTCTGTAATAAATCTTTCAGGTAAGCCAGCAGAGTTCATCTGCTGGCTTACCCTGTGCCTAGGAGGGGATCCTCCGCAGCCGCCTCAGACGATCCAAGGTCGACTGCAACTCTGTGGCCTGGTGCTGTACCTCCGTAAGCCGGAAGTCTGCACCCTCTACCGCTTTCCTTTCGCTAATCCTTTTCACGAGCGCCTCGAGAAGCTCGTCACGGGGACCGACGACCTCGTTGGCCGACGCCGACGGGAGCTCTAGAAGCTGCTTGAGCGCGCCGTTGGCGTCGAACGCCGGCCAGGCGCCCTCTCCGAGATCGCGCATGAAGGCCGCCGGACCGCTCCCCTTCTCGCGATGAGAGATGGCTACCGACGCGACCGTGCGGATATCCTTCGCCGCCAGCCGCTCCTCCATGATCCTCAGCGTTTGCCCGGGATCGAACTGGTAGGTGCACATCACGCCCGCCAGCACCCGCGTGTGCGGAACCAGCGAGTCGATCAGCTCCAGCATCGCCTTTCCCGGCGACTGCTTTGCGACTACCATGCCGTCAACCCACGTCGCGAAGACGACTACGTCGAAATCAGCGAGCATGATCGCCTCGACCTGGTCTACCGGGAGGGCCACCACCGTATCGGTAAAGTTGGCCAGTCCTTCCGCCACCGCCAGTGCCCAGCTCTTGGTCGTTCCACCCGGCGACTCGAAGACTACCAGGACACGCGGCGCGCGTCCCCGCCCAACCGTCGAAACCGCCAGCCGGCCACGCTGCCCGAGAGCAGCCGCCGCTACTCGCCGGCCGTGAGCCATCGCCTCGACGACCGTCGAGGGCCCCACCAGCGAATCCCCCGCAACGTAAACGCCGTCAGAGGTGGCCGGAATCCCGGCCCGCTGCCGCGCCCGATCGCGCTTCAGAGCGAGCTCACCAACCTTGGTCTTCCGCGAGAAGTCGTTATCGACGCCGGCAAAGATACCGCTCGCCGTCCAGTGGCGGTCGGCCAGGACCGGCATCGCCTTCGGAACCGGTAGCGCCGGAAACTCCTTGCGGACCCCGTCCGAAAGCCGGAATCCAAGGGCCTGCACCACCTTGTCGACGGTGACCACCCTGGCTACCTCGCCGGTGACGCTAGGCCTCGTCGCGGCATCCTTTTGCACCGTCTTCACCAGCGTGCAGGTGATCTTGCCACCCTCGGCCGGCGCCACTTCGGAGACCGTCACTCCAAAGAGGACTTCGACGCCTTCTGAGACCGCATCCGCAAGCTCGTCAGGGCGCACCACCGAGAACTGGCGATCCATCCAATCGACGCAGATCGCTGTCCCACCGAGCCGCCTGCTCAATCTGGCGACATCCATGGCCGTGTTCCCCGCGCCCAAGACCAGCAGCTGCGGCCCTCGCGCCGGATCGAAGCTCTTCGCCTCGAGCGCCTTCTGCGCCTCCTCGAGGAAGTCGTTCGCCTCGGTGAAGCCGACGCTCTCCTTGCCCTTGGCCGGCGCCGGGATCGGCGTAGTCGCCCCAGCCCCCACCACAACCAGATCAAACTGGCTCTTCAGCTCGGATAGCGACGACACCTCGACCTCGTACCCGTTGACCACGTCGACCCCGAGGCGCTCAAGCCGCTCGAAGACCCCGTCCACAACGCGCCCCGGAAGCGTAAACTCCGGAATGCCGAAACGAAGCAATCCACCCGACACCTCGGCCCGCTCGAAGATCGTCACCTTGGCACCGCCCCGGGCGAACACCTCGGCCGCCCCAATCGATGCCGGGCCCGACCCGATGCACGCCACGGTCAGCCCCGCCTCTTCCGGCCGGGGAAGCTCGAGACTCGCGTGATCGGCGATATAACGCTCGATCTCGTGCACGGCTACCGGCTTGTCGCCGGCGAGCGCCAGCGAGCACGATCCCTCGCACTGGATCGCCGAGTCGCAAACCCTGGAGCATACTTCCGGCATCGCCGACGTCTCGAGCAGAACCCGCCGCGCACCGTTGAAGTCGAGCTCCCTAGCTAGAGCGATGAAGGTTGGTATGTTGTTGTGAGTCGGGCAACCGCGCATGCAGGTCGGATCCGGGCAATCGAGGCACCTGGAGGCCTCGGCGACCAGCTCCTCGTCGGAGACGAAGCCAAGCCGAACCTCCGAGAGCGACCCGACGACCTGAGCCGGAAGCTCTTCGTGCGACTGCGTCCTGGGAGCCACCTTGGGCATACCCTCGACCGTTATCGCCGAGAAGGGACAGGTGCGCTCGCACTGATGGCAGCCGATGCAGACGTCGTTGTCGACCGTTACCGTCCACGACCCCTCATCGAGGGTGATCGCGCCCACCGGGCACCGAACGAGGCACTCCTCGCAGCCGGCGCACCGATCCCGGAGTACGGTGACCTGGGGTGAATCTTGAATCATCGTCATCTCCCCCGCCTCCTAGTTCGCAGCCTGCATGATTACGTACAACCAACCGCTGAGTACGGCCAACCCCACCATCAGTCCGATGGCAGTCATCTTCGCCGCCGCCCGGTTCCGGACCAGAGGCGCAATCTCCCGGTCGAATATCTTTGCCATCGCGAAGACGCTGGCAAGCATCCCGATACCCATCACGCCATCCTGGACGTTGATGATTCCCTGGACGGAGAGGAGTTGGTAGTGAACCAACGACCAGTTCTTGGCGTTGACTCCGAAGATCTCCACGATCGCCGGGATCAGTGCGGGAACGTGCTGGAAGAACTTGGGTAGCTGCCGGGCGAAGTAGTCCATACCGACCACTGGGATCATCGCGTAGGACATTGGAAGGAACACCTGGCGGAACGGGGTCACCTTTTCGATGAAGCTTCCCGGCTGGGTGATTCCCATCTCCTTCACCATGAAGGCCCGGCGGTAGAGCTCGATGATGCCAACGGTGATAAAGGTGATGGCGAGAATGAGCCCCATGTAGTCGATCGGGTTCGGGTAGTTGGGCCACCCGGTTACCCGGTTCAGGTAGTTGTCGAGAGCCGCGTACTGGGTAGTGGCGTTCACCTGCTGGAAGAAGACCAGCCCCCACAGGAGCGCTACCGACCAGGCCAGATCGGCCCTGCGGCGGTGCGGCGCGATGATCGAAGTCAGCGGCTTCTGCACGTAGAGCCCGACGTTGCCGGAGGGGCAGCCCTTGTAGCACTCGGTGCAGAGCCCGCAAGCCGAATTCGTCTCTGCCGATCCCGGCCACGTGTACCACGGGCATCCGTAGCCCGACGACCCGCCCCGCATGCAATCCTTCGTGGTGCAAGCCTGGCAAACCTCGCGGTCGTTGGTCCGAAATCCCGCGACCGTACCCATCGAGCCGACCGACCCGATCAGGGCGGAGAGCGGGCAGATGTAGCGGCAGAAGGTTCGGCGCTCGAAGACCAGGAAGAAAGTGACCGCGGTGACCACGATCCCCAGGACCATCAGCGAGGTGTAGTGCGGCGTTCCCGGGCCGGCGATGTTGAAGAACTCCTCAATGAAGGTGAGCAGCAGGAAGGTGCCCACCGAAAGCAGGAAACCCCACTGCGCCCAGCTCTCGGGGAGCTTGAGGCCAAGACCGAGCGCCTTCTGTGTCCGCTTGAAGAAGGTCCTCCGCTGGATCCACTCGGCAAAACCGCCGAAGGGGCACATCGAACACCACGCCCTTCCGATAACCGCCATCATCACGAAGACCAGGCAGAACCACAGGTACCAGGTGATCGCGGTGGCAAAGTTGACCTGCGGATCGACAACGCCGAGGAAACCGAGGAAGATCACCATCCAGAAGATGATCTGGTTCGGCAGGATCAGCAGGAACTGCGTAGCCCTCGCGTGGAGGACCCTCGAGACCAGCGGAAACCGGGCCACGTTGTTCTTGGCGGGCTGATCTGTATCTTTGAAACGAAGCTCCCCCGGGCGGATCGGCTTGCGCAGCCGAACCGAAACCACGTCGGGAGCGACTTTGACGACCTTTGAAGGCTCAACCTTCGTCACATTCCCTCCTCTTTTGGCACTTACTAGGCACTTACTAGGCACACAGCAACAACGCTTAGTTGATTGCTAATGGTTAGCCTATCGGGACTGAAAACAAATTGTCAAGTTTTGAACTAATCTTTTCTCGTGAACCTCTCTTTGTCCCGCCGCGGCGACTACTGCGTCAGAGCTGCCCTCCACCTTGCCCGCCAGGCCGACGCCGGTGTGCCCACGACCAAGATCAAAGAGATCGTGGCCGCAATGGACATTCCAGCAAGCTTCGCCTCCCAGGTGATGGCGGATCTCGTCAAGGCGAAGATCGTCAACTCGAAGGCGGGTCGCGACGGGGGCTACTGGCTGGCCCGCTCAGCCGGTCAGGTAACCCTCCTCGAGCTGGTGGAGGCGGGCGAGGGAACCGTCAAGGCTGAGAGGTGCGCCCTCGGCGACGGCCCCTGCCGCTGGGACACCGTCTGCCCGCTCCACACCGACTGGCAGGAGACGGTGGCAGCCGTCCGCCGGCAGCTGCGGACGGTGACACTGGACAAGCTGGTGGCCGAGGATCGCGCCATCGAGCGTGGGCGGCCGGTTCCAGACGATCCCCACCGGAAGTCGCGGGCGGTTACGTTGCAGGATCGCTGTACCGTCGAGGTGGCGGCCGATGCGGCGGCACAAGCGCTGGCTAGCCTGAGCGAGTCCGACATCGTTGCTGCGGTCAACCCGGTCCTCTCCGCGTCCCGCACGCCGCACGGCGCCCTGGAGCTCGCCATCTGCAGCCAGATCGAGGGAGGCCGGGTGATCGTGCTCGAGGTGGTGGACCCGACCAACGGCCTCGGCCGCATCGAGCTGGAGCCCACCGTGCACCCCGAAGACAGCTCACGCTCCACACTGGAGGTGAAGGCGCTGGTGCGGCTGGACAGCGTCGACGTCCCAAAGCTGGTCCGCCAACTTTCGGTGGCGATAGCGCGGGCGCTCGAAAGGCTATAGGCAGCCGCCGCAGATCCCGTAGACGTCGATCTGGTGGTAGAGCGCCTTCCCCGGGACCTGCAGGTCGATGTGCTCGTCAGCGGCTTGAAGAGCGCTCACCGCGCCGCAGCTGAGGCAGTGGAAGTGATGGTGGTGGCGGGCGAAGGGAGGCAGCAGCTCGTAGGCGCTCTCCCCGTTTCGCGAGACCGGCTGGACGATCTGGTTGGCAACGAAGACGTCGATCGTCCGGTACAGAGTCGGTGCGTGCATGCCCTCGGCCAGCAGCCGCCGGAGCAGCGCCGGCCGGGTTACCGGGCCACCGGCCTCTCCGAGCGCGAGGAACACCGACCTTCGCTCCCTGGTCACCCGGAGCCCGCGGGCCCGGCAATGGTCGAGAAACTCAGGAAGAAGCTGGTCGCTCGCCATCGTCGCCTCCGATCACGCCCTCGTCCCTCCTGCCCGCCTCGCCAATCACCATCCTTTTCACCTGCCGCGTCTGTCCGACAAGGGTTCCAAAGCCTACCAGCACCACCGAAACCACCACCAGGATCTGGGCGATGCCGAGGGTATCCAGATTGTGGACGTGGATCCCGGTGCTGTAGCCAAAGGCCATCAGCCTGGGGAAGGCCAGGCCGAGCAGGCCGGCAACCGTAAAAGCGATGCCACCTACCAGCAGCGTCCGGCCAGCGGTAACCAGCGAAACCATGCGGATGTCGCTTTCCGCGAGCCCGGCCCGCCGGGCGATGAGGCCAAAGGCGGCTCCAGCCACGGACTGGACTATGACGGTGCCCAGGCCGAAGAGGGCGCCGGGAAGCCAACCGATCGCCCCAGACGGCATCGCCGGAGCCAGCACGGTGTAGATGATCAGGGCAAAGGCCCCGAAGCCCCAGCCGGCGAGA
>JAJYHR010000018.1 GCA_021784675.1 Actinomycetes bacterium
GTCCTCGGGTTGCGGCTGCAGTTCAGATGAGCGGTCTGCTGGTACTTGTCGGGACCCCGATCGGAAACCTGGGCGACCTCTCGCCCCGGGCGCGGAGTGCGCTTTCGGAGGCCGACCTGATCGTCGCCGAGGACTCGCGGGTGGCAAGGAAGCTGTGCGTCCTCTCCGGGATAGCGGCTCGCTCCATCCGCTCCTACCAGGGGGTTGGCAGGATCACCGGCGAGCAGGTGGGCGACCTCCTCGAGGGCGGTGCCACGGTGGCCCTGGTGTCCGACGCCGGCATGCCGGGAGTCTCCGACCCTGGGGCGGAGTTCGTGGGGATCGCCTACGGCGCTGGGGTTCCGGTCGAGGTCGTCCCGGGCCCTTCCGCGGTCGCGGCGGCGGTGGCGCTGTGGCCGGAGACGGTTGCTTCCTTCTGCTTCCTCGGCTTTGCCCCAAAGCGCCAGCAGGAGCGGAAGCGGTTCCTCGCGGACCTGCTCCGCTCGGAAAGGCTCACCGTGTTCTTCGACTCTCCGAACCGAGTGTGCTCGACGCTCGAGGAGCTTGCCGGCTTGGAGCCGGGGAGGATGGTCCTCGCCTGCAGGGAGCTGACCAAGCTGCACGAGGAGACCTCCTTCCTCGCGGCGGAGCAGGCGCTGGCCTGGGCCCGCGAGCGGCCGGCGAGGGGGGAGTGGGTACTTGCAGTGGCGCCGGGAGAGCCGCGAGAGCTGCTCGACTTCTCTTTTGTGATCGAGAAAGTCGCTGCGACCAGGCTGGGGACGAAGGAGGCCGCCGAGCTGGCCAGCGCTCTTAGCGACATGCCGGTCAAGGTGGCTTACGCGGCGATCCTGGGGCTTCGGGGAGCGGCGCCGGTTTAGACTTTACCCGACAGATATCTTTGGGTGGGGCGAGTTGACCAACTTCTACATCACTACGCCGATCTACTACGTGAACGGCGATCCGCATCTCGGCACTGCCTACGCCGAGATCAACGCCGACGCCTTTGCCCGCTGGCATCGCCTCCTCGGCGACCAGGTCCTCTTCGTCACCGGCACGGACGAGTATGGGCTGAAGATCGCCCAGGCCGCGGCGGAGAACGGGGTCACCCCGCAGGAGTGGGTGGACCGCACCTCGGAGCGGTTCCGGAGGGCGTGGGGCAAGCTCGACATCTCCTTCGACGACTTTATCAGGACGACCGAGCCCCGGCACGCGAGGACGGTGCAGGAGTTCCTCTCCGAGATCCACCGGCGCGGGTACATCTACAAGGACCTCTACGTGGGCCTCTACTGCGTCTCTTGCGAGGCATACTACCAGGAGTCCGAGCTGGTGAACGGCAGGGACTGTCCGGTTCACGGCCGGCCGGTGACGGAGATGTCCGAGGAGAACTACTTCTTCGCCCTCTCCAAGTTCAACGACCGCCTCATCGAGCTCTACGAGAGCAACCCGGGGGCGATTATCCCGGAGACGCGGCTCCACGAGGTGCTGGGCTTTCTTCGCCAAGGGCTGACCGACGTCTCCATCACCAGGAGCTCTATCGACTGGGGCGTGCGCGTCCCCTGGGACGAGGGCCACGTCTTCTACGTCTGGTACGACGCGCTGATCAACTACCTGACCGCGGTGGGTTACGGGACATCCCAGGGCACCTTCGATCGGTGGTGGCCAAGCGTGCACCACCTGCTCGGGAAGGACATCCTCCGCTTCCACGCCGTGTGGTGGCCGGCAATGTGCATGGCCGCCGGTATCGATCCTCCCGCGCAGTTCCTGGTAACCGGCTGGATGCTGGTGAACGGCGAGAAGATGTCGAAGTCGCTGGGGAACCAGATCGATCCGCTGGCGGTTGCCTCCGAGCTTTCCCCCGACGCCCTACGCTACTACCTGCTGAGGGCGAACGGCTTCGGGCTCGACGGTGACGTCTCGATGGAGTCGCTCTACCGGGTCTACAACGCCGACCTCGCCAACGACCTGGGCAACCTGCTCTCCCGGGTGGTGGCCCTCTCTATGCAGAAGGGAGGCGGCGTGGCTCCGGCCGTTCCCGAGATCGGGGGGGACGTGCTGGGGGCCGGCCCGCTGGTGGAGGCGGCGGTCTCCGCCTGGAACGCCTTCAAGCCCAATGACGCCATCGAGCACGCCATGGCCATCGTCCGGGCCGGGAACGCCCTCCTAGAGCGGGTGGAGCCCTGGCGCCGGCCGGCGCTGGATCCGGAGAGCCTCGACGCCCTCGGCCGGGTGCGCGAGGGGCTGCGCCTGGCCGCCGCGATCTTGAGCCCGGCGATACCCAGGGCGTCGGCGGAGATCCTCTCCAGGCTCGGTTTTGGCGCTCGGGGGGAGCTGCGCTGGACCCCGGAGCCGGGAGGGGCGGCGCTCGAGAAGGGGGCCCCTCTCTTCCCGCGGGTGGTGAAGTGATGGTGGCCTGGTTCGATTCCCACGCCCATCCGGAGCTGGCCGGGATCCCGGGTGAGGTCGAGGCGATGGCGGCTGCCGGCGTCACCGGCGTGGTGGCCATCGGGACCAGCCTGGAGATGTCGGCGCTGGCTATCGTCGCGGCGGAGCGGTTCCGGGAGGCCGGCATCGAGGCGGCTGCGGCCATCGGCCTCCACCCGCACGATGCCGGGAGCGCCGGCCTTGCCGGGGTGGAGGCGCTGGAGAAGCTTGCGGGCATTGCCGGCGTCGCCGCCGTCGGGGAGTGCGGCCTCGACTACTTCTACGAGCACTCGGCGCGGGAGATCCAGCGGCAGGTGTTTGCCGCCCAGGTCGGCTTGGCCCGGGAGAAGGGTCTGGCGCTGGTCATCCACACCCGGGACGCCTGGGAGGACACCTTCGCAATCTTGGAGGGGGAGGCGCTTCCCGAGCGGGTGGTGATGCACTGCTTCGCCGGCGGTCCCGAGGAGGCCAAGCGGAGCCTCGATCTTGGCTGCTTCATCTCCTTCTCTGGTATGGTTACATTCAAGAACTCCGGCAATATCAGGGATGCCGCTTTGATCGTGCCGGCGGACCGGATGCTGGTTGAGACCGACTCTCCCTACCTCGCTCCGGTCCCCTTTCGCGGGAAGCCCAACCGGATTGCCAACGTGGCGGTGACCGGCCGATTCCTGGCAGAGCTGAGGGGCGAGGAGCCGGAGACGCTGGCCGCGGCCACCTACGCCAACGCCCGCACCGCCTTCGCCATCACCTGAACCGGCGCCAGGCGGCCGGCCGCTACCAATGAACGGCGCAGTGCGCCGCCCGTCAGGAGGCGGTGAAGTGCCGCGATTGCCCTTCAGGCTGGGGAGGTGCAGCGCAAGGCATCCGGGAGTCCCGGGCGACCCGTGCAAGCCACCAGGCAAGCAGCGCTGGGTCGTCGATGCGGTAGGCGGCTAGGGTCGCCTCGCCGAGCCGGCGCCAGGCCGCCCGCGAGCGATCGCCGCTGGAGAAGATCGCTTGGGCTTCGGCTCCCGAGCGCTCCCAGGCTCCGGCGTCGGGTGGCGCCGGCAGCTCGAGCAGCTGCCTTGCGCTCAGCTTGATGGCGTCCGCCGACAGCGCTGAGCCGACGTAGGTGTCGAGTGCGTAGCTGCAGAGCACCGGGGAGAGGAGGGCGGCCGCGATCTCCCAGAAGGAAGCCGGGTCGGGAAGGACGGTGATCACCGGCACCGAGGGGAGCAGCCTCCCTTCGAGATCGGGGAGGACCTCGATGACCTTGCTCTGCGTGGCCACCAGCAGCTTGGGCACCAGCCGCTTCTTCGCCCAGTCGAGAAGGGTGGGGTTCTCGGTGGCCAACAGGTCGAGGTCGACCGCCGGATGCGAGTAGCGGACCCCGTTGATCGTGGCCGGACGGCACCCCCAGAGCGACTCGAGTGGATCGATGAGCCCGGTGGTGATCAGCCGGCGCCGGCTGGGAAGGAGCCCGGCCCCCGCATTCACGGTCGAGGCGGCAAGCCCGTAGAACTGGTCCCGGAAGTCGGCGGTGGCGCTGCACCTGGAGCCGATGGTGGATCCGCGCGCGAGCCGTACCCGGGGTCTCTCCGCCAGGCCGCTCGCCAGCTCGCCCCAGGTCGGTGCGGCGAGCAGCTGGTCGAAGTCCATTTCGATTGCAGGCAGCCGGTCGAGGCGGGGGCCGGAGAAGCGGTCCACTACCGCTCTCCGCCCCGCCCCGAGCACGATGCTCGGGGCGCAGGTCTTGACGTTTGCCGGGAAGACGCGATCCAACCCGAGCCACAGCGACTCGATGGCGCCTCTCGCCGCCACCTCTTGCCTGCACCCCTCGGCCTGGGCAGTGGAGAGCAGGGAAAGCGGCTGGACCAGGCCGATCCGCCCGCGATCCTGCCGGGCAAGCTCGAGGGCACGGAGCAGGAAGACGGTGGAGCGGTCGAACTGGGTGCCGATCTTGGCACCGAAGTGCTTTCGCAGCCGCCTCCGCTCCCGGGCTCCGGCGGCGGCGTTGCGGTCGAGCTGACTAAGGAAGGGGGGGTTGCCGAGGATTGCGTGGAAGCCGGGTGAGTCCTCCCGGCAGAAGACCTCGGGGAAGTAGATCGGCATGTGGATCGGGGGGGCTTCTCCGGTGCCCGTCTCCCCGGCCTGGCGAGCGATAACGGCGGGCTGTTCGGGGTGTTCGCTCGAGGTGTCGTCGAGGAGGCGTGAGAGAGCGCGAAGCCGGCCGGCGGCGGGATCATGGGCGCCTGCGGATGAGGCCAGCGAGATCGACTCTTGCGCCGCCGTGCCGCCTGGCTCCGGCCGCTCCAGCTCTCCCAGGGTAAGAGCCGCCTCGGCCATGGTCGCGATTCCGGTGAGCGCCTCCCCCCAGACCAGCCCGTGCTCGACCGCGGGGAGGCCGGAGCCGGTGGCGCCGGCGTGAACCCGGATCGCGAAGCGGGCGATCTCGACTGCGACCGGGTCGATGTCGGCGCCGTAGATGCAGCGTTCGGCGATCTGGCGGCGTAACCGGGTTTCGGCCTCGGCTGCACTCGGAGGTCTGGCCGCTTCGCCGGTGGGCGCGATCATGGCGTCGAGGAGCGCAGGGCGGGTGGCGAGCAGGGTCAGCATCCGGGATTCGATGTGGTCGAGCGCGGGGAGGAGGAAGTGGCCGGCGCCCATCGACAGGTCGCAGGCCCGGAAGTCGAAGAGGGCGGCGGCTGCGCGATCGGGGTCTCCGGCGGCGAGCAGGGCGGCCGCACTTCCGGCCGCCCTGTCGAGGTGCTCGTCGATGGCGGGCAGCAACGACCGTTCGATCAGGTGGGTGACGAGAAAGGCCGGAGTGAAGAAGGATCCGGTCGATCTGCGCCGGCTTCGGGTCCGGTCGAGATAGGGTCGTCCCGTGCTCTCCGGTGCGGCCGCGCCTGCGGGAGGCCGCGGGCGGGAGGCCGCGGGCTCCGCTCTCTCGGCGGCGAGCGTGTGCTCGAGCAGCTCCTCGTAGATGGTGCCGATCTCGCGGATCGGCAGCGTGGCAAGGTCGATCGGAGATGGCGCCGCGTTCCCCACCTGCTCGAGCAGGAGCGCGCGCAGCACCGGCTCCATCACCGAGTCCGGGAGCGAGATGGCTTGCATCGGCCCGTCGCCCCTGCTGCCCGGGAAGAGCCCGCCACAAGGGTCGAAGTGCCCGTTCGCCTTCCATGTCAGCGAGAGCCGCTGCCAGAATCCCCCGCCTCCACCGGTTGCAAGTTCGCGGGCGAGGAAGCGGATCTCGCTTTGCGTGCCGGGGAGCAGCCTTCGTTCCTCGTAGACGGCCTGGAGCAGCAGCCGGAGCAGCAGCCGCATGGCGGCGGAGTACGCGAGCTCCAACCCGGTGCCGTCGAGCGCCCCGCCTTCTCCTGCCATCGCACGGGCGATCCCGGCGGCAAGTAGCGGGGCGGCTTCGCGCAGGAGCTGGGAGCGCAACCGCTTGGCGACGGCCGCTGCCTCGCGAACGCTGTCGTCGAGGAGGCTGCCGGCCTGGCCGCCGGGGGATAGGGCGCTTGCGGAGAGGAGAGCGCTGAGCAGCGGGCGATCGTTCGGGCCAAGAAGGGACTGGTCGATCTCCAGGTAGGTGTTGGCGAGGCCCCTGTAGCCGGCGCCCAGGCCCAGCTCTGCCGGATAGAGGCGGATTCGGGGCCCGCCCACCGTCACCAGCCAGGGTAGCCCGGCCTCCCTCGCCGCAGCCAATCCCTCCGCCAGCTGGGGTAGGCAGAGCTCCCGGCTTTCGCCGGGATCTTCAAGGATGGCTACGCACAGGCTCTCCCCGCTAGCGGAGGCGAGGATCGTCGGGCTCTTGTCCAGGCCGTGGGGGAGGTAAAACCCCAGGCCTTGCAGGAGCTGTGCCCCGCAGGCCATCGCTTTCGGTCGCTCTTCGGGTGCGTTCCTTGTGCGGCGGGCGGTCTCCCGAATGCAGGCGGCCGCGAAAAGGCCGGAGTTGACGACCCCGGGGATCGACGTGGTGTGCAGGGAGTCAAGGAGGCGGCGGCAGGCGCTGGCGGCGGCATCCCCGCGGGTGGCGGCGAAGACCGCGGCGAGAGCCGCCGCAATCTCCTCCTCCGGGTACGGGCCGTAAAGCGATCCGCCCGCGTCCGGTCCAAAAAGCCAGCTTTCCCCGCCGGGGCCGTTGAAGGCGACCAGCACCGGGGAGCGGTGGGTTCGGACCAGGGTCCGGCACAGCTCGCTCGGGGGCGGATCGGGAGTGAGCCAGGGAGTGAGGAGCGCTCGCGGGGCGATCTCCAGGCGGCTGGAGTGCGTCACCGCGGACACCTCTGTCGCGCCGTCCGGGAGGTCTCCATGTGCGAGGAGCTCGATCGTGGTGCCAGGGATGGCGGAGAGCCGGGCCGCCATCGTGCCTGGCCGGTGCGGGAAAATGGTCGCATCTCCCGGTTCTGGCGGCGCGATCAGGGCGAAGCTTTCACTCTTTTCCGGTGCGCTCATGGGGCGAGGTTATCATGGCAGCGGCCCCGCTCCCTCCATTCGGGTCGGGCGCCTTGCACTCTGCCGGCCTGGTTCCGCGGGTGGCCGAGGCCGATCTGCGCCGAGCAAGCTCACGAACTGGCCGGGCGCGGCGTTGGTTAGGGTATGGGCGTGCTCAGAGTTTGTGGCGGGGCGGACGCGGGGGCGGTTTGCTAGGCCTGCCTCCCTTCGAGGAGGTAATAGCGGCGCACGGTGCGGTCGTGCTCAGGGTCTGCCGCGCGGTTGCGGGACCGGATGACGCCGATGACGCCTGGTCAGAGACGTTCCTCTCCGCACTGCAGGCCTACCCGCGGCTGGCGGCCGGCAGCAACGTTCGCGGCTGGCTGGTAACGATCGCCTACCGAAAGGCGGTAGATCGGATCCGTGCGGGTAGGCGCGCCCCCATCCCGGTCGGAACGCTTCCGGAGAGGCCCTCCCTCGACCGGGAGCTTTCAGATGCCGGCCTGTGGAGAGCGGTCGCCGCCCTCGCTCCGAAGCAGCGAGGTGCCGTTGTCCTTCACCACGTTGGCGGCCTTCCCTACGCGGAAGCAGCCGATCTACTCGGAACCAGCGAGGCCGCCGCGCGCAGAGCTGCGGCGGACGGCATCGCCGCTCTTCGCAAGGCACTCGACCGGGAGGAGTCGATATGACCAATCCTGACGCGCTAACCCGACTGCTCGGAGCGGAACGTGACGCGGAAGCGGAGGCGGTAGCCCGCCTGCGCGCCCGGGTGGTTTCCCAAGCGTCGGCGACCGGGCTTCTCGATGTTGCCTACCGGACCCTCGATACGCCGATCGGATCGCTGCTCCTTGCCGCTACCCCGGAGGGGTTGGTGCGGGTGGGCCTTCCGAACGAAGACCAAGCGAGGGTGCTTGGGGAGCTGGCGGCGCGGATAAGCCCGCGGATCCTGCACGCCCCCGCACGCCTCGACCGGGCCGCAAGGGAGATCGATGAGTACTTCAGCCGCAGCCGGCACTCCTTCGACATCTCGCTCGACCTCCGGCTCGCCCACGGCTTCCGGCGCAGCGTGCTCCACCATATGCTCGAGATCGGATACGGCGCCACCGCCAGCTACGCGGCGCTTGCCGCCGCCTCGGGCAGCCCGAAAGCGGTACGGGCCGTCGGTAGTGCCTGCGCAACCAACCCTCTGCCGCTGGTCATTCCCTGCCACCGCGTCCTGCGCAGCGACGGAACCCTCGGGGGTTATGCCGGAGGTCTTGAAGTCAAGCAGCTGCTGCTTGCGCTCGAGGCACGGCCGGGAGATGGCCTATGAGGTAGGGGTCAGCTCTGCCGGCTCCGAGGTTCCCGTGTCCAGCAGGCCGCCGGCTCGCGACCGGAGCGCGAACACCTCGATGATGGCGCCGATCAGCATCAGGCACTGGCCGATCACGTAGATCACCTCTCCGGCGCTGCCGGTGGCCCAGGTCGCCGACCGGCCGGGGGTGGTGAACACCCACATGCCCAGCCCGATCAGCGTGACTATCATGCCCAGGATCATCGAGCCCGAGATCAGGCTCCTCAGCCTGCTCTCGATAGTGGAGATGTTCCCGGAGATCTCGATCACCAGCAGCATGATCGTCATCACCGGGAGCGATCCGAAGACGAAGAGTAGGTGTGCTCTGGTGAAGATCTGGTCGGCCGCGTACCGGGCGGCGGGGGGCGACCCGAAGCCGAAG
>JAJYHR010000194.1 GCA_021784675.1 Actinomycetes bacterium
GAGGGCCGGCAGTTCCGCGAGGTGTTCGTAGCACCCGAGGGGAGTCTGCTGGTCTCGGCGGATTACTCACAGATCGAGCTCAGAGTGCTCGCCCACCTGAGCGGCGACGAGTCACTCTCGGCTGCCCTCAGGTCGGATGAGGACGTCCACAGGCTGGTCGCCGCGCGGGTATTCGGGGTCGCACCATCGGAGGTGAGCTACGAGCAGCGCTCGGTGGCAAAGATGGTTGCCTATGGGCTCTCTTACGGCATGGAGGCCTACGGCTTGTCGCAGCGCCTTGCGGTGCCACCCGCCGAGGCGGAGGCTATCCTTGACGCTTTCTTCACCGCCTTCCCCGGTTTGCGGAGCTACCGGAGCATCGCAGTCGAGGAGGCTCGGCGACTCGGATACACGGCTACCTTGCTGGGGCGGCGACGCTATATCCCCGAGTTGAGCTCCTCCAACAGATCGATGCGGCTGAGCGCGGAACGGCAAGCCATGAACGCCGCAACCCAGGGTCTTGCCGCCGACATCTTCAAGATCGCTCTAGTCGAGATGGGGCGGAGGTTGAAGCCACTTTCCGCTCTTCTGGTCCTCCAGGTCCATGACGAGGTAGTGGTGGAGACCCCCGCCGAGCGGGTGGAGGAGGTAAAGGCGGTGGTCGTCTCGGCGATGACCGGAGCGTACGCTCTCTCGGTGCCGCTGGTGGTCAACGTTGGGGTGGGTCCGAGCTGGGCGGCGGCCAAATAATGCTATGGCAGGCGTTTAAGGCGGGTTTAATTCCGCGCACTGGGGAAGTGGTTCCGCTGAAGTGGCTATCATAATGGTTGGCTATGTAGCGCGCGAAGCGCATAGTAGCCGGGTTTGGTTGGAAGTGCTATTTGCGAGGCTGCAGGGATATCGATGAGTGAAGAGACGGCGCCGGTGGAGGAGATGGTTACGGCTGGGGAGTCGGAGCCGGTAGCCGCTACCGGGGACGAGATCGTCCTTGACGACCTGGGTGATACGGGTTTTCAAGAGGCTGTAGAAAAGAGTTTGGTCGACTTCGACGAGGGTGACATTGTAAGTGGAACCGTCGTCAAAGTAGACAAGGACGAGGTTCTTCTCGATATCGGGTACAAGTCGGAAGGGGTTATCCCGCTTCGCGAGCTCTCCATCAGGAAGGACATCTCCGCGGGAGACGTCGTGAACACTGGCGACCGTGTGGATGCGCTGGTGCTCCAGAAGGAGGACAAGGAAGGCCGGCTGGTCCTATCCCGAAAGCGGGCGCAGTTCGAGAAGGCGTGGAAAGAGATCGAGTCGATCAAGGCTCGTGACGGCGTGGTTCGCGGCGAGGTTATCGAGCTGGTCAAGGGCGGCCTTATCGTCGATATCGGGCTTCGAGGCTTCCTTCCTGCGTCGCTCGTCGATCTCCGCCGCGTTCGCGACCTCGCTCCGATGATCGGCCAAGACGTCGAGGCAAAGATCATCGAGCTCGACCGCAACCGCAACAACGTGGTCCTCTCACGCCGGGCTTTCCTCGAGGAGAACCAGCGGGAGCAGCGCGAGGAGTTCTTGACCAACATCCGACCCGGCGAGGTTCGGAAGGGTGTGGTCTCGTCTATCGTCCACTTTGGCGTCTTCGTCGACCTAGGAGGCATGGATGGTCTTGTCCACGTCTCCGAGCTCTCCTGGAACCACGTCGATCACCCATCGAGCGTGGTCTCGGTAGGGGATGAGGTCCAGGTTCTAGTGCTCGAGGTCGACCAGGAGACCGAGCGGATCTCGCTCTCGCTCAAGGCGACTCAGCGTGACCCATGGCAGGAGTTCGCCGGAGCCCACAAGGTGGGCGAGCTGGTCTACGGGCGGGTCACGAAGCTGGTGCCTTTTGGGTGCTTCGTCCAGGTAGCGGCGGGTATCGAGGGGTTGGTGCACATCTCGGAGATGGCGCTGCACCACGTTGACCTTCCCGAGCAGGTCGTTACCGTTGGCGAGGAGCTGTGGGTGAAGATTATCGATCTCGACCCCCAGCGCAGGCGGATCAGCCTATCGATTAGGCAGGCGCTCGAGGGCGGCGAGCTTGCCGCGGAGTACCGCGATGCCTTTTCTGACTACCAGTATGACGCCGAGGGCAACTACATCGGCGAAGAGGGACAGGAGCCGAACCCGGAGTAACTCCGGTGAGGGTCTTTGTCTTGACCGGCGCCATCGGCTCCGGGAAGTCGACAGTGGCGGCCATCCTCGGCGAGTTCGGGGTGCCGGTGGTGGAAGCAGACGAGATCGCGCGGGAGCTGGTCGTCCAGGGAAGCCCCCTGCTCTCGAGGATTGTCGACCGCTTCGGGAAGGGAGTCCTCCTTGGCGATGGCTCGCTCGATCGGTCTGCCCTTGCGCAAAAGGTATTTTCGGACCCGGCCGCGAAGGCTGAGCTGGAGGCTATCCTCCATCCGGCAATCCGGTTGGAGATCGCAGCGCGGGTATCGGCGGCGGCAGACGCCGGTTTCGAGGCTGCCGTAGTGGACGTCCCCCTCTACGCGCAAGATCCGTCGGCCTTCCCCAGCGATGGGGTCGTTGTGGTCGAAGCCAGCGTGAAGATCAGGCTCACTCGGCTCGTCGAGGGGCGCGGGTTGAAGAGTGAGGAGGCGCTTGCGCGGATGTCAAGCCAACCGCCTCCCGAAGCGGTGAGATCCCTTGCCACCTGGACCGTCGACAATTCGGGTTCGCTCTACGAGCTACGCGGGAGGGTCGCGTCGCTGCTCGCCGAAATGGGACTCTCGAGGCAATAAAGCCAGTCACCTTTTGGGCCGATATGTCGGTTCAAGGAGGTGCGATGGAGCTGATCTCGACGGAGGACGTCTCTTTGCGTATAGAGAGTCTTGAGGCTAGCCATTCGGTCGCTTCGAGAGTGATGTCGCTGGTGGAGCGCGACGACGTTGGCGCGCGAGAGCTCAGCATCGTAATCAGCGCGGACCCAGTTCTGGTGTACCGGATCATGCAGATGGCGAACTCGGCTTTCTACGGCACCGGCGGAAGGGTCAGGGAGCTGCGGGTTGCGATAGCGATCATCGGTTTCCAGGCGGTGAAGTCGTTGTCGCTTACCGCCGTAATCGAGGGCGCTGGTTCAGTGACCCCCCAGGATTGGCAGCACTCGATCAGCTCGGCGGTAGCGGCTTCCGAAGTTGCGAGGCGGCTTGGCGCCGATCAGCAGCTTGCCTTTTCTGTTGGGCTGCTGCACGACATCGGCAGGGCTGTTATGTCGAGTCTGAATCCCGCTGGCTCAGCCTCGATTACCAGGTTGGAACGCTCAGCGCTGACCGCCGCCGCCGAACGCGAGATGCTGGTGGCGGAGCGGGAGGCGTTCGGGATCAACCACGCCGTGCTCGGTGCCGATGTGCTCGGGTACTGGAACTTCTCTCCGGATATAGTGCAGGCGGTGGCTAGCCACCATCCGCAGAAGGGAAGCATCTCGCGCCTGCATGGCGCCATCGTCGACGGCGACCGGATCGCGCGCCTGATCGAATCGGATGTTCCCGTGACCGACCTGGCGGAGAGCGAAATTCTCCTTCCCCAGTACGTGCATCCGACGGACCTGCCCGATTTCGTCAAGGTAGTCCAGGCGAAGGCTACCGCGATGCTTCACGACCTGTTCAGCTAGACCGGGAGGCTGGTTCGAGCCTGCCGTGCTCTGCTTCGCGGTTGGCTGCGTGCGGCGATCGGGATAGGCGGTAGTTCGAGGGTCCTGGCGGGATCGTTTCTCGCTGGCCTCGCAGATCCCCGGAAGAGCTATTTTCGGCCGGCCGGTCGTTAGGCTCTGGGCTATGGAACCGTTCCGGGTCGTCTCCGACTACCGCCCCGCGGGAGACCAGCCCAGGGCGATTGAGCAGCTGGTCGAGGGGGTACATCGCGGGGATCGGTTTCAAACCCTGCTCGGAATTACCGGATCGGGCAAGAGCGCGACAATCGCCTGGACGATCGAGTCGCTGCAGCGTCCAACCTTGGTTATCGCGCCCAACAAGTCTCTCGCCGCCCAGCTCGCCAACGAGTTTCGTGGGTTCTTTCCGGGAAACCGCGTCGAGTACTTCGTCTCCTACTACGACTACTACCGGCCGGAGGCGTACCTCCCCTCTTCGGATACCTATATCGAGAAGGACTCCTCCGTCAACGACGAGATCGACCGGCTGCGGCACTCGGCTACTTCCTCCCTGCTTACCCGGCGGGACGTGGTCGTGGTGGCCTCGGTATCGTGCATTTACGGCCTTGGGTCGCCGGAAGAGTATCTTGGGCAGATACTCCCGCTCCGGGTGGGGGAGGAGGTGCCCTTTCGGGCGCTTTCCCGGCAGCTGACGGCGATGCGGTACGAGCGGAACGACTACGAGCTTGCGCGGGGAAGGTTCCGCATCGCCGGAGACACGGTGGACATCCACGCCACGTACGAGGAGCTCGCCCTCAGGGTCGAGTTCTTTGGGGACGAGGTGGAGCGGCTCACCCAGGTCGATACCGTCACGGGCGAGCTCGTTCGGGAGCTCTCCGAGTTCGTGGTTTTCCCGGCCACCCACTACCTCGCCTCTGACGAGCGCCTGCAAGGCGCGGCGGCCGGAATCGAGGCCGAGCTCCAGCAGCAGCTTGAGTACTTCGAGGGGAACGGGAAGCTGCTGGAGGCGCAGCGGTTGCGGATGCGAACCGAATTCGACTTGGAGATGCTCCAGGAGATCGGGTACTGCGCCGGGATCGAAAATTACTCGCGCTACCTCGACGGCCGCAGCGCGGGGGAACCTCCGTATACGCTTCTCGACTACTTCCCCCCCGACTTTTTGGTGATCATCGATGAGAGCCACGTCACCATACCGCAGCTTCACGGGCAGTACGCGGGGGATCGGTCCAGGAAGGAGACGCTTGTAGAGCACGGCTTCAGGCTCCCCTCGGCGCTCGACAACCGGCCGCTGAGATTTGACGAGTTCTACGATCGCGTCAACCAGGGTATCTTCATGTCGGCGACTCCGTCGGCCTTCGAGATCGGGCGATCGGCTCAGGTGGTCGAGCAGATTGCCCGGCCGACCGGCCTGCTCGACCCGAAGGTGGAGGTTCGCCCGACCAAGGGCCAGATCGACGACCTGGCGGCGGAGATCCGCAAGCGGAGCGAGGCCGATCAGCGCGTCCTGGTTACCACGCTGACCAAGCGGATGGCAGAGGACCTTACCGACTACTTCGCTGGACTCGGGATCCGCGTCCGCTACCTGCACTCGAATGTCGAGACGCTGGAGCGGATCGAGCTGGTCAAGGAGTTGCGGCTTGGAGAGTTTGATGCGCTTGTGGGCATCAACCTGCTGAGGGAGGGGCTGGACATCCCGGAAGTCTCGCTGGTCGCGATCCTTGACGCCGACAAGGAAGGCTTTCTGCGGTCGGAGACTTCGCTGGTTCAGACTATCGGGAGGGCGGCTCGCAACGCGGAAGGCATGGTGATCCTCTACGCCGACAACGTGACCCGCTCGATGGAGGCGGCGATCTCGGAGACGGCGAGGAGGCGCGCGCTGCAGGGCGAGCACAACCGGATGCATGGGATCGTGCCCAAAACGGTTACCGCCCGTTTGAATGATTTAACGGGGGATGCCTCCGGGGGAGGCCGGGGCCCACGCTTGCGGAGGTCGCGGGCCGAGCAGCGCTACGGCCATCTTGGTCCGGAGCAGATTGCCGAGGTCATGGCCGATCTCCGGGTTCAGATGGAGGCTTGCTCCACCGAACTCAGGTACGAAGAGGCGGCAAAGATCCGAGACGAGATCCGCGAGCTGGCGCGCTTGATAGGTGAGTGACTGAGCTCCGGCCGGGCTCGGTGCAGATATTGACAAAGCACTAGCGTTATAATTAACAGATACCACCCGGGGTATCGGGGGTGTTGCCTAGGAGGATAGTTCATGCTTGACTTGGTCATAATCTCCACGCCTGAGTTGGGGGACAGATCGTACATCGTTCATGACGGCAAGGTCGCGATCGCGGTCGATGTGCAACGCGATATCGAGCGGGTATACACCGCAGTCGCCGCCACCGGCGCGAAGATCGTTGCCGTCGGCGAGACGCATATGCACAACGACTACGTCACCGGCGGTTTCGCGCTCGCAAGTGAGCTCGGAGTCGACTACCTGGTGTACGCGGGTGAGAGCGTAGCCTACCAGAGGAGAGCGGTCAAGGACAGCGATGTTCTCGAGTACGGGAGCTTGCGGGTGGAGGTCTTGCACACGCCTGGGCACACTCCCAACCACATCTCTTTCGCCGTCTCCTCGACCGAAGATGGCGGGACCCCGATCCTGCTTAGCGGCGGGTCGCTGCTCTACGGCAGCGTCGGGCGCACTGACCTGATCGCACCTGATGCGACCGAGTCGTTGACCAGATCCCAGTACCGGTCGGCATACCGTCTGGCCGACACCCTCCCGGGGAAAACTCAGCTGATGCCGACGCACGGTTTTGGATCTTTCTGTTCCTCGGTTTCGGTGGAGACCTCTGGCGACTCCACCCTGGCGGGGGAGCGCGACGTGAATATCGTATTCAAGTACGATCTGGAGGACGATTTCGTGGAGATGCTGATGGCTAGCTACGATCCGTTCCCTGCCTACTACCGGCACATGGGGCCGGCAAACGTCGCGGGACCCTCAGCTCTGCGAGTGGATAGCCTGCAGGTGCTCTCAGCGAGCGAAGCCCTCGGGTTGGCATCGGAAGGGTCGGTCCTGATCGACATCAGACCGCGGAAGGCTTACCTGGAGGCGCACGTTCCGGGGTCCTTCGGGTTCGAGTTCTCCAACGTCTTCTCAACCTACTACGGGTGGTTGCACGAGTTCGGGAGGTCGATCGTGTTGATCACCGACGACCTGGAGACTGCCAGGGAGGCGGTGTACGCGTTGGGCAGGATCGGGATCGAGACCGTGGCCGGTATCGTGGACGCCAACGAGATCATGGCGGCGGCGGGCACGCAGAGCACTGCCGCCCTCTCCTGGCAGGAGTACTTCGCCCGCCATGCGCACCTGGACCACCAGCTGCTCGACGTGCGGAACCCGAGCGAGCATCGCAGTTCACCGATGGCCAACACGGTGCAGCTCCCGCTGTACAGGGTTGAAGACAGGCACGAGGTTCTCGATCGGGAGTTACCCGTATACGTTCACTGCGCAGGAGGTTACCGGGCGGCTGCGGCTGGATCGGTGCTGGCAGGGAAGGGGTATGAGGTAGTCGTGATCGATGACTCAATCGAGACCGGCCTCGCCCTTGCGGGGAGACCGGGGATTTAGCGGGTTCAGCTCCTACCCGCCTGACCGGTGGGTAGGAGCTTCGCATTTGCCGGTAGGCTCCATGCGGATGGAAGGCTTCGAAACCACAGAAGCGGGTCCTGCCGGCATCGCTTCCGGTCTTCCCGTCGACTGGGACGCTATCAGGGCATTGCTGTCGGTATTCGGCCTCTCCCTAGACGATCTGGGAGGGGTGGGGGCACCGACGGAAGCGGTCGCTCTCCTCAAGGGCGATCAGGGGTTGGCTCTCGTAGGCATTTCGCACGCGACCGGATCGGGCGCGGTGGGGGCTGCAGTGGCCGAGTACATCGCCTTCGTAGCTTTTGACTCCGGTGTCGCGAACCCGGGACCCGAGCTCGACGGCGTGGTCGCCGGTCTAGCCGTCGCGCAGCTGCTAGCCAACCTTACCGGCTTGGTGATGAGACGTGAAAGCGGTGCCGCCGTCGCGCCAAATGGGTTTGCGAGGCGGGACCGGCAGCGCTACCAAGAGTGGAGGCGGCGTCAGCTCTCAACGGGCGTCGAGAGCTAGGCCTTGGTAGTTCGCTTCCGCCGGCCTCAGCAGGCGGAAGTGGCTGTGGCGGTCGGCTATCGAGGAAATGGCGGGCACCCTGTTTGGGGATCGCTCGGAATGGGATGTTGCTGTGCCGCTGGAGACTGCTCATCGCTTGGGCATCTTCAGCATGAAAGATTACCGATCGCGACCGCATCGTTGGAATCCTCTCCGGGCAGGGACGCCTTCCTTACGGCGCAGCGGCGGCCAGAGACGTCCATGATCTGCTCACCCGTCCGGATGCACCGAGCTTTCTTGGGGCATCACCTGCTCTGCGCCGTGCTGTGATGACTAGGATCACGGCAGTTGTCCTTTTGGCAGCGCCGGGCACTAAGGAGTGCCGCCCGGTTCGGCGCCCGCGCTCCTGCCTTCGGCCTACTTGGCGCGCCCCACGGCGGAGGGTTCGAGCTGTTGAACAATAGACGCATAACAGCGATCAGACACATGTTCTATCGAGTAGTACGGGGAACGTGAATCTGACCGAGTGGGCACATGCTCAGGGTGTGCATCCGCAGACCGCCTATAGGTGGTGCAGGAACGGGACGTTGCCTGTACCGGCTGTGCGGGTTGGTCCGAGGACAGTGTTGGTATCGCCTGAGTCGGCTACCGCCAGAGCGGCCGACGGGTTTGGTCTTTATGCCCGGGTGTCGTCTCATGAT
>JAJYHR010000128.1 GCA_021784675.1 Actinomycetes bacterium
CGATCGATGTGCTGGTTAACAGCGCCGGCGGTGCCATCGGGCTCGAGCCGGCGCAGCGGGCGGAGGTCAGCGACTGGATGGCGATGATCCGGATCAACGTCGACGCGGTGGTCCTCCTCACCCGGGCCTACCTCCCCGCTATGGTCGAGCGCGGCTCCGGGTTGGTGGTCAACATCGGCTCTGTCGCCGGCGAGTTCCCCTACCCGGGCGGGAACGTCTACGGGGCGGCAAAGGCCTTCGTCCGGCAGTTCTCGCTCAACCTCAAGGCCGACCTCGCCGGCACCGGCGTCCGGGTCACCGACATCGAGCCGGGGATGGTCGGCGGCACCGAGTTCTCCGCCGTCCGCTTCAAGGGAGATCTGGAGAAGGCGGGGGCCGTCTACGCGGGGATGACCCCGCTCGCCGCCGAGGACGTGGCCGAAGTCGTCTCCTTCGTCGCCGGACTCCCCGCCCGGGTAAACATCAACACCATCTCGATGATGCCCACCGACCAGGGCTTTGGTCCCTTCCGGGTGACCAGGCGCTAGCTCTGCTGTCGCCGCCACGCGCTAAGAGAGATCCCATAGGACAGGAGCGGCTGATGCAGCGATGGGAAGGCACGGGGAGCGGGCATGCTGGCGGCGCGGAGGAGAGAAGAGCCGCGTGGACCAGCACCGGCCGGGGAAACGTGGGCGAGCACTGGGTGACCGCCCACCTTCCGGCCAAGCGGGTAGCGCGGGAGGTCTACAACCGGGAGCTGCGGGAGGAGGCGAGCAGGGCCGGGCTCGCGCCCGGCGCCGCCATCGCCTCCGGAGCCGGCAGCCGCGTGACCCCTGAAGAGCCCGACCCCCTCCGCACCTGCTTCCAGCGCGATCGGGACCGGATCCTCCACTCGGACGCCTTCCGGCGGCTGGCCGGAAAGACCCAGGTCTTCGTCTTCCCCCGGGACCACCAGCGCACCCGGCTCACCCATGCCCTGGAGGTCTCCCAGGTGGCCTCCTCGATCGCGCGGGCGCTGCGCCTCGACGTCGATCTCACCGAGGCGATCGCGCTCGGTCACGACTGCGGGCACGGCCCCGGGGGCCACGCCAGCGAATCCGCCCTCCAGCCCTACCTCGATGGCGGATTCGACCACGCCCCTTGGGGGGCTTACGAGGTGCTCGCTCCGCTCAACCTCTGCCGGGAAACCCTCGATGGGATCGCCAACCACTCCTGGAGTCGGCCGGCGCCGGCCACGCTCGAGGGCGAGGTGGTTGCGCTCGCCGACCGGATCGCCTACTGCACCCACGACTTCGAGGATGCCTGGAGGGCAGGGATCATCGGGCAGGGCGAACTACCCGCCGAGGTTCGAGCCGCCATCGGGATCAGCCGCGGATCGCAGCTGAACGCCCTGATCGGCGACGTGATCGGGCTAGCCGCCGATCGCGGCGCGATCGGGCTTTCGCCGGCGATGGGCGAGGTGCTCGCGGCTTTCCGCGGCTTCAACTACGAACGGATCTACAACCGGCCCGACTCGAGACAGCAGGGCGAGGCGGTGATCTCCCTGCTCCGGGCGCTAACAGAGTACCTGCTCGCGCACCCGGAGCTGGTCCCCGACCTCGACCCCTCCTTCGACCCGAAGCGCCAGGTGATCCGCCATGTCGCCGGCATGACCGATCGCTACGCCTTCCAGACCGCCTGCAACCTACTCGAGTGGAGCCCCGAGCGGCTCCCCCGCGGCATCGACATCTCCTAGCCCCGTTTTCCGCACCCGACCGGGTCAAGGGTCCGATCATTCGCCCGTGAGGTTCGACCGCTCGCGCTGCCTGAGCTGCGATCTTCTCCCGTACTGTCACCAGCCCAAGCACAACGCTCCGGGCGAGCGGTAGGACCAAATAGGCGATTCCTCTGACCCTGCTATCAAGTGGACTACATGCCGTGTAATCCGTTGAGTGGCGTGGTAGTGCAGGACCAACCTCTGAAGAATGGTCGAGCGTGTACGTCAAACGGCACATCGCGCGTAAGGGCAATCGGGAGTACGTCTACCAGCGCCTAGTCGAGGCCTACCGCAACGAGTCCGCCAGGTCTGTCACCGCTTGTTGCGCACGCTCGGGCGGGAGGACGATCTGAAGGCGCCGGGCCAACTCGACCCGCTCGCGGCCTCCTTTGCCCGGCTCTATCCACCCCAGATCGGTACCCGACGCGTGGTGGGCCCGATGCTCATTGTTGAGCACTACCTCTCCCGGCTCGGCCGTGCACTCGAGGCCGTTGCCCCGATAACCGAAGAGCTCCCTGGTGAGCTCGTGGTGAAGACGGCGGCCGAGCTGTCTGTCGCCGTCGGTGCCTCGCGCCTGCACCTCGATCTCACCGCGGTCCGCTTCGCCGGCGCTTACGAGGGTTCCGCTCCCGTCGAGAAAGGCTGGGCCGCGGACCGGACCATCACCCGGCAGGTCAAGACCTTGCACGCCTCGACGAAGGCCGGGGTGGCCGTGTACTTCCGACCCCACAAGGGTTCGAGCAGCGAGCTGCCCGCATTTGTGGCCGCGATCGAAACGCTGGCCGAGACACTGCCTCCGGGCCTCGTCGTCGCCGACTCCGGGCTCAGCTACGTGGAGAACCTCTGTGCCGCGGATGCAAAGCACGTGGACTTCGTGGTGCTCCTTCGGGCCGACACCGGCTGGGCGGAGCGCCTAGCCACCGATGTTCCAGGCGGCCTCGATTCGCTCGAGCCCCTCGACTACGTCTCCTTCCGGGAACAGCGGCTCGACCCCGATCGCCGCACGGTATGGAAGGGGCTGCTGCGGCCCTGCCCGGTGACAGCCCAGGACGGCACACACCACGACTTGCGGGTCGCCTACATCTTCTCCTCCGAGGAGGCCAACTCGGTCGCCGATGCCCCTGAGCGCGCCCTCACAACGGCAAACGACGCGCTTACCCCCATCCGCAACAGGCTCGGCGGTAGCGTACACAAGACGAGGAGACAGGTCGACGCCGAAGTCGCCCAGATCCTCACCGGAAACGTCGGCGGCCTGATCGTCGTGACGACGGGCACCCGGGCAGGCAAGCCGGTCATCAGCTGGCGATGCCACGAACACACGATCGCTGCTGCCGGCGCCCTCGACGGGCTCTACGCGTTGGCAACCAACCTCCCCGACCCAAGAGGTGGCCGGCTGGATGCCCTCCGGTGCTGAGAATCTACAAGGACCAGCGGATCGTCGAGCAGCGCCACCGCCACCTCAAGCAGACCCTGCGCGTCCGCCCGGTGTTCTTCCACAACGACGACCGTATCGAGTCCCTCGTCGCGGTCATCGGCATCACGCTACTCATCTTCAGGCTGATCGAAG
Organism: Actinomycetes bacterium; assembly: GCA_021784675.1. Taxonomy (GTDB): domain Bacteria; phylum Actinomycetota; class Acidimicrobiia; order Acidimicrobiales; family Acidimicrobiaceae; genus JAKARV01. The sequence goes on from JAJYHR010000128.1 coordinate 3,303, forward strand.
CCGAGCTTGCCGCCGAGCTCGGGGACCGCGTGGCGCTCCCCAGCATCCTGCCCGAGAGCCGGACTGAAGACGACCGCCCGTGCGGCCCTTGCCGCCTTCGACGGCCTGTCGGTCACCTACGCCCCGGAGCGCTCTGGTTCTCGACCGGCTCACCCAAGTCCAGCGGATCATCCTTACCCTGCTCGACGCCCCCCTGGCCTGAGCGGTCCGAGGAGTAACCCAATTCGGGTGCGGAAAACGGGCCTAGCCACGCTGCCGCCGGCGCTCGAGTCGCGTACCGCAACCGTTAACAACCGACTACGATATATCGGTAGGCGTCGTTACTGCGCCTTGATGGTTAGGAGGGTTCAAATGTTCGACAACACGATGCACGGGCACGGCTGCGGGAAGGGACCGATGCGGGGAGGATGGGGCATGGGACCCGGCTTCTCCGGCCGGCGCTCCCCACGGGGGCGGATCCGCGCGGAGATCCTCAGGCTGCTCCTGGACGGGCCGAAGCACGGCTACGAGCTGATCCAGATCATATCCGAACGATCGGGGGGGATGTGGCAGCCGAGCCCCGGGTCGGTGTACCCGACGCTCTCGCTCCTCGAGGATCAGGGTCTGGTCACCTCTACCGAGAGCGACAGCCGCCGGACCTACTCGCTGACGGATGCCGGCAGGCAAGCGGCGAGCGAGGTCGGCGAGAGGTCCGGACCAGCGGCGGCCCCGGAGGACTTCGTCGATCTCGGGCGCGAGGCGATGTCACTGGTCCAGGCGGTTCGGCAGGTCGCATTCTCCGGCACCGAAGCGCAGCGCGACTCCGCGCTCTCCATCCTGGCGGAGGCGCGAAAGAGCATCTACCGGCTGCTGGCCGAGTAGAGCCTCGCCAGAGCAGCCATCCGCTGCTCGGACAGCCGAAGAGCTTGCGGTGGAGGGGACGGCTCGGCCGCCCCCTCCACCGGAGTGGCTCGCGGCTAGACGCCGATGACCTGGTATCCCTGCTCTACCAGCTCCACCAGCACCTCGCCCGCTGGGCGGAGCTCAATCCCGAAGCCGGTGATCACCTTCTCGTCGAGCTCCATCTGGGCGACGTTGGCAGGGCAAGCCTGCACCGGCACTGCGGAGCTGCGAAGCTCCTCGAGAACCCCCTTGATCGCTGGGTCCTTTCCTTCCCCGAGGGCCACCCCCGGACCAAACAGGTAGACCTTCACGTCCTGATCCCTGGTGCTCTTCAGCCGTTGCGCTAGCCTGAGCCCCGACATCGCCTTCCCCGCCTGATCCGGTCCCGCTGTAATCCAAAATGCAATTTTTGCCATGGAAACAAGCTTACCAGCTCTCCGGAGTGAACTTGTATCTGCAACTATCACCGCCGATTCATGCGGCCCGAGCTACAGGTGGGCAGCGGCAACCCGGTCCTGGTACAGCTGGCTCTGGAGCTCCGAGATGCCGCCATCTACGCCAAGCTGGCCCAGCAATAGCTCCAGAACCCCGGGGTTTCGGCCCAGGATCGGGCCGTGGAGGTAGCTCGCCACGATCGAGCCGCAGACCGCCCCGTCGACGCCGCCGACCCCGTTCCCCCCTCCGGCGATCACCCGTCCCAGCGGCTGCACCCCCTCGTGCAGGGTGGTCACCCCGGCGTGATTCTCGAAGCCGGTCAGGTACCCCTGCCCGAGCGGGAGCAGCGGGGAGGCCACCACCTCGCCGACCAGCCGGCGGGGTCCGGGGACCGTTGTCGCCGGCAGCAGGCCGAGACCGGCCTTCTCGACCCCCTCGGCAAAGAAGCTCACACCGAGGATCTGGAAGGCGGCACAGATGGCCAGGATCGGGCGAGAGGATGCCGCCACCTCGGCGAGATAGCCGTCCTCGCGCAGACGCTCGGCGGCGAGCGCTTGCGGGCCGTCCTCCCCCCCTCCCAGCACGTAGGCGCCGCCATCTCGCGGCATCGGCTGCCCGGAGGGAGCCTCGACCACCTCGGCCGCGATCCCCCTCCTCCTCAACGCCCAGGCCAGGATCAGCGCGTTGCCGCGGTCGCCGTAGGTGCTGAGCAGGTCGGGATAGACGAAGACGATCTTCACGATCCCACTCCCGCCCGCGCCTCGCGGCTCCGGAGCGCGCCCAGCCTCCCCAGGGAGTCGACCAGAGAGAAGAAGGCGGTGTAGTTTCCAAGGTAGACGACGCGCCCGCCGCCGGCCCCCGCCAGCGCCACCGCTTGAAGCTGGTCGGGAACCCTGGCGGCACGGCAGCCCGCGACCTCGAGGCGAAACGCCATGTCGCCCGCCCGCTCGCCGGTCGCGATCACCACCATGCCGGCTAGCCGCTCGAGGTCTGCGTCCCAGATCCAGGAGGTGTCCTTGCCGTCGGCCACCCTCGCGTTGAGCCCGAGAACCAGGCTGGCCCCGGCCGGTACCAGATCGAGGATCCCCTCCCACCCCGCCGGGTTCTTGGCAAGATAGGTGGTGAGCTTGGGCTGGCGCGGAAGCCCGGAGAGAACCCATTCGGTAAACCGCCCGCCGACGCCGCCGACCCGGGAGAGCTCCGGGAAGAAGTGCTCGGGCCGCAGCCCGCGCAGCCTACCTGCCGCCACCGCGGCCGCGAGTGCGTTGAAAAGATTAAAGTCGCCAGGCACCTCCAGCAGGATCCGCCCCAGGCGCTTCCCGCCCGGTCCGGTCACCCTCCCCGCCCCGTCGATGGTGTAGCTCGCCTCCGGCTGCCGGAGATCGCACCCCTGGCACCGCCACGAGCTCCCCCCGAAGTCGATCCGCCCCCCGCAAGCGGGGCAGGCGGTAGCGTCCCGCCTCCAACTGGGAGCGCCGGCGATCCAGATCCGCTCCTCGAAATTCCCGGAGTTGGCGACCACCGCCGGGTCGCCGGCGTTTGCCACCAGCACGGGGGTAAACCTCCCGGCATCCCCGACTCTGCGCGAGAGCTTTCTCACTTCCATCGACCGGTCAAGCTGGTCGCGGCTCATGTTCAGCCAGATCAGAACTCGAGCCCGAAGCTCCTCGGCAAGCTTCGGGACGTACGCCTCATCCACCTCGAAGCAGGCACTGGTCGCTCCTCCGGCCGATGCCAGCGCGGCGGCTACCCCACCCGGGAGGTTGGAGCCGCGGTTCGCTACCACCATCTCCGGGCCGTCCACCCCGGCCAGCAGGTCGACAAGGAAGGCGGTGGTCGTGGTCTTGCCGTTGGTCCCGGTGACCATCACCGTATCGATACCCGCGGCCCGGCCGGCGACGAATCCCGGGGCTACCGCCAGCGCCACCCTGCCGGGAAGGGTCTCTCCACGCCCGAACCCGCCGGCTCGAATGGCCCGGGCGGACAGGCGTGCCGCAGCGGCCGCCAGTCGCAGCCGGATCGAATCCGCTTGGGATCTAGACACCCTCCCGAGACTATCCTGGGAGGAACGGGCGGCATGCAGGCACGCACCGGCTACCCGCGCGGGCAGCCGGTGCCGGAGGAAAAAGTGAAAGGAGCCGATTGGGGGGAACCGGCTCCTTTATCAAGAGCGATGGTCGTTTGGGGGGATAACCATCGCTGTATTACAGATTACCGCGTTCCCTCTGGTTTTACTAAACATTTTTATGATACCTCATATCTGTTTTACCGATAGGAGAGCCAGTGGAGCTCAAGCAACTCCGTAGCCTGCTGGCGGTCCAGGAGGCGGGCAGCTTCTCCGGGGCCGCCGACATCCTCGACACCGTGCAGTCCAACGTCTCCGGTCACCTCTCCAAGCTGGAGCGGGAGCTGAACGTCCAGCTCGTCGACCGCAGGACCGGCTCCCTCACCGATGAGGGGAACCTGGTGGCACAGCACGCCCGCCGGCTTTTCCAGGAGCTGGAGGAGATCTACTCCGAGCTCAGCAACATGACCTCGATGGTCTCGGGGCGAGTGAGGCTGGGGGTGATCACCACCGCGGCCGGGTGGCTCCTTCCCCTGATCCTCGACCGGCTGGCCCGGGACTACCCCAAGATCGAGCTCGAGGTGGCCGAGGGGACCTCGGCGTCGCTGCAGCGTCGGCTCAGCTCCGGCCTGGTGGACATGGCGCTGCTCACCACCCCGCTCACCGTCGACGGCCTCACCTTCTCCCCCCTTTTCGAGGAGAAGTACGTCCTCATCGTCAACGCCAGCGACCCGCTGGCGAAGCTCGAGTCGGTAACGGTGGCGATCGCTGCCACCCGGCCGCTACTGGTCCCGCCACCGCACGTCGGCTTCCGCGAGGAGCTGGCCGCGGTGGCGGCCTCCCGGGGAGCCAAGCTCAACGTGAAGGCGCAGATCGACGGGCTTCACGTGATCGCGGCGCTGGCCATCGCCGGTTACGCGCCGGCTATCCTCCCCTCCTCCGCCGTCACCAACCTGCCCACCTCCCCTTCCGCCTCCTCCGCCATAGCGATACCTATCGTTGATCTCGCTCCAAGAAGGGTGGGAATAGCCCGTTACCGGAGCCGCCTGGAATCGTCGGCCGCAAAACGGGTGGTTGAGGCGCTGGGTGGCGCCGTCGCCGAGGCCGGCCCCGACCTGCCGCCCGGAATCAGTGCGCTTCGGCGCAGCTGATGCCCCCGGTATTATCATCTCCCTTATAACGCGCTCCGGGGAGGTGCTGCTTACCCGGCGGTAACCACGGATGCTACTGTTTGATAGGGAATCAGAGCGAAGGAGGAGCCGTGGGAGGTCTCTGCCAAGACCGGGTAGTAGTCGTGACCGGCGCCGGACGAGGAATAGGGCGGGCACACGCCCTCCTCTTTGCCGAGGAGGGGGCCAAGGTGGTCGTCAACGACCTTGGGGCCGAGGTCGACGGTAGTGGCTCCGGATCGGGACCCGCCGGCGAGGTGGTCGACGCGATCCGCGCCATGGGCGGCGAAGCGGTCGCCAACGGCGACGACGTCTCCTCCTGGGAGGGGGCACAACGGATCATCAACACCGCCGTCGACAGCTTCGGCCGGCTCGACGCGGTGGTGAACAACGCCGGTATCCTCCGCGACCGGATGATCGTCAACATGACCGAGGATGAGTGGGATCTCGTAATTCGCGTCCACCTCAAAGGCACCTTCAACATGGTCAGGTGGTCTGCCGCCTACTGGAGGGAGCGCTCCAAGGCTGGTGAGGCGGTCGACGCCCGGATCGTCAACACCA
>JAJYHR010000123.1 GCA_021784675.1 Actinomycetes bacterium
CGCCTGGCCGCCGCCGATCCGCTCCAGGTGGTTTGCCGCCGTGGCCATATCCCTCCTGCCCTGCGGGGTATTCGCGCCCACGATCATGAGGTTGTGGGCGTCGTGGGCGACGGTGGAGGCGATGGCCCCGGCCAGCAGCCCGAACCCCTCAACGAAGGCGACCGACCGCCTCCCCGTGCGGTGGTGCCGCTCGATCACCGCGATCAGGTTGAGCGCGGGGTCGGACTCCCGGTAGCTGGCCGTCTTGGCGGTGGTCCAGATCGAGCCGGCGGCGACTCCGATCACCTTTACCTGCTCGGAGGCGTTCATCCGTACCTCGAAGTCGCTCTCGTCGACGCTGGATCGCAGCCGCACGCTCCGCTTCAGGCCCGAGGGAGCTGGTCTTGCCGGCAGCGTGATCGCCAGCTTTCCATCGGAGGCGACGACGGTGCCGCGCTGGAGCACCAGCCTGGGGGCGAGGGCGGCCAGGTCGTCGAAGATGCAGAGGTCGGCCTGGTAGCCGGGGGAGAGCGTTCCGAGATGGGCGAAGCCGTGGTAGTCGGCTGCATTCAGGGTGGCCATCACCAACGCGTCCTCGAGGGCGACCCCGCTCTCCACCGCCACCCTTATGCAGTCGTTGACGTGCCCTCGGCTGAGGAGGAGATCGGGCTCGCGGTCGTCGCTGCAGAGGGCGACCCGGGTGGTGCCGTGCTCGCGGACGCTCTGGGCGAGGGCGGCGATGTTCTGGGAGGCCGAACCCTGCCGGAGGAAGACCCACATCCCCTTCCGGCGCTTCTCGGTGAGCTCCTCGAGGGTGGTGATCTCGTGATCGGATTCGATCCCCGCGCACAGGTAGGCGTCCAGGTCGAACCCGGTTACCCCGGGAGCGTGGCCGTCCACGCGGAGGTTACCGGCCAGGGCGATCTTGGCGAGTATCGCCGGGTTGCCCGCGATCACGCCCGGGTAGTTCATCACCTCCGCCACCCCGATCCCTTCCGGGCCGTCCAGGACCTCGCGCATCTCCTCCGCGTCGAAGACGGCTCCCGGACTCTCGAAGGCGGAGGCGGGAACGCAGGAGGAGGCGGAGAAGCCAAAGGTGAAGGGGAGATCCCGGGCCGCCCTGATCATGGCGGCTACACCCTCGATCCCGGCCACGTTGGCCATCTCGTGGGGGTCGTTCGCCACGGCGATGGTCCCCTGGGGGAGAACGGCCTCGACGAACTGGGGGATCCAGAGCTTGGTCGACTCGATGTGCATGTGGGCATCGATGAAGCCGGGAGTGATCCAGGACCCCTCAACCTCCAGCGTCTGCCGGGCCGGGCGCGCTCCCCAGCCGACCACGATCCCGCTGTCGATGGCGATATCCGCCTGAAGCCACTCCCTGGTGGTGGGGATGAAAACCCTGCCGCCCTTTACTACCAGGTCCACCTGCTCGGACCCGCGGGCCTTCCGGATGATCTCGCTCCGATGGCGCCGCCGAGCTGCAAACATCCCTCCAGTCTATGCCGATTGGAAGTCGCGAGCCGGGGGAGAGCGGAACCGGAGGCGGTGTCTGAGAATTAACGCAGCCGGAGCTTCCGGCTGCTTTTTCCTCCTACGATATAGCTGGTTTGGTTCTCGGCTCTGCCGTGAGTCGCCTGGGGGCGTCTCTTAGCGCGGGCGGTCTTGAGGGGAGGTGGATCTTGAAGGACGTGTTCAGCGTTCCCGTGGCCGAGGCCGGATCGCTAATCGAGCAGCGCGGCATCGACTTCATACCGGAGGGCGAGCGCTGGGCGAAGCCGCGCGATCTCTTCTGGATGTGGGTCGGGGCCCTTTTCAACGTGGAGTACGTGGTTTACGGCGCCCTGGTGATGAGCTTCGGGCTCACCTTCTACCAGGCGGTGGCGGTCATCCTGATCGGCAACCTCTCCTTCTTCCTCCTCGGCCTGACCAGCCTTCAGGGGCCGGACGCGGGAACGACCACCTTCACCATCAACCGGGCCGCATACGGGCCCAACGGTTCCAAGCTGCTATCGCTCTTCAACTGGTTGACCCAGGTCGGTTTCGAGACCGAAGGGCTGGCACTCATCGTGCTCGCCGCGATCGCCCTTTCTAGCCAGGCCGGCTTGCAGGTCTCCACGACCGGCAAGATCCTCTTCATCGTTCTGGCCGGCCTGATCCAGCTGGTTCTGCCGCTCTTCGGGCACAGCGCGATCCTCAAGACGCTGAGAGCCCTTGCGGTGCCGTTCCTGATCCTGTTTGCGGCCATGACCTTCCTGAGCGTGGGCAAGCTGGACCTCCACTCGGTAGCCCACGGCGCCAACTGGCAGACCATGTTCGCGGTGCTCGCCGTCGTGATCTCCGCCTCCGGCTTGGGCTGGACCGAGAACGGAAACGACTACTCCCGGTACGTCGAGCGCTCCGCGTCCAAGGGGAAGATCGTGCTCTGGGTCTTCCTCGGGACTGCGGTCCCCTCCATCCTGCTGATGCTGCTCGGTGCCGCGATCTTTACCTTTGTTCCCTCCGCCACCAACCCCATCAGCGGGCTTCCCCACGCCTTCCCTGCCTGGTTCCTCACCCCCTACCTGCTGATCGCCATTGTGCAGCTCTTCGCCATCAACAGCCTCGACCTCTACTCGTCGGGGGTAACCCTCCAGGCGCTTGGGTTGAAGCTGACCAGGCTCCAGGCGGTCATCCTCGACACCATCATCTGCTCGCTGCTCACCGCGTACGCGACCTTCTCCAATCAGTTCAACACCCTGCTTGGCGACTTCGTCCTCTTCATCATCGTCTGGGTGGCGCCGTGGACGGCGATCTATCTGATCGACTGGCTGCTGCGGAAGCGCAGCTACGACCCGCACGCGCTTCATAAGGCAAGAGGCGGGCTCTACTGGTACAACGGCGGAGTCCACTGGGCAGCTGTGGTGGCGCAGGTCGCCGGGATGGCCGCCGCGCTCCTGGCGATCAACACCACGGTCTTCGTGGGTCCGATCTCCTCGGCCTCGGGCGGCGCCGACTTCTCGATCTTTACCGGATTCGGCGTTGCCGCCCTGATCTACTGGCTGATGGCCCGGAAGGGAGTCCAAGCGGCAGAGCCTTCCGAGGCGCTCGAGGTCTAGTAGCTACTGGATCCGCCCGAGCCGAGACCGGCCTTTACCGGGTTCCCCTTGGCGTTGAGGACGTACCAGTAGCCGCCGAAGGCGTTAATTCCCTCGCCCGAGACCAGGTGGGTCTGGGTGTCGCTGCTGAACGTGTAGAGCGGGTGCCCGTTGTAGGTCAGCTGGACCTGCCCGTTGGTGCGGGTGATCGAGCTCGCGAGTGACGGCTTGAGGCCCTTGGGGAGGCCGGTAGCGGGGCCGAGCACCGGTCTCCAGATGGCTGCGCAGGCTCCATAACAGGCTGACTTGCCTCGGGAGTCGGCGGTGAACATGTAGTAGGTCTGGCCCGCAGGCGAGGTCAGGATCGAGCCGTAACCGGAGGATCGGGAGATGGCGAGCCCGGTGGAGTTGGATGCGGCGGCCTTCCCGTAGGATGCCGCGCTGCCCTGGCTTTTGGTAGAGGTTGATGCGCTCGAGGCCTTCGAGGCCGAGGTGCCGCCGCAGGCGGCAAGAGCTCCGGCGGCGGCAAGTAGGTAAAGCGGTGCCCGTAAATGATTCATAGTTCCCCCTTTGACACGCTCCGTTTCAACTTTTGAAACTTCCTGATTATTCCGCAACTGGCGATCGACACCGGCTCGGCTTAACCACCCTTTAGGATCTCTTGATACGAGTATGGAGGTTCAAGGATGCAGGCCCCACGTCCCTTTAGAGGCATGAGAGATATCCTCCCCGGCGAGAAGGATCTGCGGCTCTCCGCACTCGAACGCATCCGCAGTGCCTACCAGAGCCACGGCTTCTTCGAAATCGAGACCCCGATGGTCGAGAGCCTAGAGGCCCTCTCCGGCGCTGGCGGCGACGAGAACGAGAAGCTGATGTTCAAGGTGCTGAAGCGCGGTGACAAGCTCAACATCGATGAGTCGTCCGAGGAGGCCGATCTCGTCGACGGAGCCCTGCGCTACGACCTCACCGTCCCGCTCGCCCGCTTCTACGCCATCAACCAGTCGAAGCTCCCGCGCCCCTTCTACTCGATGCAGTTGGGTCCGGTCTTCCGGGCGGAGCGGCCCCAGCGGGGACGCTTCCGCCAGTTCACCCAGGCCGACATCGACGTTCTCGGGGATCCAACCTTCCTTGCGGAGGTGCAGCTGCTGGTGGCCGCTACCGCGGCTCTCCATGCCCTCGGGATCGAGGGATTCGAGATCCGGCTCAACGATCGGAGGCTTCTCGAGGGCATCCTGCTCCACCACGGGATCGAGGAGCCGATGTGGCAGCCGGTAATGGTGGCGCTCGACAAGCTCGACAAGGTAGAGGCGGCGGCCGTCGCCCGGGAGCTCGAAGAGCGGGGGCTCTCGGAGGCGCAGGCGCGGGAGCTGCTGGACAACCTGGACCGCCTGCAGGGATCTGCGGATTTGGGGGCTCTTGTGGAGTACGGGGTCGCCGCCGATGTGGCCGAGTGGATCCAGCAGATCCAGAGGCACGTGGCCCGTTCGGTTCGCGACGTGGCGGTGGTCTTCGACCCGCTGACGGTGCGGGGACTCGCCTACTACACCTCCACCGTCTACGAGCTGGTCCACCCGAGCTGGACCGGCTCCATCGGTGGCGGTGGCCGCTACGATCGCCTGCTCGAGCGCTTCGGCGTCGACTTTCCGGCCTGCGGAATCTCGCTCGGCTTCGAGCGGGTTGTCGGCCTGATCGAGGAGCTTGGCCTTCCGGTACGCTCGGGAAAGCGGCGGCTGACGGTGATCTTCGACCCCCAGTCGCAGTCGGCGGAGGCGCTCTCCAGCGCGCGGCACTTTCGCCGCGACGGCTACTGCGTCACCCTGCTGGCGCATCCGAGCGGTGCCCGTTCGCCGATGAAGCGGATAGCGCTGGCGGCGGAGGAGCTGAAGGCGGAGGGGTCGCGCGACAGCTTCTATCACCTTACCCTGGGTGTTGACCACGAGCCGAGGTTGTTAATTCACTAGCCGTGGGTGCTTGTCGCTCAGGGCGCATACTTGAGCGGAAAATTTACGATTCCTCTTACTTTTCGTGTTCTCCCTGGTGTAGGTTTTGCTCTCGGTGATCGTTCATCCAGAGGCTTGACGATCCGAAGGGAGGTAGGGCGATGGGTAAGAGGGTGTCAAAGAGCCTGGTGCGGGTGCTTCTCGGCAGCACCTTGGCGAGCGCCGGTTTCGCGGCGCTGGCGGCGCAGCCGGCGACGGGAACCGTAACCGCCGATCAGCTGACTCCGGTTCCCCAGGGGATATCGGCCTCGGTGCTGGCGAATGCCGTGCCGCAGGGGTCCACCTCACCCAGCACCAAGATGCGGGTCTCCTTCGTCCTCAAGGGCAGGAACATCTCGAGCCTCGCCTCCATGGTGAACGCCGGATGGAGGGGCAGCTACCTGACCGTGCCCCAGTTCGCGGCCGAGTACGGGCAGGCCCCCTACTACGTCTACGCGTTGACCGCCTACCTCAACTCCTTCGGCATCAGGACCCAGGTCATGCCGGACCTCCTCGATATCACCACGCAGGGAACCGCGGCACAGTACGAGAAGGCGCTCACCATCCTGATGCAGGACTTCACCGTGAGCACCAAGCCTGCCGGGGCCGCGGTCAAGAGCTCGACCAAGCAGGAGGTCTACGGCACCAAGGACATGCCGAAGATGCCGCACTACCTTGCTAACCGGATCCTCGCCATTCTGGGGCTCTCCAACTACGCGCCGTTCCAGTCGCTTTCGGTGCCGGGGATCAAGCAACCGGCTCCGCAGTCGGCGGGGAGCGCCAACGCGGCGCCCTTCGCCCAGCTTCCGGCCGCCTTCGAAAGCCAGTACAACCTGACGCCGCTTACCTCCGCGGGCAACGCCGGCCAGGGCCAGACGATGGCGATCGTGACGCTGGCCAGCCTCAACCCCGAGGTACCGTACACCTTCTGGTCCAAGGTGGCCCACGTCCCGGTCCTTCCAGGGCGGATCCACCTGGTAAACGTCGACGGCGGTGCCGGACCGGTGAGCCTGGCTCTGGGCTCGGACGAGACCACCCTCGACGTCGAACAGTCCGGGGCGATCGCTCCCCAAGCCAACATCGTCGTCTACCAGGCCCCCAACACCGACTATGGCTTCGTCGACGCCTTCTACCAGGCGGCGTCGGACAATATGGCCGGTTCGATCTCGGCGAGCTGGGGGGAGTCGGAGACCGCCATCCAGGCCAGCGTCGCCTCGGGCCAGGAGTCGCCGGCCTACGCCGAGGCGTTCAATCAGGCCTTTTTGGAGTCGGCTGCGCAGGGGCAGTCGGTCTTCGTGGCCTCCGGGGACCAGGGAGCTTACGACCCAACCGGTGACATCGGCACCACCAACCTGGGTATAGACAACCCGTCCGACTCTCCCTTCGACACCTCGGTGGGCGGAACCACGCTTCCGGGAGTCCAGACCTATCCGATCACGAATTCGAGCGGGTCGGTAGTGGGAAGCGAGTCGGTGAACATCCCGTCGCAGATCACCTGGGGATGGGACTACCTGTGGCCCATGTACCAGGCTTTGGGAGCGAGCAGCGAGGCCAGCCTGGCGACCAACCTGGTGATCGGCAGTGGCGGGGGTTACAGCTCGCTCTTCTACCGTCCCTCGTACCAGAACAACCTGATGGTGCAGCACTACTCGGACTACATGTTCCTGAACAGCATCGACCCGCAGGTGGTCGCTCCCGGGATCATCGAGCCGACCAAGTTCAGCTTCAACTCCAACCCGCCGCTGGCTCAAGGGATGCAGCCGAACGGTCGGGCGACGCCGGACATCTCCTTCAACGCCGATCCGCAGACCGGTTATGTGGTTTACGACCCGCAGTTCACCGCGTACTTCGGTTCGAGCCTGGTGGACTTCGGGGGGACCAGCTTTATCGGCCCGCAGCTGAACGGGGTCTCCGCGGTCTACGAGAGCGCCCTCGGAGGCCAGAGGGTCGGGTTCTGGAATCCGATGATGTACCGCTTTGCCACCTCGGCAAGCTCGCCATTTACCGCGCTTGACTCGAACCAGATCTACGGCTCGAGCTACTACTCGGGAACGCTCAACGGCGCGCCCCTGCCTGTAAGCGGTGAGTTCGCCAACTCCAACAACTTCTACACCGGAAGGTCCGGGGCCGTCTACAATCCGGGTTCAGGCCTCGGTTACGCCAACCTCAACAGCTTGTACCAGGACTTCAAGGCCAGCCTCGGGACGCCGTAGCAGGCCAAGGGCCACGGCCGGCTCGTTAAGGCAGCGAGCCGGCCGGAAAGGCTCTCCTGGTTACTGGAAGTACTCAGGCCGGCTCACCCAGGTGTCGGAGACGAACATCACGCCAGAGCGCCGCTCGAGCAGCGGTCGCAGCTCCTTGAGGAGCATGCCCGCCAGCTCGTTGGGGACGACGACCGTAAGCATGGTGAGCGTGCTCCGATCGTTGAAAAGGAGGCGTCCCTGGTGATAGCCGCTGTGGCCAAGCCCGGAGACCCCGGACACCGCTGTAAAGCCGGTCGCACCCACCTGGGAGAACATGTCGGTGATGGCAGAGACGTCGTCGCCTCCAATCACAACCTCCACCTTGGTCATCCGGGTCAAGTGCCAACTGTCATCCACGAATACTTACCTCCTCGTCTGCCGTGTTTGCCGGAACCCACGCCTCCCAGGACCCATCCGGGGTGCGGATGCTCCAGGGTCCTTCCTCCCCCTCCCTCGCAGCGAGGTGCACCCACTGCCCGTCGAACAGCTGCCGGAGGACGGTGTTGCGGGCAATGACCGCCTCCAGGAGGCGTTTGGGAGCCTGAACGACGGTAAGCAGCCGCATCGGTTCGTGGAAGGGCTGGCCGCCATCGTATACCGACTGCAACGGGAGGCCCACCTTGAGGTCACCGCCCGCTCCCAGCACCACGCCGATCCCGGCGACGATGTTGTGGGCGGTCTTGTCTCCTGCTGAGAGGATGCCGGGGTCGACCGTCGAGAAGTAGTACTGGGCGTTGATCCAGTGGGCCACCACCATGGGCGCCGTCAGTATCGTCTCGAGGGCGAGGCCATCGGGGTCGAGCCTCCAGTCGTAGGAGTGGAGGAAGCACCGGCGCTCCAGATCCACCCCCGATGTTATCGTTCGCGGTCCGACGACGAACGCGGCGTTCCTGGCGAGTCCCCACTCGGGCTGGACCTGGGCCCAATCCGCCGACCTTGCGGCGGGCATGCCCGTGGACCGGCCGATGCCGCTCGCGGGGAGCTCGGCGGCGCGCTCCGTGGAGAGGCGCATTCCGGCCTCGAGCAGAGCGTCCTGGAGCGAAGCCACCGCCTCTAGGTGAGCCGGCGGTACCAGATGGGTGTCGAGCAGAACCACCTCGTCGGTGGCGGTGTCGTGCTCTCCGG
>JAJYHR010000195.1 GCA_021784675.1 Actinomycetes bacterium
GGGCCGGGTTCGCTGGGAGCGTGTACCCGGTAAACCCCCGTTACCGCGAGGTATTCGGCATCCCCTGCTACCCGGACCTGGGATCCCTACCCGGGCGCGCCGAGCTGGTCGTCTCGGCCGTCGGGCACGCCGCCACCCTCGAGGTGATCAAAGAGGCACCGAGCGTCGGTGCCGGTGCGGTGGTGGTCTTCGCGTCGGGCTACCGGGAGGTGGGGGAGGAGGGCAGGCTGCTCGAGGCCGAGCTGTCGGCTGCCGCCGCCGACGCGGGGGTGGAGCTGATCGGCCCCAACTGCCTGGGCATCCTCAGCACCGCTAGCGGGCTGATGGCCAGCTTTACAGCCACCCTGGAGTCGGGACCGGTTCCGTCGGGCTCGGCCGGCTTTGTCTGCCAGTCGGGGGCGTTCGGCTCCTACTTCCTCGCCATGGCCCGGCAGCGCCACCTCGGCGTCAGGTACTGGGCCGCTACCGGTAACGAGGCCAGCGTCTCGGTGGCCGACTGGATCGATGCCTACCTGGAGGATCCGGAGGTCGCGGTGGTCGCCGGGTACCTGGAGGGGGTGAGCGATCCGGCCAAGCTGCTTTCGGTGCTGCGCCGGGCTGCCGAGGCCGGAAAGCCGGTGGTGCTGTTGAAGACCGGAAGGTCCCAGGCCGGCGCCCGGGCCGCGCTGTCGCATACCGGAGCCATGGTCGGCGACGACCGGCTCTTCGACGCGGTCCTCGCGGGCCATGGCGCCTACCGGGCCCGGGACCTCGAAGAGCTGCTGGACATGGTGGAGGCGATCGGCTACCGGCGGATCCCCACCGGCAAGCGCGACGCGATCCTCACCGTCTCCGGCGGCGTCGGGATCCTGATGGCCGACCGCGCCGAGGAGGTCGGGCTCTCCCTCGATCCCCCTCCCCCCGAGCTCCAAGCCAGCCTGCGCGCCCTGGTGCCCTACGCCGGGCTGGTGAACCCGATCGACTTCACTGGTCAGTTTCTCAGCGACGCCTCGATCGCCGGCAGCTTCTTCCGGGAGATCGACGACTCCGGTTTCTACGGGTCGGCGATCGTCTTCCTCGGCCATACGTCCCTCGCTGAGAGCCTGGCGCTGCCGGCTGTTGAGGTGATATCCGCCACCGCCCGCTCCTCGGCGATGGCCACCTTCATCGTCGGGCTAGCCACGGAGCCGGTGGCCAGGGCGCTGCGCGAAGCGGGGATCATGCTGATGGCCAACCCGGTGAGGGCGGTCGAGCTGGTGGCGGGGCTGAGGCGGCTAGCGAGGCCGCTGCCGATACCGGAGGAGATCGCCGCTGTCGGCGTCGCCGGCGGTGGCGTGCTTGCCGAGAGCGGCGCTCTCTGGGCGCTCTCGGCAAGCGGGGTGGGGATCCCCCGCTTCCTGGTGGTCGCCTCGGAGCAGGCCGCAGCCCGCGCGGCGGCGTGGTTCGACTCCCCCGTGGTGATCAAGGCCTCCCGCTCCGATCTGATCCACAAGAGCGACTCCGGCGCGGTGGTGGTCGGCATCGCTCCCAGCCTCTGCGCCGGCGAGCTGGCCAGGATGCGCGAGCGGATCGGCGACCCGGAGCTTGCGGTTGTGGTCGCGGAGAAAGTGAGCGGGGAGCTGGAGCTGATCGTCGGGGCGCTGCAGACCGAATTCGGGCCGGTGGTGATCGTGGGACCGGGAGGGGTGCTGGCGGAGGTCGCGGGCGGCCGCGTCGAGATGCTGGTCTCCCGGTACTCCCGGGAAGCCTTCCTGGAGGAGCTGGTGGCCCAGGGGTTCGGGCGGGCGGTGCTCCCCGGGGGACGGCTGCACTCGCCGGCGGCGCTAGAGGAGCTGATCAGGCTGGTGGAGACGGTCTCCGGGTTGGTGCTCGGGGGGGCTGTGGAGTTCGAGGTGAACCCGGCGATCTGGTCGGTCGGCGACGGCAGGCTCGTTGCTGTGGACGCGCTGGGCCGGCTGGGCGGAGATGCTACCACCGGGTAACGCGATCTGGCTATAGTAGGAGTCATGGTCCAAGACCCAATGAACCTGCGCACCTCCGAGGAGGATCGCCGCCAGGTGGAGGATGCACTGTCGGCGGCGTTTCGCGAGGGGCGGATCACCGCCCAGGAGCTCTCGGAGCGCTTGGACTCGCTCCACGGCTCGCAGACCTACCGGGAGCTGGCCGAGCTGCTGAGCGACATCCCTCACGGCTTGACCTTCGTCCCCTCTCACGGCCGGGTGGTGCTGCACGGCACCGCCGAGGTGGCGAGGACGGAGGGTGCGCCCCGGCCGGCGCTGCTCACCCGGGTCGCCGAGGTCGGCTTGTTCGTCCTCTTCGGGTTGGTGGCGCTGTCCCTGCTCCCGGCCTTCTTGATGATGGCGCGGATGTTCTCCATGGGGATCTTCCTGATCGTGGTGGTGGGACTGTTCTCGGCGAGGGCCGGCCGGCGGCACCGGCACGGGAGGCGCTAGCTCGGCCTTCCGGCGAGGCTAGAGGTCGCGCATCAACCCGGAGTCGATATCGCGGCCGAGGTGGTAGAACTCGTTGTTCGGCATGATGTGCCCCAAGCCCGCTAGCCGGTTCGACATCGCGAAAAATGCGGCGATCGCGCCGGCGAGCCAGATGTCGCCGTCGTCGAGGCCGATCTCGTAGAGCGGGGCGAAGTCTGCTGGCGTCACCGCCTGCGGGTGCAAGGAGATCTTGTGGGCAAAGCGGAGGATCCGCTTGGCCCGCTCGGAGATCGAGGCCGCCTCGAAGTCGATGGCCACCTGGTCGGAGACGAAAGGGTGCTTGGCGCGGACGCGGAGGATGGCTCCGTGGGCGACGACGCAGTAGGTGCAGCCGTTGGCCGCCGAGGTGGAGACCACGATCGCCTCCCGCTCGGCCTTGGTCAGGCGGGAGTCCCTCGACATCAGCGAGTCGTGGAAGGCGAAGAAGGCGCGGAACTCGTCGGGGAAGTAGGAGAGCGCGACGAAGATGTTGGGGAGGAAGCCGGAGCGGGCGGCGACCGTATCCATCTTCACCCGCAGGTCCTCGGGTGAAGATGGATCGGGCTCGGTAACCTCCCACCAGTAGGGGATTCGCTCGTCGCCAGCCATCGCGCCTCCTCCGGGAGATCGGCCGGGTAGCCCCGGCCTCAGGGCATTCTACCTCGGACGCGTTCCCTGCTGGGGTCGGTTCGGCCAGCCCGAACCGGATGCTATCGCGCTAGTAGAGGGCGATCACCCACTTCTTGCAGTAGCCGTCCGAGGGTGGCGAGAAGGCGGCCAGGGCAAAGCGCGGGGTCGACCCGCGAGCGGTTTTCCACTGCTTCACCGTCGCCACCGGCTGGAGCGGGGTGGCCCCGGCGAGCGCCGAGCTTGCCAGCGGGAGCTGGTGCGAGATCTCCGACCACCGGAAGCCTAGCACCGGACCGGAGGGGGATGGGGAGATCACCGGGTCGTTGAGGCCGAGGATGGCGAGCGACGGGCTGGTTCCGCTGAACCGGGAGTAGGCGACCGAGGGTCCGGGCAAGAAGAGCGGCGGCATCGACTCGCTGGCCTGCAGCGATCGGAGGAGCTTTACCAGGTATCGCCTTTTGGGGAGCTTCGGGAGGGTGGTGACCAGCTTGGCGCCGTACTGCTCCGGGCGTGCCGGGTCGGGGTCGAGTTCGGACGCCAGGTGCTCGATCTGGAGCCACCTCGGTGGCGCATCCTGGGGCAACTCGGGGGCGGTCAGCCGGAGCAGGCGCCCGCTGGCGCAGTCGGCGACCACCAGTTCGGTCCCGAGGCTGGAGTCGATCCGGCCGAGCAGCAGGAAGCGGGTGATCGGCCTCACCTCGCACCCAGCGCTTCGAGCGCCGCTTGGAGCTCGGTGGCGTCTGCGGTCGGCGGGTCGCAGCTACGGTGGTGGCAGAGGTAGGCGAAGCCCGGCTCGCGGTCGCGCGCGAGCGGCGACGCGTCGCCGGGGACCACGATGAGGTTGGGGAGGGTGCTGGCGAGTGCGGCTTCAAGCAGGTCGGGGTCTGGTCGTCCGGGCAACACTACCTCCGCCGTGCCTTCGCTGCTCTCATAGTAGGCCCAGGATAGCGCGGGAACAGCCTGGGAGACGCGGTTGAGCAGGGGGGAAAGCGCCGCGAACAGGCCGGCAGCCGTCTGATCGAGCGCCGCCGATCCGCTCACGGCTGCTAGGCGGGTGAGGTGGCCGGCAAAGACCGAGGTGCTCGAGGCCTGGGCACCGTCGTAGGTGTCGGCCGTCCGGGTGCCGGCGCCTTCTCCCTTCCGGGCGGTGGTGACGGCGCCGCCTGCGTCCAGGTAGCCGGCGAGCAGCGCCTCCGCGCTCCAGAGGGAGCGTTCGAGGTGGGCGGCGTCGCCGGTTGACGAGAAGGCCTCGAGCTGGGCCGCGCTGTAATGGGCGTAGTCGGCGCCAAAGCCAGGCCCCTGGGCCTCCCCTTCGTAGTTGAGGTGGGTAAGGGCTCCGTGGCGGAGGAAGTGGCTGTCCAGCAGCCCTACGGTCTCGATACCCCGCTCGACCCACTCCTTGCGGCCGAGCCACCTGCCCGCCTGGATCAGAGCGGAAGCCCATTGGGCGGTGGTATCGCAGGTCGCCTTCGTATCCACTCCCAGCTCGGAGCGGGCGGCACGGAGCCGGCTCAGCGCCTCGAGCTGGCGTTCCAGCTTCTCGGGAGGGGGCAGTGGTCCCTCCACCGGGCGGTGGAGGAGGTTCCCTCCTTCGAAGTTCCCACCCTTGGTGGCTCCGTAGTAGGTGGCCACGTCGCCGGCCCCGGCGGCGGCGAACTCCTCCATCCGGAAGGCGTAGTAGCCCCCCTCGACGCCGCCGGAGTCGGCGTCGGTCGCCACCGCGTAGCGCCCGCCGCCGAGCGAGAGGGTATCCTCGGTGAAGCCGACGATCCGGGAGGCGACCCAGGCGAGCTCTGCGTCGCCGCGGTCGGCGGCCACGCGGGCGTAGACCGGGAGCAGCCCGGCCTGGTCGGGGAGCATCTTCTCGAAGTGGGGCGCCATGAAGAAGCGGTCGGTGGCGTAGCGGAAGAAGCCGCCGTCGACGTGGTCGAAGAGGGCGCCGCTCGCCATCGTCCGCAGCGTCAGCGTCACCATCTCCTCGGCTCGCCGATCGCCGGTGCTTCTCCAGATCTTCCACAGCGTCTCCAGCACGTGGGGCTGGGGGAACTTGGGTGCGTGACCGAAGCCGCCGAAGTCGCGGTCGAAGCGGGAGTAGAGCTCGGTGCAGAGGGTCTCGATCACCTCCGCCGCCGGCCGGGACTTCCCCTGGGGAAGGCGCTGCAGGGAGGAGAGGTTCTCGACCACGGAGGCGGCAGTCTTGGCCGCCTGGTCCGGCTGGTCGCGGAGCGCTTTGGCGACACGGGCGGCAAGGTCGAGCAACCCCGGCAGCTGCGGGGTGGCCCTTGGGGGCAGGAAGGTGGTGGCGTAGAGCGGCTCGCCGCCGGGCATGGCGAAGGCGGTTACCGGCCACCCTCCGCCACCCTGGAGCGAGGTGAGCACCTGCATGTAGTAGGCGTCGAGGTCCGGCCGCTCTTCGCGGTCGACCTTGATGCAGACGAAGTTGGCGTTGAGGTACGCGGCGACCTCGGGGTCGTTGAAGGTCTCTCTCGCCATCACGTGGCACCAGTGGCAGGAGGAGTAGCCGATGGAGATCAGGAGCGGACATCCCCGCTCCCTGGCCTCGGCGAGGGAGCGGCTGTCCCAGGGTTGCCAGTTCACCGGATCGTGCTGGTGCTGGAGGAGGTAGCGGCTGCGGCTCTGTGCAAGTCTGTTGGGCAAGAAACGATCCCCTGGCGTAGCTTTGGTCGGTAGGTCTTTACACCAACGATAGCTGCGCCGCGCCGGGATGAGTGGATGCAACGGCCTCCCTTCCGGTAGGTTTCATGGAGAAGGGTGAGATGGGAGGTGGTTCCATGGGAGCTGCGCTGGTGACGGGGGCATCGAGGGGGATAGGGCTGGCGATCGCGGAGAGGCTCCTGGCTTCGGGCCTCGACGTCGCCCTGGTAGCGCGGAAGGAGAGGGAGCTTGCCGCCTCGGCTCGCCGCCTCGGCGAGGCTTTCCCGGCGGCAAAGGTGGCCGCCATCGCCGAGAACGTGGGCCATCCGGGGGCGGCGGAGCGGATCTTCTCCGCGGCCGCTGCGGTTGGGCCGGTGACCGTGCTGATCAACAACGCGGCGACCAACCCCTACTACGGCCCGCTCGCCGCCATGGATCCGGCCGCGATGGACAAGGTCTACCAGGTGAACCTGCGCGCCCCGCTCCTGCTCACCCAGCGCTTTGCCGCGCAGCTGCCGGAGGGCACGCCGGGGGCGGTGGTGAACCTGGCCTCGATCGGGGGGATGGCGGTGGAGCCGGGGCTCGGTTTCTACAACGTGCTCAAGGCGGGGCTGATCCACCTGACCCGGCAACTTGCGGGGGAGCTCGGACCCCGGATCCGGGTGAACTCGGTCTCCCCGGGTCTGGTCCGGACCGACTTTGCCCGGGCGCTCTGGGAGCCGATGGAGGGCCAGCTCGCCGGCCGGCTGCCGTCGCGAAGAATCGGGGAGCCGGCCGATGTCGCCGCCGCCGCCGCCTTCCTGGCGAGCCCGGAGGCCGCCTGGATCACCGGTGCGAACCTGGTGGTGGACGGGGGGAATCTCGCCGTACCCATGTTCTAGGCGTGCTCCAGCAAAATCGTGTCGTCGAGAAAGTTTTGTTAATGATTCGGTACTTGTAGCAAAAGTATTAGTGCGAATCCGTTGTAAATGCTATCGTATGGGAACGATCTGGCGAAGGCCGCCGGAGTCGAGGCAAACACAGGGGGTCGCGCGTGGGAAGTGTGGTTGAACATCAGGGAGCGGCGGAGGACAGGCACAGCCTGAGACGCGGGGTACTCACCCTGTTCGACTCCTCGGTCATGGGAGTGGCGGGGGTGGCACCGGCGTACTCGATCGCCGCCACTACCGCGATATTGATCGGAGCGGTGGCGCTTGGAGGCCCGGCAGCCCTCCTGTACTGCGGTATCGCCATGTTCGGGATCGTCTGGGCCTTTAACTTCCTGGGGCGGGCGGAGACCAACGCCGGCGCCACCTACTCCTGGGTGCGGCGGGCGCTCCACCCGGTGCTCGGCTTCATTGCCGGCTGGTCGCTGGTGGTATCGGCGCTCATCTTCATGGTCGCCGGCGCCTTCCCGGCCGGATCGGTGGTGCTGGGCCTCTTCTCCCAGTCGGCGGCGAACAACGTGACCCTGGTCACCATCTTCGGCGCCCTCTTCTTTCTGCTGATGATCGGAGCGGTGGTCGCCGGGGTGACCATCACCGCGCACGTGCAGGTGATCATGTCCAGCGTCGAGCTGGCGATCTTGGTTCTGTTCGCGATCCTGATGTTCTTCCACGGGCACGACGTACACGCCTTCTCCTGGCAGTGGTTCTCGCCGTCGGTCTTCCACGGGAGCACCGGCTTCTTTGCCGGGGCACTGGTGGCCGCCTTCTACTACTGGGGTTGGGACGTCACCGCCAATCTGAACGAGGAGACCCACGAGGCCAAGGTGACCCCGGGCATCGGAGGGATCATCGGGGTCGTGGTGGTCTTTGCCCTCTTCGAGGTCTTCACCGTCGGTACCAACATGGTCCTCTCCAGCAAGGCGATCGCGAGCAACCCCGGCGACGTCCTCGGCGTCCTCGGCCAGATGGTCTGGCCCGGCCTTGGCGGCAAGCTGGTGGTGCTGGCGGTGGCGCTCTCCACCATCGCGACGCTGGAGACTACCATCATCCAGGTCACCCGGACCCTCTTCGCCATGGGCAGGGACGGGACCATGCCCAAGGTGCTCGGCACCGTCGACCCGCGGCGCAAGACCCCGGTGGTCGCCGCCGTCGTGGTGGCGGTGATCTCGCTCGCGCTCTTCGTCGCCTCCAACTTCATCGGCTCGGTGGGGACCGTGATGACCGACGCGATCAATGCCATCGGGCTGCAGATCTGCGTCTACTACGCGCTGGCCGGCTTCTCAGTGGTGATCCTTTACCGGAAGCACCTCTTCAAGTCGGTGAAGTACTTCATCTTTGCCGGGCTGTGGCCGCTGGTTGGAGCGATCTTCATGGCGGCGGTCTTCGAGCAGACCATCCCGGGCCTGAACGGGACCACCAAGCTGGTCGGGCTGGGCGCGCTCGCGCTGGGGCTGATCCCGATCGCTGTCTACTGGGCGAAGGGCCGGGAGTACTTCCAGATGCCCTCCCGTGAGGAGCGGGAGATCCAACTGGAGGCGGCTCCGGTCGCGGACTGAGCCCAAGGGGTCTAGCGGAGGAGGGGGCCGGCTGTCGCCGGCC
>JAJYHR010000077.1 GCA_021784675.1 Actinomycetes bacterium
GGTGCGCCGAATTGCCGGGGCCCCCGAGACGTCCCCGCGCCCGGCACGCGCAAGCAGAGGGACTTGCTCCTAGAGTCGACCGAGCTACCGGGGTGGAGGAAGACCGCTCTCGCCCAGCGAAAGCCGCCACCTCCCGCCAGCCGGAGCCGGCGGACTTCAGGCTGTCCGGGAAGGCCGGCCCTTGCGGCGGCGGGACCCGGATGCCGCGGCCGCAGCCGCCAGATCCACCACGTTCCCCACCTCTACATCGATCCCATCCCGCCGCCACCAGCGGCTTCCGCACGCCGCGCAGCTAAGCAGGGTCACGTCCCTGTCCGCCACCTCAAGCTGGATTATCACCATCTCCCGTTCCCGGCAGACAGGGCAGACAGGCTCCACGGAATCACCTCCACCTACAGGCCAGTGCCAACTCTTGGATAATCGACTGCAATACGCTCGAACTTTAACAACAGCTGAAAATTCAAAACGAACCGGGCATCAAGTTTTCCTGGTGCGCCGACTTCCGGTACCGCATAGGCGCCCACCTGCGAACTAATGTATGCTCGCTCCATGAGTTCATCACCGATTCTTTCCACATCACCGCTTGCTGGTCAGCTCGACCGGTTAGCGGGGGCGGTAAGGGTTGCCCTTCGCGAGGCAGTCTCCGCCGGGGAGCCCACGCAGGCTGGCCAGTACCAGCTCGGCCAGGCCTTTTCCGCGCTCCGGTGCGCCGCCATCGCGCTCACCGCCGGCCCGTCGGAGCACACCCTGCTCAACGCGCAGCTGGCGCTGGCGGAGACCGCCGGATCCCTGGTGGCCGGGGGGCACCTCTTTGCCCTGGAGGCGGCCGGAGACATCGCCGCCCCGGAGCCCGAACTGATCGACGCCGTCTACGCCTCCGAACCCGCCATCGAGGAGGCCGAGGAGCTGGCGATGCTGCGGGAGATCTTCGCCCGCTTCTCCCGGGAAGCGGTCGCACCCGTGGCCGAGCGCGTGCATCGGGGAAATCTGGACGTCCCGGAGGAGATCATCTCCGGCCTTGCCGAGATGGGAGCCTTCGGCCTCTCCGTCCCCGAGGAGTACGGCGGGTCGGCGAGCGGGTCGGCTACCGACCTGCTCGCCATGCTGGTAGCGACCGAGGAGCTCTCCCGAGCCTCCCTCGGCATCGGCGGCTCCCTGATCACCCGGCCGGAGATCATCGCCAGGGCGCTCCTTGCCGGGGGCACCGCGCTCCAGAAGGAGCGGTGGCTCCCGCTGCTCGCCTCCGGGGAGACGATGGGAGCCGTGGCGGTCACCGAGCCCGACTTCGGCTCCGACGTCGCCGAGATCGCTTGCAGCGCCGTCAAGGTCGATGGCGGCTGGCGAATCTCTGGAACCAAAACCTGGTGCACCTTTGCCGGGCGAGCAAACCTGCTGGCGGTGCTGGTGCGGACCGAGCCGGACCGGTCGCTCCGGCACCGGGGGCTCTCCCTATTCCTGGTCGAGAAGCCCGCCTTTGCCGGCCATAGCTTCGCCGTCGAGTCGAACGGAGGAGCTATGGAGGGGCGCGCGATCGACACCCTTGGCTACCGCGGGATGCACTCCTTCGAGGTCCGCTTCGACAGCTGGTTCACCCCCGACGACTCCCTCGTCGGAGAGGAGAGCGGGCGCGGCCGGGGGTTTTACCTCCAGATGGCCGGCTTCGAAAGCGGCCGGCTCCAGACCGTTGCCAGGGCTAACGGCCTAATGCGAGCTGCAAAGGACGCCGGCCTCGCCTACGCCCGCGACCGGATCGTCTTCGGGAAGCGCCTGTCGGACCTGCCGCTAACGCGATACAAGCTGGCGAGGATGCAGTCGACCGTGGCCGCAACCCGGCTCTGGGCGGGCTTCTCCGCCGCGGAGGTCGCCGGTGGCACCGGAGCGCTGGAGGCATCGATGGCCAAAGCGCACGCCTGCCGGAGCGCGGAGTGGGTCGCCAGGGAGGCGATGCAGATCCATGGAGGGATGGGCTACGCGGAGGAGTACCCGATCAGCCGGTACTTCGTCGACGCCCGCGTCCTCTCCATCTTCGAAGGCGCCGACGAGACCCTCACCCTGAAGGTGATAGTGCCCGGAGTCGCCAGGCTGGCCTAACGGCGAGCGCCCAGCTCAAGCTGATATAGTTTGGATCCGACGAGATAGTGTAGGCTGGCCGGTAGGAGGTTAGGTGGCGTTCCCACGGAGACTACTCGGAGACTTCGCCATCCTTCTGGGTGTACTCGCCGCCGGCGTCGCTATCTGGCTTCACCTGATGGTGCTGTCGATCCTGATGCCGGACCGTCTAGCCAGCAAGACGACGCAGCTGATCGCCAACCCGGCGGTCCAGTCGGCGCTTTCCGACTCGCTCTCCAACGCGATCTTCCCGTACACGGCCACCGCCGGAATTGTCGTCACCCAGACCCAGCTGCAGAGCATTGTGAAGTCCGCGCTCCTGAACCCGGCCATCGAGACCCAGTTTTCCCAAGCGCTCCAGAACGCGGACCTGCGCCTCGCCGGGCGAGCCTCTGGACCGGTAACCATCGGAGGTCCAGCCCTCACCCAGCAGATCGCCAACGACCTCCACAGCTACTCCCCCGCGCTCAGCTCGGCTATCGCCTCGAAGAACCTGGTGATCACCATCCCCGGCACCGACCTCCCCAACCTCGGTTGGCTGATGACCGCAGCTCAACGCTACCAGCGGCTACTCGCCGTTGGAGCGGTGATCCTCTTTATCCTCGGCCTCTCCATCCATCCCGAGCGGCCCCGCGCCCTCAAGCACATCGGCGCCTCCCTGATCGGCATGTCCGCGATCGGGTTCACCCTCTTCGATCTGGTGCCAAAGTACCTGCTCCCGCAGATCCCGCTCTCTTGGGCGCAGGTCGGTGCGGCGCTCCTGCTCGCGGCCGGCTCCGGCATCGCCTACTTCTATCTGGAGTTGGTGGCGGCGGGAGCGGCCGTATACACCCTCGGCCTCTTTGCCAAGCGCTTGAGTTAGCCAGGCCCCCGGCCTCCCTCGGCTACTGCCGACGCTGGGACCGCTTCATGCCCGCCTTCTCGCCACGGGCGACGAACTTCAGCGCCATCTTCCGGCTCGCCTCGTCGATCATCTCGGCATCGAACATCACCGCCCCGCGGCCGCCGGTGGTGGTCGCCTGCTCGTAGGCCTCGAGGATGTCCACCGCCTTGTCGAACAGCTCCTGGCTGGGCAGGTAGACCTCGTTCAGCACCTCGACCTGGGTGGGGTGAATCGCCCACTTGCCGTCATAGCCCAAGGTCGCCGAACGCTTCGCGTACTCCCGCAACCCGTCCAGCGAGGCGATCCTCAGGTACGGCCCGTCGATCACCTGGATCCCGTTCGCGCGCGCCGCCATCAGGATCTTCGAAAAGACGTAGTGGAAGTGGTCGCCCGGGTACTCCGGGAGCTCCACCCCTCCGGTCAGCACCGGCATCTCCATGGAGGCGGCAAAGTCGGCGGGCCCGAAGACAACCGCCTCCAGCCGGCTAGATGCGGCGCAGATCTCCTCGACGTTGATCAGGCCGGTAGTGGTCTCGATCTGGGCCTCGATGCCCACGTGGCCAGCGGGGAGGCCCACCTCCTTCTCGATCTGGGTCAGCAGCAGATCGAGCGCGATCACCTGGGCCGCGTTCTGAACCTTGGGGAGCATGATCTCGTCGAGGCGGGGGCCCGAGCCCGACACCACCTCGAGGACGTCTCGGAAGGTGAGCGGCGTATCCCAGGCGTTCACCCGGACACAGATGATCCGGTCGTCCCAACCGCCGGCGCCGATGGCCGCGGCCACCTTTCCCCTCGCCGCAACCTTCTCCCTCGGGGCGACCGCGTCCTCGAGGTCCAGAAAGGTCATGTCGGCCGGGATCTCCTTGGCCTTCTCGATAAACCTTTCGCTCGAGCCGGGAACGGCAAGGCAGGAGCGGCGCAGCATTTGTCGTGATCGATTGGACATGGGGCCAACTTAGCACACGACGTCGGAAACTGCCCGCCAACCGGTAGCGAGACAGCGCTCCATGGCTGCAGGCGAGTGCGCCTTGGTTGCGCGACTCACGCTGCATCCTTTTCAGGGTTCTCCTCCAGCCGCGGGTGGTCCGGCGATCCCAGCCCGGGTCTGTGCCAGCGGGGCTGGCCTGGGCCCGCTGCCGAGGGCGCAGGCGTTCACCCCGACAAGACTCTCGCCCGCCGGGATGATCCAGCTTTCAGGACGCACGGTATCTACGGCACGGCAAACCCAAGCACGGCCTTGCTCGCTATCCCTGCAACCGCCGCAACCTGCGGCGCTTTGGCCGGAAGAATGCGAGGCCGGCGCCACGCAACCCCGGACCGCGGGCAGCTCAACTGCGCTGCCCGCGGTCCGGGGTTGCGAGAGTCCAACGACCGACTGGAGGTGAAGGGTCGGGGATCGCGGTTGCCTACCGGCGATCCCCGACCGTGGCTGGCTGTGGCTAGTAGAGCTTGGAAAGCGTTGCCGAGGGCTCCGTGAATACGGTCCTAAGGCTGCCGCTGGTATTGAACTGCACCACCTCGAAGGACGAGAAGACGTTGTGGTACCGGTTGAAGTTCTCGTTGCCGCTGGCGCCCTGGTAGTTGATCTTCTTCCCCTGCTTCAGCAGCGCGGAGCAGCTCGGGTAGGTGTAGCACTTCGTCCCCGGAGGATTTGACACCTTGGTGATGTCGGCTCGCCACACCACCGGGTTGGACGAGTGAGCCGCCTCCATGGCAAGCGCCGCGATAACCACCGCATCGTACATCGGCGGCGAAGCGGGAAGGGGCTGGTTGCTGTGCCATACGGCCTGGTAGGCCTTCAGAAAGGCCGCATTCGACTGCGCGTAGGCCGGCGGGGCGGCCATCCCGCTCATCCATCTCGACGCCGAGCTCAACCCGACCGCCTGAGCCAGCTGGGTGGAGGCACCGGTATCCCCGGTGATGAACGGCATATTCAGGTGGCCGAGCTGGCGCACGTTCGCAAAGAACGTGCTCGCCGTCTGCGGGTCCATGTGGAAAAAGACGCACTGGGGTTGCTGCGGCCCCGAGAACATCTTGGCAACCGAGGAGAGATACGAGCTCTGGCCCGCTACTATCGTGGTGTTCGAAATCACCTTGCCGCCCAGCTTGGTGAAGGCTGCCGTAACCGGGCCGACCTCAGCTTGCGCGTTGGGGCCGGAGTCGTAGACCTCCGCCGCGAGGCGGCACCCCTTCGCGTGGTAGGCGTAGTAGGCCTCGCCGGAGAGCAACTCGGAGTCCGACGGGAACAGGCGGTACACGTAGGGGTACTTCATGTAGTCGAGCTGCGTCGTCCCCCCGACCATCATGTCGACGACGTGATCGGCGCCAAACTGGTTGACCACCCCCATGATCTCAAGCGACGACGGCCCAAATACCACCTTTGGATTGTGGAGCAGCAGCGTGTGCAGCGCGGTGACTGCATCCACCGGATCACCGGCGGTATCGGCCAGGGTCCCGGCGATCTTGGCCCCGAGGACCCCGCCGCCGTGGTTGACCGCATACAGCCCCGCCTGGATCCCGTGGTCGAACCACTGCCCGACAAAGGCCTCCTTGCCGCTCATGGGCAGCAGCAGGCCCGCCTGTATCGGACCGGCAATGGTGCCCGGTGCCGAGCTCGAGGCACTTGAAGCGCTGGTACCGCAGGCCGCCAGCGCGACAGCCCCCAGGGCAAGCAGGCTGGCCGCCCTTGCCCTCCCCATCCGTACAGGCTTGGGCCTCCTCGACCTCCAAGACCTAAGCATTCCGCTCTCCCCCTTTCTTTTTCCCTTCCGCCCGCGTTGGGCGAAGGTCCGACTCCCCGGCGTTCACCTTCCTGAACCTCCGAGGAACACTTCCGCCAGGTCCAGACTCTCTAGCGCCGCTGGAGTCCCCGAATCTCGGTTGGTACCCGCCACCAGCACGTAGACAAAGTGCGCGCTCCGGAGCGCGCGGTCGACGTTCTGCTCCACCACGACTACCGCCGTCCCAAGTGAGGAGATCCTCGTGATCTGGGACCAGACCACCTCGACGTTGGCAGGCGAGAGCCCGGCAGTCGGCTCGTCGAGCAGCACCACCTTGGGCTCCGACATCAACGCCCGCGCCATACCCAGCATGTTCCGCTGCCCGCCACTCAGCAGGCCCGCCCTCCTGCCCCTCGCCGGAATCAGCTCGGGAAAGATGTCGAACACCTCGGCCATCCGCTCGCCAAGCCCTGCGCGGTCGCCGAGCGCGCCCAGCTCCAGGTTCTCCACCACACTCATGGAAGGGAAGACGTTGTCGCTCTGGGGGACGTAGGCCATTCCCGCCCGCGCCAGGGCGTGGGCCGGCACCCCGGTCACGTCGTCCCCGTCGAGGAAGATCGATCCCCCCGACCGGGGGATCAACCCGAAGATCGCCTTGAGAGCGGTCGACTTACCCGCGCCGTTCGGGCCGACCATCGCAACCACCCGGCCGACGCCCGCCTCTAGGGAGACCCCGTTGACGATCGGCACCGTTCCGTAGCCAGCCGTCAGACCGTCAACGCGCAGTACCTGCATCGACACCCCCTCCTGTCAGGTAGGCGTTCACGACCGCCTCGTTCTGCCTCAGCTCGGCCATCGTTCCCCGGGCAAGCGTCCTCCCGACCGCCAGGACGATGACGTGGTCGCAGATCCGCTCCACGACCTCCAGATTGTGCTCCACCATGAGGAAGCTGACCCCCGCCTCCCGCAGCCGCAGGATGTGCTCGCCGATGTGCGAGACGAGCGCCGGGTTGATGCCGGCCATGGGCTCGTCAAGAATCAGCATGACCGGATCGGCCATCACCGATCTCGCCAGCTCGAGCAGGCGCTTCTGCCCACCGCTCAAGTTCCGCGCGTACTCGTCGCGCATCCCGTAGAGTCCGAAGTCGGCGAGCACGTCGAGGGCCTTCAACACGAGCTCGCGTTCCTGTTTCCGGTAGCGCCGGTGGGCAAGGAGCGCGGTGGCAAGCTTCTCGCCCTCCTGGTTCATCGGCGATACCATCAGGTTCTCAAGGACCGTCATCGCCGGGTACTCCCGCGAGATCTGGAAGGTCCTGATCAGGCCGCGGCGGGCGATCCTGTGGGGAGCAAGACCGGTTATCTCATCCCCGCGGAAGCCAACCCTGCCCTCGTCCGCCGCCAGCGCACCACCGATAATCCCTACCGCGGTCGACTTACCCGCGCCGTTCGGCCCGATCAGCGCGGTGACCGTACCGGCCTCGACGGTGAAGCTCGCCCCGTCGACCGCCAGCACCCCGCCGAAGGCCTTCCTGATGCCATCGACCTCTAGGAGCGGAGCCTCACCCACGCTCTAGACCTCCTCCGCGACGATCGCCGGCTCTTGCCGAACCGACGCCTCCGGCAGCTCCGGGAACCTCGCCTTGCGCTCCGGCATGACCCCCTGGGGACGGAACCGCAGGGTGAGGATGACCAGCGCACCGATACAGATGTTCCGGACCTCCGGGATGAGGCTGGGATCGGATGAGATCCCGGGCAAGAAGCGGGTCACCTCGTTGAAGAGCACGGCCACCAGGAAGGAGCCGATCACCGCGCCTCCGTTGCTCCCCACTCCCCCGACGATCAGGGCCGCCCAGACGACAAAGGTCTCGCTCGTGCCCCATCCCGCCGGTGCCATCGCGGTGACATACCAGATGGTGAGGACTCCTCCGACGCCCACGTAGACGGAGCCGATCACCATCGCCATCATCCGGAGCTTGTAGGTGTTCTTCCCGTAGGCCTCGGCAACCTCGAGGTCCTCGCGGGTCGCGCGCATCGCCCGGCCAAGGGGGGAGTTGCGCAGCCGGTTCGCGGCCACCCACAGGACGGCCATCACCACGGCTGCGAACCCAAGGAACAGCAGCGCGTAGCTGTTGGGGTTGAGGCCGAGCACCCCGTTGAAGGGCTGCGGCACACCGACGAGACCCTCGAAACCATCGAAGATCTTGGAGTTGTTGCCCACCAGCCCGTAGATGATCGACCCTGCCGCCAGCGTAACGATCGCGAGATAGTCGCTCCTCAGCCTTCTCAACGCAATCAGGCCGATCGCGCAGCCGAGCAAGCCGGCCGCCGTCGCCCCGATCAGCAGGGCTACCGGCCACGGCAATGACAGCCCCAGGATGTAAAAGATCTGTGATCCGGGCTGCTCCGGGCCGAGGGATGCCACGCCGGCCATGTAGCCACCGATGGCCATGAAGGTAATTACCGTGAAGTCGAGTATCCCGGCATAGCCGAACTGGATGTTCAGCCCGATGCTCAGGATGTTGTAGATGCAGAAGTAGATCCCGAGCGTAGCGATGTAACCGACGATGATTCCCACGTCTCTCGCCCCTCAGGCCTTGCCGGCCACGGTGAACAGCCCCTGGGGCCGAACCAGCAACACCAGCACCAGGACCGCGAAGGCCACGTCGATGGCGTATGCCGACGAGATGACCAGGGTGGAGAGATTGATGGCGAGGCCGATGATGAGCGCGCCAAGCATGGCTCCGTAGATCTTGCCAATCCCACCCAGGATCACCGCCGCGAAGATGACAAAGAGGAAGGTGTTGCCGGTGAACACCTGGAACTCAACGGTGTTCAAAGCAAGGGTAACCCCGCCCAGGCCGGCCAGGCACCCGGTTATGAACCAGGTCCACATCGTTGTCGCCCGGGTATCGATCCCGCTGGCGAGAGCCAGGGTAGGGTTGTCCGACATGGCCCTCATCGCCTTGCCCAGGCGGGTCCTGGTCAGCAGGAGGTGCACCGCGCTCAGTGCCACGATGGCGACCCCGACCACATCGAGTTGGGCGGGAGTCACGCTAAAGGGCCCCAGCCGCACCGGGTTCCCGAGGGCTACCGGGTAGCGGTCGAAGCCCACCCCCCAGATCGCCTGCTCCAGGTTGAGCAGGATGAGCGCGAGCCCGAAGGTAACGATGAGCAGGAAGAAGCCGCTGGTGCCTCTCTTGACGAATCGCTCCAGCACCAGCAGGTCGACCGCAACCGCCACCATCCCGGAGGACAGCACGCCCAGCAGCGCCGCCATCACGAATGGGAGGTGCAGCGACTGGCTGGCCGTATAGGTGGCAAACATTCCCACCGCGAGGTAGGAGCCGTAGGCGAAGTTCACATAGTTCGTGACCCCGAACTGCAGGCTCAACCCCACCGACGCCAGAGAAAGGACGGCGGCGGTCACCACCCCGAAGCCGAGAGTGAGCAGGAACAGACTCATATCCCCCCTTGATCCAACTGGCTTGGTTCTAGGAACCGGAAACACCGCCGCCAAGCTTTGCCGCGAAAGCGGCCGATTGGCTCCTTTGTGCGACTTTTGCGCATTGTGCTCGGAGCGAAGGTTGGATCGGGTCATTGGCAGCCGACAGCAAAATTTTGTAAGATCTCGCCGGGGGGATAATGAGTCCGGTCAAAGAGGGGATGGCGACGCTCACCGCGCGCCTGATGGTAGCTCAGGGAGTGATTCTGCTTGGCGCCGTCGTCATAGCCGTCTCCTGGCTTAGCCAGGGCGGCCAGAACCCGGCGGCTTCGGCGCAGGGCAGGGCGCGATCGGTCGCCGCGACTCTCGCCTCTTCACCCGATCTCTCCCCGTTCGAAGGGGAGGGCCGGGCGGTCCGCCTGGCGCTCGGCACGATCGTAGCCAAGACCGGCGTCGCCGCCGCCGCGGTGCTCAACCGGTCGGGGGTTACCACCGTCGCGGCTGGCTTGGTCCACCGCGGCCAGATCTTCTCTCGCGCGGCCGGCGGGAGGAGCTACAGCGGCGCGATCACCGGTTACCCGGCAAACCTGATCTTCGCCATCAGGCCCTTCGCTCGGGGACCGGCTCGCGGGTACGTGCTGATCGCCGTGCGCGCCCCCGCGGGGCTGCCGGTCACCCCGGCGGCGGTAGTCCGCGGCGTAGAGGCGGTCCTGCTCGCCCTGCTCGCCGGCGGGGTGGGGAGCTGGGTTGCCGGCAGATGGGTAAGGAAGCAGACCTTCGGGCTGGAGCTCGACGGCCTTACCCGGCTGATCCAGGAGCAGGAAGCCATGTTCCACGGGATCCGGGAGGGCGTCGTCGGTCTCGACCAGCAGGATCGGGTGCTCTTTGCCAACGCGGAGGCCCAGCGGCTGCTCAGCCTGCCCCGGCGCCACGTAAACCGCCCCGCGGCGGTGCTGATTCCGGCCGGGCGGCTGCAGGCGATCGTGCGTGGAGAGGTCGAGGGGCGGGATCTGGTCGTGGTCCACCAAGACCGGATCCTGCTGGTCAACCGCCGCCCCGTGGAAGCCGCGGGCAGGCCTCTCGGATACGTCGTGACGCTCAACGACCGCACCGAATCGGAGGCGATCCTGCGGGAACTCGACGGCATGCTCGGCTTGACCGAGGCTCTGCGGGCCCAAGCCCACGACTTCTCCAACCGGATGCACACCGTGGTCGGGCTGATCGAACTGGGCGCCATCAGGGAGGCCGTGGAGTTCGCGACGGACCTGGCGGTCAGGGATACCACCCTCATGGACCGGCTTACCGCCGAGGTGGGCAACCCGGTCGCGGTCGCGCTGCTGCTGGCGAAGGCCGCGGTGGCGGCCGAACGCAACGTCAAATTCCTGCTCGGCCCGAGCGTCGAGTTGCCTGCAGACCTGCGGAACGCCAACGACCTGGTAACGGTGATCGGCAATCTCCTCGACAACGCGATCGACGCCGCACAGCCCGGCGACTGCCCCTGGGTGGAGGTCCGGTTCGCAAGAACCGGAGCGGAGCTGACCATGGAGGTGGCCGACTCGGGCCCCGGGGTTCCGGTCGAGCACCTGCAGGAGATCTTCGTCGACGGCTACTCTACCAAGCCGGCGCGGCACTCGATGAGAAGGGGGCTCGGCCTGGCCATGGTGCACCAACTGGTCACCCGCTACGGAGGGTCGATCACGGTGGGCAGGGAGACGGGAGCGGTGTTCACCGTCCGCCTGCCCTCGATCTTCCCGGAGGTCGTCGATCATGCCTAGACTGCAAGCCAGCCTGCCCACGAGAGACCTCTCGGTGATCGTGATCGACGACGACTTCCGGGTCGCCTCGCTCCATCGAGCCGTGGTGAACCGGGTCGCCGGATTCAAGGTGGTCGGTGAAGCCCACTCCGGCGGCGAGGCCCTGGCGTTGGCGAGAGAGTTCGCGCCCGACCTCGTCCTCCTCGACCTTTACCTTCCCGACCTCCCGGGCCTCGAGGCGCTCAGGCGGCTGAGGCAGGCGGCGGATCCCCTCGACGTGATCGTGATCACCGCGGCCCGCGACGTCGCCAGCATCACCGAAGCCGTCCGGAAGGGCGCGCTCTACTACCTGGTGAAGCCGTTTCCCCCATCGGTGCTGGAGGATCGCCTCTCCTCCTACCTGGCGATGCGGAAGAAGCTGACCACGATCAGCGAGGCCAGCCAGGCGGAGGTCGATGAGATATACGGCACCCTCCGGACCAACGTCGAGCGTGCCCTCCCCAAGGGGCACTCCCCGGAGACCCTCAGAGTGGTCCTCGAAACCCTGCACTCCACTACCGAGGATCTCTCCGCCGAGGAGGTCGCGAGACACTCCGGCGTGAGCAGGGCCACCGCCCAGCGCTACCTGTCGTTCCTCTCCCGCGTCGGGCGGATCGAGCTGGTGCTCCGGTACGGCTCCGGCCGCCCGGAGCACCGGTACCGCTGGCCCTAGCCCGCGACCCTCCAGGCGTCGCCGGCGGCTCCCACCCGCCCGGGCGGTCTCAGGCCTCGCAGAGCTCGAACCAGTAGAAGCCGTACGGGGCCAGCGTGAGCAGGTAGGGAACCCCGTCTTCCACCGCCGGGAAGGGGGTCATCCCCATCAGCTCGACCGGTACCCGCCCCGTCCACTTGCCAAGGTCGATGTGGACCGGCTGGGCGCGGGCGGCGAAGTTGCTCACGCAGACAACGACCCTCCCGAGCTCGTCAAAGAAGCGCGCGTAGGCGAGAACCGCCGGGTTGTCCCCGGGGACCAGGGAGAACCGGCCGTCGCCAAAGACCGCCTCGCGGCGGCGGACCGAGAGCATGTCCCGGAACCAGCGGAGGAAGGAGGAGGGGTTGTTCATCTGAGCCTCCACGTTTACCACCTGGTACCCGTAGACCGGATCCAGGATGGGCTGGAGGTAGAGCCGGGCCGGGTCGGCCCGCGAGAAGCCGCCGTTGCGGTCCGGAGACCACTGCATCGGCGTCCTCACCGAGTCCCGGTCGCCGAGGTAGATGTTGTCCCCCATCAGGATCTCGTCGCCGTAGTAGAGGATCGGCGACCCCGGAAGCGAGAGCAGGAGCGCGTTGAGCAGCTCCGCTATCCGCCGGTCGTTGTCGATCAGCGGCGCCAGCCGCCTGCCGATGCCGACGTTGCGCCTGGCGGCCGGGTCGGCGGCGTAGGCGGCGAGGAAGTAGCTCCGCTCCTGCTCGGAGACCATCTCCAGCGTGAGCTCGTCGTGGTTGCGGAGAAAGATCCCCCACTGGCAGCCGTCGGGAATGGCCGGAGTCGCGTTTAGCGTCTCCTCCACCGGTCGCGCGGACTCCGACTTGATCGCCAGGAAGAGCCGGGGCATGAGCGGGAAGTGGAAGCACATATGGCACTCGTCGCCGTCACCAAAGTACTCGACCACCTGATCCGGGGGCTGGTTGGCCTCGGCGAGCAGGACCCGGTCAGGGAACTCCTCGTCGACGACCTTGCGCAGCTCCCTGAGGAACTGGTGGGTGGCCGGAAGGTTCTCGCACCGGGTCCCCTCCTCCTGGAAGAGGTAGGGAACGGCGTCCAACCGGAAGCCGTCAAAGCCCATCCGCAGCCAGTAGCGGACGACCTCGAGGATCGCCTCCTTGACCTCGGGGTTCTCGTAGTTGAGATCCGGCTGGTGAGCGAAGAACCGGTGCCAGTAGTACTGGTTGCGCTCTGGCGACCAGGACCAGTTGGAGCTCTGCGAGTCGATGAAGATCACCGGCGCCGACTGGTAGGCGGTATCGTCGTCGGCCCACACGTACCAGTCGGACTTCGGCCCATCCTTGGACGCCTTCGACTCGAGGAACCACGGGTGCTGGTCGCTGGTGTGGTTGATGACCAGGTCGGCGATCACCTTGATGTTGCGGAGATGCGCCTGGGTGATCAGCTCCTCGAGATCGGAGGAGGTTCCGTAGGAGGGGTGAACCGTGTAGTAGTCGGAGACGTCGTACCCGCCGTCCTTCAGCGGCGACTGGTAGAAGGGGAGCAACCAGAGGCACTCGATCCCCAGCCACTCGAGGTAATCGAGCTTGGAGACCAACCCGCGAATATCCCCCTGGCCGTCCCCCGAGGCGTCGGCGAAGCCACGCACGAACACCTCGTAAAAGACCGCCTGCTTGTACCACTGCCGGCCGCCGTCGAAGTCGACGGCCCTTCTCAACATATCGGCCATGACGGCTACCGCCCCTTGAACTCCGCCTTGCCCGGTCCCTGGGTCAGGAACGACTCGACACCAATCCGCGCGTCCTCGGTCGAGAACACCTCGGCAAAGAGCTTCCGCTCCAGCTCCAGCCCGCCCTCCAGCGAGAGCCCGAGGCCGCCGTCGATCGCCCGCTTGCAGAGCGCCTGCGCCGCGAGCGGCCCCTTCGCGAACTTTTGCGCCCAGGCCAGCGCCTCCTGCTCGGCTGAGTGCGGCGCCACCACCCGGTCGACCAGCCCGATAGCGAGCGCCCGCTCCGCATCCACCGGCAACCCCTCCAGAATCATCTCCTTCGCCCGCGCCGGGCCCACCAACCGCGGCAGGCGCTGGGTTCCACCGCCACCGGGGATGATCCCGAGGGCGATCTCCGGCTGGCCGAGCTTGGCCGCCGAGCTCGCGACCCGCAGATCGCAGGCCATGGCGAGCTCAAGCCCGCCGCCAAGGGCGTACCCCTCGATGGCGGCGATAACCACCCGCGGCAGGGCAGCGAGGGCGTTCAGAGCGCCGTGAAAGCGCCCTCCCATCTCCCAGCCGTTATCCACCCCGCCAAACTCGCTGATCTCGGCGCCGGCCGCAAAGATCCTCGGCCCCCCGGAGACCACCACGGCACCGGGCAGCGACCGGCCGAGCTCCGAGACCGCCGCTGCCAGCTCGTCCAGCAGCTCGGAAGAGAGGGCGTTGGCCTTGGGCCGATCCAAGCGGACCAGCGCAACACCACCCTCACCGGTCTCCACGGTCACAAACTGTCCCACGTCAACCCTCACTCTCCGCTCCGACCAGGAGCATCTCCCGCAGGAGTTCGCGCGCCCCTGCCCGCGGGGTCACCGTTCCGGCGCCCACCCTCTCCCTGATCGAGGTGGCAATCGGCACCCTTGCCAGAACTCGCCCCCAACCCAGCTGGACCAGCCGCTCGAGTTCACGGACCCGCCGTTCCCCCCGCCGCCGGGCGAGCTCGCCAGAGGCCGCCATCTCCGACCTCATCCCCACCAGGGTGTCGAGCAGCCTAGCCACCCCGTCCCCGCTGGTAGCCACGGTCTCGATGATTGGTGGAGGGTTCGGCGACCCTCCAAGGTCGAGCATCGTCTCCAGGTCCCTCTTAGTCTCCCGCAGCCCTGGCCGGTCGGCCTTGTTTATTACGAAGACGTCCGCCGCCTCCATCAGGCCAGCCTTGCTCGCCTGCACCGAGTCCCCCCAACCCGGGTTGAGCACCACCACGGTGATGTCGGCCTCGCCGACCACCTCCACCTCAACCTGGCCGACGCCCACCGTCTCCACCAGGATCCACGGGTAGCCGACCCGCTGCAGGAGGCGCACCACCTCGGGAACGGCGATCGAGAGGCCACCAAGATGGCCGCGGGTGGCCAGCGAGCGGATGTACACCCCCGGGTCGCTGGTGTGGGACTGCATCCGGATCCGGTCGCCAAGAATCGCTCCGCCGCTGAACGGCGAGGAGGGGTCGACAGCCAGCACGGCTACCTCCTCCTCCCGCGCCCTGATCGCGCCGATCATCCGGTCGACCAGGGTGGACTTTCCCGCCCCGGGGGCGCCGGTGAAGCCCGCCACCGCGTAGCCGTCCCCTTCGGGCGCTGGGCCGTCAAAGCCGACCTCGCCAAGACTCTCGTCTGCCAGCGACCGCTCCACCAGCGAGATCAGCCGCGCCAGCGCGCCCTTGTCCCTGGCAACCTGGACCCGCTCCAGGAGAGCACCCACGTCCGCCAACTACTCCTCCTCCACCGAGATATCGGCGCCGAGCGCCGCCAGGTTCTCGACCAGCCCGTCGTAGCCGCGCTCGATATGCTCGACACCGGTGATCACGGTCTCGTTCTCGGCGCCGAGCGCGCCTACCACCAGGGCGGCACCGGCACGGATATCATAGGCCTGCACCCGCCCTCCCACCAACCTGGGGACCCCCCTGACCACCACGTGATGCCCCTCGGAGATGAGGTCCGCGCCGAGCCTGCGGAGCTCGTCGAGGTAGCGGAAGCGGCCGGAGAAGAGGTTCTCGCTGACCACGCTCACCCCTTCGGCCCGGCTGAGCATGGCCACCAGCATCGGCTTGTAGTCGGTGGCTACCCCCGGGTAGGGGAGCGTCTGGATATCGGCGGCCCGCGGCCGCGGCCCCGCCTCCGCCACCAGGCCGCCGGCGACCGGCTTGACGGAGACCCCGCAGGCACCGAGCTTGCGAATGAGGATCTCCATGATCGAGGTGTCGATCCCCTCCAGCGCCAGCCTTCCGCCGGCCATCCCCAGCGCGGTCAGGTAGGTAGCCGCCACCACCCGGTCCCCGACGACGTCGTGGTCCATTGGGGAAAGCCGATCCACCCCCTCGATAACGATACGCGAGGTCCCCGCGCCCTCGATCCGCGCGCCCATAGACGCGAGGGCCGCGGCGAGGTCCACCACCTCCGGCTCCCTGGCCGCGTTCTCGATCACGGTGGTCCCGCGGGCAAGCACCGCCGCCATGATCGCGTTGTCGGTGGCGGTGTGGGAGGGGAACTCGAAGACCAGCCCCGCGCCCTCCAGGCGCGGCGCCTTCACCTCCAGGTAGTCGTCGAGGTACTCGAAGCTGGCACCGAGACGCTGGAGGGCATCCTCGTGGATGTCGATCGGCCGGGTGCCGAAGTCGTCGCCACCGGGCGCGGCGAGCCGCGCCCGGCCGGTTACCGCCAGCAGCGGGCCGGCGAGCACTATCGATGCCCGGATCCGCCCCACCAGCTCCACCGGCGGGTACGGGCTCAGCCGGTCGGCGGAGGGAACGGTGATCTCCAGCTCGTGCGGTCCGGTCCAGGAGCTCTCCGCGCCGATGGCGTGGAGAATCTCCCGCATCACGTCGACGTCGGAGATCAGCGGGACGTTTCCGATCCGGTGCGTCCCCTCGGCGAGCACAGTGGCGGCCATCAGCTTCAGGACCGAGTTCTTGGCACCCTGGAGCTTGAGCGAGCCGTTGAGCGCGCCCGCGTACCCGACACGGTAGATCCGCCCCAATATCCCCTCCAACTCCAACCAGGGCCGCCATGCGGCTGATTCCCCTAGCCTAAAGGGCGTGTCCACTCTCGACCCCCGGTACGCGTGCAGGCGGGAATGAGCCGGATCACGCTCGACCTCGACAACCTCGGGGACACACCCATCGACCAGCCCTACCTGATCGAAGCGGAGCGTGACGGCGAGTTCGTCCAAGACCGCGGACCCTTCGTCTCCTATCGCCGGTTCGCCACCGGGGAAAGCAGCTACCGGATCGAGGCGGAGCTGCCGAAGACCGACCTCACCTTCCTTTTCAGGCCGGCCTTCTCCAGGATGCTCAAAGGCCGGGGCAGGCTGCTCCGGCGGCTGATGCCCCCAGCCCCCCTCTCGCCGGAAAGCCTCTCGATGCTTGGCCTGATGTTCTGGACCACCACGATCATCGCCTACTGCGGAACCCTGCTAGGGCAGACGCTTGCCTTTGCCGCCCCCACCCTGAGGGCTAGCGCCTTTGCCCAGGCGGCGGCGCTCTCCACCACCCGGGTAGACGTGCTCCTCGCGCTGCCGCTCGCCCGGATGGCCGACCGCAGGATCGGGAGGGCGCGGATGCTCCGGGCCGGGGTTGTCCTGGCCGTGGGAGCCACCACGCTCGCGTCCCTCTCCCCCAACATCTACTGGCTGACCGCCCTGGAGATCCTCGCCAAGGCCGGGGCGACCACCTCCACCCTCCTCATCGCGATCATCCTCACCGAGACCGTGGAGGAGACCGCGAGAGCGTGGTCGCTGGCGGTGCTGGTGATCGCCACCGCCTTCGGTACCGGTGCGGCCGCGATCATGGTTGCCGGCCTCGGGCTCACCCCGCAGGCCTGGCGGCTGATGTTCCTCATCGCCGCCGTCGGCTTCGTGCTCGCCGCCCGCCTGCGCAGGTTGCGGGACACGCCCAGGTTCCTCTCCCACCCCCGGGACCTGCCGGCAAAAGCCCTCCTCGACCGGACCCACCGCAAGCGCCTGATCATCGTATCCCTCGCCGCCTGCATGATCAACCTCTTCTACATCCCCCAGTCGCAGCTGAGGAACCAGTTCCTCCGCTTCGACCGCCACCTGAGCGCTCCGGAGATCTCGCTGTTCACGCTGGGAACCAACCTCCCGGGAGGGATCGGTCTCGCCATCGGCGCCCGATGGTCCGAGGTGCGCGGACGGAAGCCGGTCGCCGCCTTCGGCCTCTTCGCCGGCGCAATCTTCACCGGGCTCGCCTTCCTCAGCTCAGGGTGGCTGCTCTTCACCTTCGCCGCGCTGGGGGCTGCAGCCGGGACCATCGCCGTCCCCCCGATGGCCGTCTACGGCCCCGAGCTCTTCCCGACCCGGCTGCGCGCAAGCGCCAACGCCCTCATCACCGCGCTCTCCCGGGTGGGGAGCATCGTCGGCCTCTTCCTGGTCGGGCTGGGGGCGTCGAACGGGCTCGGCTACGGGCTGCCGATCGCGATGCTCGCCACCGCGCCGCTTCTTCTCTCCCTGTTCGTGCTGCTCTTCTTCCCGGAGACCAAGGGGACTTCGCTGGAGTCGATCAACCCGGAGGACCTCTAGCGAAGATCCGGCCCCGGCAGCTCGAGCTCCTCGAGGAGGAGGGTCGAGACTCGCTCCCACGCCTGCCGGGCGGCTAGCCGGTCGTATCCAGGCACCTCCGGCTCCAGAAAGCCGGGGCCAGCGCCCGGGTAGACGAAGAACTCCGCCGCGACTCCCCGCCCGAGCAGCAACCTCTCCTGCTCCCGGATCGATGCCGGGCTCGGCTCCGGGCCGCTCCCCGGAAGGTGCGCTTGGAGAGTAAAGAGCCCACCCTCGACCAGCTCCAGCTCCCCGGCTTCGAGCCCGAGGGGGTCCAGCAGAGCCACCGCCGCCACCAGCTCCGGGTTCGACCGGCAAAGGGCCAGCGAGGCGCTGGCTGCCGCTCCGATGGTCACCAGGCCGATCCGGGTGGAGCCCACCTCCAGGCGCAACCACGCGGCCGCCTGGAGCAGCTCCCCGGGGGTGGGCGAGGCGGAGTCCTGATCGCCCACCGCCAGCGCGGCGAGGTCGCCGGCACCCAGCCCGCGGGTAGCCTCGCGGCGAAGCCGGCCGGAGCCCCCGGCGACCACCACTCCACCGCAGCGATCGCCGCCCTCTCGCTCGAGGTACCCAGCGAGCCCGCAGCCGAAGGCGACCAACTTTTCCATGCCGCGAGCCTAACCGGGCGGCGTGGCGGGCCCGAATCGGGCCGCAGCTCCCCCGACTGCGTCCACTATCCCTCCAGGCTGAGAGAACGCCTCATGACAACAGCAGCCGTGCAGCTCCAGCTTTTGCCAGGCTGCGAGCTGGCGAGATGTCCCACCGCTGCGGCGTTGGAGGAGCTGCCGCCTAGTAGCGGCCCCCGAGCTTCCGGTGATCCCAGCTTGCCACCCTCCCCACCTCCAGGGATACGGCCACCCGCTTTGGTGCCGAGGCCAGGAAGTCCGCAGGCTCAACGTTGCCGATCGAGTAGCGAGCGAGCAGCGCGCTGCCGACCCTCTCTACGATATCGGTCTCGCGATGGAGGTGGGCGGTTCCATACAGCGTCACCCCCCGCAGCTCCTCGTAGCTCTCCCCCGCCTCCACCAGCGCGGTAACCCTCGGATCCCTGGCCAGATTCACCGCCTTCTGCGAGCTCCGGTAGGTCCAGCACCAAACCGTGCCGTCGATCAGTGCGTACCACATCGCTACCAGGTGGGGGCGGCCGCCGGGCAGAATCGAGGCGAGCACCATCGTCCGGCTCTCCTCCAAGAAGACCCCGACCTCGGTATCGGTCATCGCGACCGCCGACCGTCTCTTAACCATCGAACCTCCCGGGGCTAACTTACGATGCCACCCCTGGTCATCGCCATCACGTCGAGAGCCCGGTCCGCCTCCTCCTCGGTGAGGAGCCCTTCGGCAACGACGACGGAGCGGATATCGCGATCGGTGGCAAGAGCCAGCTTGATCACCTGGGCCGCTCGCTCGTAGCCGATGTAGGGGTTGAGCGATGTCCCGATCGACGGCGTCGAGTAGGCGTAGTTCCGGCACCGGTCCACGTTGGCCACGATCCCGTCTACGCACTTCGTCGCCATCTGGCTGGCAACGCTCGACATGATCTCGATGGAGTCGAGGACCGCCTCGGCGATCACCGGCTGCATGACGTTGAGCTCGAAGTTGCCAGCCGAACCGCCGAAGGCCACCGCGGCGTCGTTGCCGATCACCCGGGCGACCACCTGGGCCATCGCCTCCGGGATCACCGGGTTGACCTTCCCGGGCATGATCGACGAGCCCGGTTGCAGATCGGGAAGGTGGATCTCGCCGAGACCGCATCTCGGTCCGGACGACATCCAGCGCAGGTCGTTCGCCAGCTTGTAATAGGCCATGGCCAGGTTCCGGAGGGCGGCCGAGAAGAAGACTACGCCATCGCGGGCCCCGTGCGCCTCGAAGTGGTTCTCGGCCTCGCGGACCGGCACCCCCAGCCGCTCCCTGAGCAGTGCCAGCAGCCGGGCGGCAAAGCCCGGGGGAGCGTTGAGCCCGGTGCCCACGGCGGTGCCGCCGAGCGGAACCTCGGCCACCTCCTCGATGGCAAAGACGATCCGGCGCTTGGAGTTGGTGATGGCCGCAGCGTAGCCGGAGAACTCCTGCCCCAGCGTGATCGGAGTCGCGTCCATGAGATGGGTCCGTCCCGCCTTCACCACCTCGGAGAACTCGGCGGCCTTGGCGCCGAGCGACGCCTCCAGGCTCGCGAGCGCCGGCATGAGCCGCCCCGAAGCCTCGATGAGGATGGCCAGATGGAGGGCGGTCGGGAAGACGTCGTTCGACGATTGCGAGGCGTTCACGTGGTCGTTGGGAAGTACCTTGAGGCCGCTCTGGGCGCTCGCGATGTGGGCGATCACCTCGTTGACGTTCATGTTGGTTGAGGTTCCGGAGCCGGTCTGGAAGACGTCCACCGGGAACTCTGTCGGATGGTTGCCGGCCGCAACCGACTCGCAGGCGGCCATGATCGCGTCCCTCACCTCGGCGTCGATCAACCCCAGCTCGCAGTTGACCTTGGCTGCGGCCCACTTGATCCAGGAAAGCGCCTTGACCAGCGAGAGCGGCAATCCCCGGCCCGAGATCGGGAAGTTCTCGACCGCCCGCTGCGTCTGAGCGCCCCAGAGGGCATCAGCGGGAACGAGCACCTCGCCCATGGTGTCCTTCTCCACCCGCATCGACTTCTCTTCCGACATGATCTCCTCCTTCCAACAACCTACCTGCAGGTACCGGCGGGGTCAAGCCCAGGCTACCATCGTGAGCTATGAAGACAGTTTTGGGACACGAGGGCACGATCCTGGTCGAGGAGATCGACCAGCCTGAGCCAGGCACAAGGGAGGTGCTGGTGAGGGTGGCCGCCTCCGGGATCAACGCAGCCGACTGGATGCAGGCGCGGGGCAACTACCCTCCTCCATCCGGGTTTGCTCCCGATCGCCTGGGGTTGGAGTTCTCCGGCGAGGTGGTCGCCTGCGGCGAGGGGGCGAGGCTACTCGCCGCCGGGGATACCGTCATGGGAATCACCGGAGGCGAAGCACAGTCGGAGTACATCACCATCCCCGAGTCGGCGGTGGTCGCGGTCCCTGACGGGGTAGACCTGGTGGCGGCGGGGGGATTTCCGGAGGCGGCCTTCACCGCCGTCGACGCGCTCTTCAACCAGGGTGGCCTGGGGCTCGGCGACCGGGTGCTGGTCACCGGCGCCCTCGGCGGAGTCGGGAGCGCGGCGCTCCAGATCGCCGCTCTCGCCGGCGCCCGGGTGACCGCCTGGATCAGGAGTCACGACCGCGACTCCGAAGCCTTCGGGCTCGGTGCGCATGAGACCGTCGTAACCGCCGAGGTTCCCGAGGCCGGGCCATGGGACGTGGTTATCGAGCTGGTATCGCCACGCAACATCCCCACCTACCTCGGGCGGATCGCCATCGGCGCCCGAATCGTGGTCATCGGCTTCGCCGGCGGAGGAGCCGTCGAGGTGGACGTAAGGGCGCTCGCCGCCAAGCGCGCCTCCATCGCCGCGTCGACGTTGAGGACGCGGCCCTGGAGCGAGAAGTCACTGCTGGCGCGCAAGGTCGAGGGACGCTTGCTGGACGCGCTCGCCGCCGGTGCTTACCGGATCCCGGTCGAAGCCACCTACCCGGTAGCCGAGGCGGCCGCGGCCTACCAGCATTTCCTCCGGCCGGGCAAGCTTGGCAAGGTAGTGATCAGCTTCTAGG
The DNA here is from genome assembly GCA_021784675.1 of Actinomycetes bacterium. Classification (GTDB taxonomy): domain Bacteria; phylum Actinomycetota; class Acidimicrobiia; order Acidimicrobiales; family Acidimicrobiaceae; genus JAKARV01. Next base: position 21,593 of record JAJYHR010000077.1, read on the forward strand.
GATGCGCAGCCGCTCGCCGGGATAGATGGCAGAGGAGCGGGTCTGCAGCTCGAGCCGGTAGATCAAGGGGTAAGGGTCTCCCCCGCCGTCGAAGCGCTCGGCAATCCCGATCAACGTGTCTCCGGGCTTTACGACGTAGCTGGAGACCGCCGACGAGGCCGCCATCGGGCGGTCGGCAATACGCGTCACCACGGCTACCGCTGCGAGCAGCACCAGAGCGGCCGCGGCCACCTCCGCGGGGCGCAAGCGCCGCAATCCCCGAGGTGATTCCGATCGTGCAGCACCAGTGCCCCGCCGCGCCCTAGCCGGCGCGGCCTGCCTTCGCTCTCCAGTCAAGGTCATAATTCGAACTTTAGTTCGATGGTCGGACACCCGAAGCCGCCCACTCCTCCACGTACCTCCGAGAGGCTGCAGCCACCTACCGGACGGCGGCAGTCAGCCGCGAAGAGCGCTCTCCAGAAAGGCGCCCATCAGCTCCAGCTCCACGAGGGCTGCCCTCGCCGAGTACCCGTGCCCCTCGCCATCGAACTCGTGGAGGGTAAGGTTCAGCCGCCCGCCGTGGCTCGCGACGAAACGGCGGGTAGCTGCTACCGGCACCACCGGATCGGCAGTCCCGTGGGTGATGAGCACCGGGACCTTGCTGGTTATGGCCGAGAAGGCCGGCGGGGAGGGAGGGCGCAGCCACTCCAGCATGGCGTCCTCGTCGCCGAGATCGGTGAGCGGGAAGGCGAGCACCAGCCCCGCAAACAGGTCGGGCGAGAGCGCCAGCACCGAGAGCAGGGAGAAGCCGGCGGAGGAGGAGCCGATCCCGACAACGGGAAGCTCAAGCTCGTGCCGCAGGCTGCGGCCCACCCGGTCAAGAGCCTCCGCCTCGACGACGCCAAAGCTGTGCTGGAGCCGCTTGCGGAAGTACTTCCCATAGCCGTAGGAGCCCGGGTAGTCGACCAGGGCAAGCCCGATCCCGTGGGCCAGCAGGTAGGCGTACTTCGGGTTGTAGCCCAAAGAGGCCATCTCCACCGGACCCCCGTGAACGACCAGCGCCACCGCCCGGGGGGAGGAGGGAAGCAGCAGCAGGCCGGGAGTGCCGAGCCCGGAGAGCGGGTGGCGAACCAGGTCACGCAGGCTTGCCTGGGCCTCGACGCGGTCGAGGCACCTCGAGGTGGTTCGAACCTCGATGCCGCCCTCCAGGGTGGAGGAGATGAAACCGGTCTCCTCACCGACGGCTGCGAGAGAGGAGGCCGGGCCGTTGAAGATCCTTCCCCCCTCCGAGTCCACGATGCCAGCCCTCTCAATTGTGGGAAGAACCGCCAGGTAACCCGCTCCCGCTGGAAGGTAGCTGCACCTGCCGCCGCCGAGCGGTACCTCTCCGAGATCGCTGGAGTTGGAGAGTTCTGGCGGCCTCCGCACGGGAACTCCCAGCTCTCCCGGGGTGTAGCTGCCACCGGCGTCGGAGCGGGCCCAGAGCTGCTCTCCCACAAAACGGGGCTCGACGATGGACTGCCCGGGCTGCCCGAAGGAATCGATCACGGTCCCGGAGAGGTCGAAAAGGAGAAGCCGGGCCTCCAGCCAAGGCTCCAGCCCGGTGGCGAGGCTGACCGCCACCCGGTCCTCGCCAGCCGCCACCTCGATGATCGGGGCGGTGGCAAAGCTCATATCGACTGCGATCTCCCGGTTGGACGCCCCGATGACGAGGTGGTCGGGGTAGCTGACCGCGTAGACCTGGCCGGAAGCGGAGGCGGAGATCCCGGTCGCCCCCTCGTGCCTCGCTACCTGCCGGCTGCCCCGGCCGTCGAAGTGGAGGAGGGCGCCATCGCTCGCCAGCAGGTAGAGGCCGGTTTCGGTTACCGCTAGCGAGCCCGAATTTCCCAACCGGCGCGGGCCGACCTCTACGTTGTCGAGGCCAGGCGGGCTTGCCGGCCCGGTGTACCGAGAGCCGTGCTCGTCTGTGACCCCGACCAGGTAGAGACCGTCCCTGGTTCCCCTGAGGTCAAAGAAGGTCCGGGGAAGGACGAAGAACTCGCCGGGTCGCAGATCCACTCAGAAACCGGGCTCCTCGTAGTAGCCGAACACCTGGGCGAGCGCCTCCATCACCTCTCCTACGCTGGCTCGGGCTCGCGCCGCCTCGATCAGGCCCTCCATCAGATTGGCCTCCGGATCGGCGGCGCTCTTGGCCAGCCTTGCCAGGACCTCCTGGACCTTGTCGCCGTCCCGCTGCGCGCGCACCCGGTTCAGGCGTGCTACTTGGCCCCTCTCCACCTCTGGACCGATCACCAGCGTAGGGATCTGCTCCTCCTCCTCGAGGATGTAACCGTTGACCCCGACCACGATCCGCTGCTTGGCGGAGATCTTGCGCTCCAGCTCGTAGGCAGAGTCGGCTATCCGGTTGGCGAAGTAACCCGAGTCGATCCCGGAGAGAACACCCTCGAGGATCGAGCCCGACCCCATCTCCCGGATCTCGCAAAAGATCTCCTCCGCCGCCTTCTCCACCACACCGGTAAGGTGCTCTACGTAGTAGGAGCCGCCAAGAGGATCGATGACGTTCGCTACCCCGGTCTCGGACGCGATCACCTGCTGGGTGCGGAGAGCGATCCGCGCAGCCTTCTCGGTCGGAAGGGAGAGAACCTCGTCCATGGAGTTGGTGTGCAGGCTCTGCGTACCGCCGAGCACCCCGGCCAGAGCCTCGATCGCCGTCCGGACGATGTTGACCTCCGGCTGCTGGGCGGTGAGCGATACACCAGCCGTCTGGGTGTGGAAGCGAAGGGTCCACGATCTCTCGTCCCTGGCTCCGTAGTTCTCCCGCATCCACCTCGCCCAGATCCGGCGCGCGGCACGGTACTTGGCGATCTCCTCGAAAAAGTCGATGTGGGCGTTGAAGAAGAACGACAGCTGGGGCGCGAAGTCGTCGACTGCGAGTCCAGCCCGGATCCCGGTCTCGACGTAGGCGAACCCGTTGGCCAGCGTGAACGCGAGCTCCTCCGCCGCAGTCGCGCCAGCCTCACGGATGTGGTAACCGGAGACCGAGATGGAATGCCACTTGGGCATCTCTCTCGCCGCAAATACCATGGTGTCCCTGACGAGCCGCACCGATGGCCTTGGCGGGAAGTAGTACTCCTTCTGCGCCTGGTACTCCTTCAAGGTGTCGTTCTGGAGGGTTCCAGAGAGAGCCTTGCGGGGAACGCCCTTCTCCTCAGCGGCGACGATGAAGGCGGCGAGGATGAAGGCGGCCGGGGCGTTGATCGTCATGGAGGTGGTCACGGCACCGAGATCGATCCCCTCGAACAGGTCGAGCATGTCCTCGACCGTATCTACCGCCACGCCGCACTTTCCCACCTCGCCCAGCGAATGCGGATCGTCGGAGTCCCGCCCCATCAGCGTCGGCAGGTCGAAGGCGACCGAGAGGCCGGTGCCACCGGCATCAAGGAGTTCCCGGAAACGCCGGTTGGTCTCGACCGCGGTGGCAAAGCCCGCGAACATGCGCATAGTCCACAGCTTGGTGCGGTATCCGGTGGCGAAGATTCCCCGGGTATACGGGTACAGGCCCGGGTACTCCTCGTCCCTTCCCTCGGTGGCCCGCTCCGGATCCGCCGGGCCCTCGCTGGTGTACAGCGGTGCGACCGGAACGCCCGAGAGCGTCTCGAAGCGATCTCCCCGCTTGCCGGTGGAGCGGTAACGTTCGGCCCAGTCCTTGAATAGCGTCATGCATCTAATCTAGTTCGGATCGGCGACGCGTCAAAAGGGACGGCGCCTTTGGGGTGAGGGCGGGATAGCGCTGGCCTTCCCCCCTGCGGTTGCCGCCCGCGCCGCGGCCGTTCTGCTAGCATCCAAGCGATGAGCGAGAAACCTGCACCGGACCGCAACCTAGCCATGGACCTAGTCCGCGTAACCGAGGCTGCCGCGCTTGCCAGCTCGGCCTGGATCGGCCGGGGCGAGAAGGAGCTGGCCGACGGAGCGGCCGTCAGGGCGATGCGCTCGGTTCTTGCCACCGTGTCGATGACCGGTACCGTGGTGATCGGCGAGGGAGAGAAGGACAACGCTCCGATGCTGTACAACGGCGAGTTGATCGGAGACTGCCAGGGACCACCGGTTGACGTGGCTGTGGACCCCATCGAGGGAACCACCCCCACGGCAATGGGCAGGTGGGGCGCGATGTCGGTAATGGCGGTTGCCACCAAGGGTTCGATGTTCTTCCCGGGGCCGATCGTGTACATGAACAAGCTGGCGACCGGGCCGGAAGGGGTCGGCGTAGTCTCGCTGGAGCTCACACCCTCCGAGAACATCAGGGAGCTCGCCAAGGCGAAGCGATGCCAGCCATCGGACATCACCACGGTGATCCTCGACCGCCCCCGGCACGAGGAGCTCATCGAGGAGGTCCGCGCGGCCGGAGCCAAGATCCGGTTGATCGGCGACGGTGACGTCTCCGGCGCCGTCGCCACGGCGCTCTCCGATGTGGACGCCGACATCCTGCTCGGCGTGGGAGGATCCCCGGAGGCGGTGCTGGCGGCGGCGGGGCTCCGCTGCATCGACGGGCAGATCCAGGTCCAGCTCTGGCCCCGGAACGAGGCCGAACGGTCGGCGGCGGTCGCTGCAGGCTACGACATCGACCGGATCCTCACCATCGACGACCTGATCAACTCGGACAACTGCTTTTTCGCGGCAACCGGCCTAACCGACTCCGACCTGCTCAAGGGGGTCAGGCACCGCGAGAACCAGCTGGTGACCCACTCGATCGTGATGCGGTCCCGGTCGAAGACCATCCGGACCATAGAGGCGGTGCACAAGAAGGAGAAGCTCCGCAACTTCGCCCTGCTCTAGGCGGCAGCCACGCCGCGCGCCACATTGGGCACCGCGAAGGGGATCCGCCGGCAGAGTTGTTCGATACGGGGACTCCCCTGAAGGCGGGAGGCTTGCGGATAGCCGGCAGGCTGGAGCTGCTAGCCTTCGCTCGGCACGCTGGAAGGCCCTGCGCCCTCTATCGCGATCGTGGTAAAGCACCTCCCGCTATGCCGGCTCCCGGAGCACTATGCCAACGCCTCGGCGCTGCCGACAGGTGCGGCTAATCCTGGTGACCGTGGCTGCCAGCATGGCCCGCGATGGTGCTCTCCGCTCGCCTCAGCGGGACGCCGAGTGGTGCCAGGGCCGTGCGCGCAGAGAACCCCGGTAAGGAGCTCATCGCTGTGCGCGGCGTCCTGATGGAGGGCTCTCGCCCAATCCCCACCCGCATCGGCGAGGTGGGACATCTGCGTGAGGCTAACCAGGACTGACAGGGCTTTCGGGCGCTCGCCATCCTGGCTCAGGCCGATGCTTGCTCCATGACCCGACGATACGAGGTGGGTGCGGCGCGCATACCGGCCAGGTCACCGGTTGGGCCCGGAACGAATTGCGCGAATCCTCCTCAACGACGCCGAAGTACTCGGGATCATCACCACCATCTGTGTCGAGACCTGCGGCGAGTGGAGGCCACCGAACGCCACTACCTCTTCCATGAATTGGCGGTGGTGTGCAGTTTTCGAGCGGCACCAACGGCATGAGCAGGTACAATTCGCCTGTGAGCGCGGGAGATCTTCCATTTGATCCGGCGAGTAGATCGCGATTCAGCGGCTTTGCAGATCTCTATGACACCAACCGGCCGTCACCTCCGGCCAGGCTTGGCCCGCTGCTCGCCGGATACGCCACCACCACCCGGCCGGCGGTGGTGGACCTCGGCTCGGGAACCGGCCTGTCCAGCAGGTGGGCAGCGGACTGGGCTCAGTCCGTTGTCGCGATCGAGCCGAACGACGAGATGCGGGCGGTGGCGCAAGCCCGGCCTGCTCACCGGATCGAGTACCGCGCTGGCCTAGGCAAGAACACCGGGCTGAGTCCGTCGAGCGCCGATGTTGTCCTCGCCGTGCAGGCCATGCACTGGATGGAACCAGAGCCGACGCTAGCCGAGGTTGCGCGGATCCTTCGCCCTGGTGGAGTCTTTGCCGTGGTCGATGCCGACTGGCCCCCGGTCGCCGGGGTCGTCCGGGCCGAGCGAGCATGGGCTGTCCTTCATAGCCGAATCCGGGTCCTCGAGGCCCGCCTCGCTGCCGGCGAGGAAGGCGCCCACCTGCGGCGCCCGATCACCTCGGACGATCCCGCTCTCGCCCAGGACGACCTGGCGGATCCCCATCGCGATCGCGTGATGCCGGGCGGTCTGCGGTCATGGTCCAAGTCGGGTCACCTCGAACGCATGCGGGCATCTGGACACTTTGCCTTCACCCGCGAAATAGCCCTCAGCGACGCAGTCGGCGGCGGCGTTGAGCGATTCGTGGCGCTTATGTACAGCCAAGGCGACTACCAGGGCCTGCTGAAGGCGGGCCTTAGCCCGGACGATATCGGGGCCGGCCGGTTCGAGAAGGAGGCCAGGGCCGGCTTCGGAGAGGCAGAGCGGTTGCCCGACCTCTCCTTCTCCTGGCGCATCCGCATCGGTACGACCCCCATCACGGCAACCCGCTGATCGGAGCCGCCGAGCAGTCCAACCGCGTCGACGAGCACGACGAGTCGCGCATCACCGTACCCCACACCCCCCGTGAGCCCATGGAGCCGCTACTCGAGCGGCGCCTCCGAACCTGCCGGTTTCAAATGACCCGGCCGAGCGAGAGGATGCCCGCACCTCAAGAGGTGCTCTGCGGTTACCCAGATTTGGTGGACACCTGATGAGCCGGTCCAAGTTATCCGGGGAAAGGATCTCTACCTGGGAGCAACCAGAAGAAGGTTCACCCTTGAGTACAGGATCGAAGCCGCACACAGGGTGATCGATTCCGGAAGGAGCGTGGCCGAAGTTGCGAGGGATCTCCCCCTGGTGGAGGCGACCCTCGCCAAGTGGGTTCGCGAGAAGAAGCGCCGGTACCGCACTCGGTGGAACGAGAATCAGCAGAAAGAGGCCCCCGGCTTCGCCGGGGGCCTCTTTCTGGCTACCGTCCGGAAACCTCTAGACCGATGTCATCACCTTGGTCTCGACGTCCCGCGGGAACATCACGTCGGTCGGCACCCGGTGCAGGTGAACCCAACCGATCACCGTGAGCACCAGCATCACCGCCGCAAGAGCGTAAGCCGAGATGCTAGCCCAAAAGGCGATCTGGCCGAACATCCAGAAGCCGTACGCCTCGAGCAGCAGTCCCTGCAGCGTCGTCCCCTTGAAGCTGGTATCCACCAATGCAGCCAGCTGCGTGGCCCTAGCCGACCCTGGGGTCGCCGCTCGCGCCGCCGTACTCAGCTGGGAGTAGACACCGTGGAACGGCATCTCGCTCAAGTGGACCGCGATGAAGTGGTCGGCGTACGCCTCCGCCTGCGGACCGGTCAACAGCTGCTGGCCCGCGTACTTCTCCAGGTACGGGATCATCCCCGGCGTAATCTCCGTGCCAGCTTTAGCGTGGGCAAAGGCGCTCTTTGGCGGGAAAGCGATCTCCTGTCGGGCCAGCTGCGAGTGCACGTTCTGGTTGGCAAAGCTATAGCCCCAAAGCAGTAGCGAGCCGGCGACCAGCAGGATCACGGTAACTAGCGCACCCACCATGCTCAGAATCAGGTCAAATGTCTTGCGTTTCACTTTGAACCTCACTTCCGAAAGCCACCGCCCCCGGCGGCGCCTCCTCATTCACCATCTTGGTAAATGACGGCGTCTCCCCACAGTGCCGAAGTACCGGCTAGCAGGGAACATATGAGAAGAAAGCGAGACCGACCTTCGACGCCACGGCTCGCGTCGAACGGCGGGCCGCTGCGCACTTTGGTCCTTCGAAGGGCTCTACCCGGGGCGCCCCACCGCCGCGGCATCGGAGTGGCCTAGCCTCTCCCGGTGAAGGCGTCACCGGCCCCGCATCACCCAAGACCCCGCCGGATCCAGGCCGATCGCGGTCGACATCGCCCTTGGCACCTCGGCCGAGAGGTAGCGGCGGGCGAAGGGAGAGTCTGCCGCCACCACCTTTGCCGGTCCCAGCCGATCGAGCAGTTCGGAAACGACCATCCCTCCAAGCCCGAGACCGCGGTTCTCCGGATCGAACACCCTCACCCGGGCGACCTCGAAGAAGCCGCCCGCAAGCCGGCGGGCCACCGCCTCCGCGAGCGCTCCCCCTTTCGGGCTCAACGCCACAACGCACGACGCCGGGGAACGGCCGGAAAGGGCATACTCCCACCCTTCGACGACCGCTACCCGGCACTCTATGCCCGAGCGGACCCGGGGGCCCCCATAGCCGAGGAGAAACGTGAGGAGCGGGCGCCATCTCCGCCGCCGGTCCCGCAGGTCGGCAAGCAGAAGCGAGATCCGCTCCGCCCTCGCGTCGACACGCATCCCCTCCGACGTCCGCGCGACCTGCTCGAGGAGATCGCGGGGAGCGGCCTCGGCCACGGTGACGTGAGGCACGAAATCCCTATGGCCTCGACCGAGTGCCGTCCCGATCGGGACCAGGACACCATCAACGTCCTCCACCCGCAGGTAACCGATGATTCGCCGGTTGGGAAAGATCCCCAGCCCCCCCAGTCTTAGATCGAACGGCGCAGTGGTGGAGGCGATCCCAGCCAGCTCGAACAGCAGGGCGTCGAGCTCGCTTGGAGTGGCCTCCCCGGGGGGAACAAGGGTGATATGAGGTTGGATCCGCCCGATCGAGGGTGAAGCAAGAAGGGCGCGGATTCCGTCGACGGCCCTCTCGACCTCCGGCAAGAAGGTAACCGCTGCCGAGTAGCGGACCCTCGCCACCTAGAGCAGCGCGCCCCTCAGCTCTAGTCCGCGGAGTTCCGCCTCCGCGGTGACGTCGTCGAGCTCTTGGAGCCTGCTTTCGTATCGCTCGCGTCGGCGCCGAAGAGACTCCTGTTCGATAGAGGAGGAGAGCTCGGCATCCTTGGCCAGCACGATCACCCGGTTTCCACCCGCTCTCACGACCCCGCCGTCCACTACTACCTGCCCGCTGGTTCCATCGGCCGACTGCACAACCGCAAGGCACACCTCGACCTCGCCGACGTAGGGACCGTGACCGGCGAGGAAGGCGATATCGCCCCCGGCTGATCTGAGCAGCAGCTGCACGACCGGCCCCTCGAAGACCACTCCCTCCGGATTGGCGATGACCAGCTCGAACTCGTGCGCATCGCTCATTTTCCCTCCATCTCCTTCGCCTTGGCGTAGACTTCCTCGATGCCCCCGGCGTTCAGGAACGCCTGCTCAGGAACCTGGTCCAGATCTCCCCGCACGATAGCCTCGAAGGACTCGATGGTTTCGGAGATCGGGACATACTTGCCCTTTTGCCCGGTGAAGACCTCCGCTACGAACATCGGCTGCGACAGGAAGCGCTGGATCCGCCGGGCCCGATCGACGACGATGCGGTCCTCCTGGGAGAGCTCGTCCATCCCCAGGATGGCGATGATATCCTGCAGCTCCTTGTAGCGCTGGAGGATCTGTTGTACCTGTCGAGCCACCTGGTAGTGGCGCTCGCCCACGATGTGGGGAGCGAGGATGTTCGAGGTCGACGCGAGCGGATCGACCGCCGGGTAGATGCCCAGGGAAGCGATCTGCCGCGAGAGCTCGGTTGTAGCGTCCAGGAAGGTGAAGGTGGTGAACGGCGCCGGGTCCGTATAGTCGTCAGCGGGAACGTAGACCGCCTGCATGGAGGTGATTGACCTCCGCTTGGTCGAGGTGATCCGCTCCTGCAACTCGCCCATCTCGTCCGCGAGCGTCGGCTGGTATCCGACCGCCGAAGGAAGCCGTCCGAGCAGGGCGGAGACCTCCGATCCGGCCTGCACGAACCGGAAGATGTTGTCGATGAAGAGCAGGACGTCCTGATCCTTGACATCCCGGAAGTACTCGGCCATGGTCAGCGCCGAGAGCGCAACCCGCAACCGGACGCCGGGCGGCTCGTCCATCTGCCCGTAGACCAGGGCAGCCTTGGCGATAACCCCGGACTCCTCCATCTCCAGCAGGAGATCGGTGCCCTCGCGGGTCCGCTCGCCCACGCCGGCAAAGACCGAGACCCCGCCGTGCTGCTGGGCTACACGGTTGATCATCTCCATGATCAGCACCGTCTTTCCCACGCCCGCGCCACCGAAAAGGCCAACCTTGCCACCCTGGACGTAGGGCTCCAGCAGATCGATGACCTTGATCCCGGTCTCGAACATGATCGACTTCGGCTCGAGGTCATCAAAGGCCGGCGCCCGGCGGTGGATCTCCCAGTGGTCCTCCACCCCGCCCGCGAGATCGCCGTAGAGAGGTTCGCCGATCACGTTGAAGACGTGCCCAAGAACGCCCTCTCCCACCGGGACAACGATACCGCTGCCGGTGTTGGTTACCGGGGTTCCCCGCCGCAACCCGTCCGTGGGCTTCATGCAGATGCACCGCACTCTTCCCTCGCCAAGCTGCCGAGCCACCTCGGCGATGATCACGACCGGCTTCCCCTCTACCTCAGCTTCCATGGAGAGGGCGGTATTGATCTCGGGAATCTCATCCGGCGGAAACTCTACGTCGACGACCGGTCCTGCAATCGATACAACCCGGCCGTCCGCGCCAGCGCTAACAGTCTGCATATCTACCTCTCATCTCCAACTTTTTTCCGTGCCGCCTGCCGAAGCGCCTCAGCGCCCCCGACGATCTCCGTGATCTCAGTAGTAATAGCGTCCTGCCTCACCCGGTTCATCACCCTCGTCAACGTCTTCACCAAGCTGGTGGCGTTGTCGGTGGCGCTTTTCATCGCCGCCTGCCGGGCGGCGTGCTCGGCAGCAGCCGCCTCGAGCAGCAGCCCGAACAGCTCCGCTACCACCAGCTCCCCGAGGACGAGGTCGGTCGCCCCTTCGATCGACGGCTCCGCCTCGAAGTCAGGCCCAACCGTGGCCGTATCGCCCCCAAGATCCATCGGGAGCAGCCGGGTTCGTTCGGTCCGCTGGACCCCTATCGAGTAGAAGCGGCTGGAGATCACCGTCACCCCGAAAAGCTCCCCGGCGGAGAACCGCTTGAGCAGGGGGTTGAGGATCGCCCTCGCCTGTTCAACGGTAGGGTACTGGGTGATATTGTTGAACTGTCTGATGGTCTCCACCTTGCGGTACTTGAAGTAGGTCTCGACCTTCCTCCCAATACCGACCACCTCGACCGGCACCGGTGAATTGGCGGCAAACCGATCGTACTCCCGGATCGCCGCGCTGTTGTAGCTACCGCACAACCCGCGGTCGGCGGTGACCACGATCACCACGTGCGGACCGGTGCCCCCTCCCATCAGCGCCGGGGCGTAGCCCGGCAACGACGCCCGGAGCTCGCCCGCAAGCGCGGACATCTCCCGATAGTAGGGGCGCGCCGAGGAGATCCGCGAAACCGCCTTGACAATCCTCGACGCAGCGATCAGCTCCATCGCCTTGGTGATCTTCTTGGTAGAGTTGACGCTCTTGATGCGTCCCCGAAGGGCGCGTTCCCGTCCACCAGGCATCGGCGCTAGCCCTTCGCGGAGGCGGCAAAACCCTCCTTGAAGGAGGTTATGACCGCGTCAAGACGACTTTTTTCCACCATCCGCCCACTCTCCTGGACCTCGGCAAGGAGATCCGCGTGCTTGGCACGGCAGAAGACCAGCAGCTCGCCAATGAAGCGAACGACGTCCTTCACGGCGACGTCATCGAGGAACCCGTTGGTTCCGGCGTAGACCGATACCACCTGCTCAACCATCGGAACCGGCTCGCCCTGGGCCTGCTTGAGCACCTCGGTCAGCCGGTAGCCGCGATCGAGCAGCGCCTGCGAGTACTTGTCGAGCTCGGAGCCGAAGGTGGCGAACGCCTCGAGTTCGCGGAACTGAGCTAGATCGAGCCGCAGGCTCCCGGATACCTCCCGCATCGCCTTCGTCTGGGCGGAGCCGCCGACGCGCGAGACCGAGGTACCGACGTTGACCGACGGCCGCACCCCGGCGTTGAAGAGATCGGAGTCGAGGAACACCTGGCCGTCGGTGATCGAGATCACGTTGGTGGGGATGTACGCGGAGATATCGCCGGCCTTGGTCTCGATGATCGGGAGGGCGGTCAGCGATCCCCCGCCCAGCGCGTCGCTTAGCTTTGCCGCCCGCTCCAGCAGGCGCGAGTGGAGGTAAAAGATGTCGCCAGGATAGGCCTCACGCCCGGGAGGCCGCCGGAGCAGCAGCGAGATCTGCCGGTAGGCGTCCGCCTGCTTGGAGAGATCGTCGTAGACCACCAACGCGTGCTCGCCGCTCTCCATCCAGTGCTGCCCGATAGCGCAACCGGCATAGGGAGCGAGATACTTGAACGGAGCGGACTCCGATGCCGGAGCTGAGACCACCACCGTGTACTCGAGCGCCCCCCGCTCGCGGAGCACATCGACAACGGAAGCCACCGAGGTGCCCTTCTGCCCGATGGCGACGTAGATGCACTTCACACCCTGTCCACGCTGGTTGATTATGGTGTCGAGAGCGACCGAGGTCTTTCCGGTCTTGCGGTCGCCGATGATCAGCTCCCGCTGTCCTCGGCCGATCGGGGTCATGGTATCGATCGCCTTGATCCCCGTCTGCATCGGCTCCTTGACCGGCTGCCGCTGGACGATGCCGGGAGCCTGGATCTCGAGCCTCCGCATGGAGGTCGCCTCGATCGGGCCCAAGCCGTCAACCGGCACTCCGAGCGGGTTGACCACCCGGCCGAGAAGGGCGTCGCCGACCGGAACCGAGAGGATCTGGCCGGTGGACCGGACCAGCTGCCCCTCGTGGATGCCAGTCTGCTCGCCAAGAACGACGACGCCGATCGAATCCTCCTCGAGATTAAGCGCCAGCGCCCGGGCCCCGTTCTCGAAGACCAGCACCTCGTTGACCGCCACCGAAGGGAGGCCCGATACCGAAGCGATGCCGTCGCCGACCTGGAGCACCCGCCCAACCTCCTCGCCCCCCGCTGTAGGCGTGAAGCTGGAGAGGCGCCGGCTCAGTATCTCGGCAATCTCGCTCTTATCGATTTGAAGCTCAACCATTTGACTCCTAGACCTGATCTACTAGCGCCCTACGGGCCCTATCAAGCTGCGTTGCAACGCTGGCATCGTAGAGGCGATCGCCCACCAGCGCAACCAAACCACCGAGGATGGCCGGATCGACGCGCCAGTCGAGCTCGACCTCCCTCGAAGACTCCCCAGCGAGAAACTCCAAAAGCCGCTCGCGCTGGCTCGGTGTCGGCTCCTTGGCCGTAATAACCTCGGCTACGAAGAGGTTGAGCACCTTCGCCCCATCCGCCTGCAGCTGCTCAATCAGCTCCCGCAGGGACCTCACCCCGGAGGTCCCGGAAGCGGCCCAAAGGATGTGCATCAGAGCTGCAGAGACCTTGCTGGCAAACAGCTCCGCCACCACCTCGGTCCGGGTTTCGGCGGTGGACGAGTATCCGCTCAGGAACCGCTCCAGCGCTGGATTCTCCGCCAACAGGTGAAGCAGCGCCGTCAACTCATCTACCAGGACGGCCAGCACCTCCCGGGAGCTGCCGTCGATCCAGCCGGCCGCGTACCCGCGTACCCGCGAGCGGGTGGCATAGTCGGCCTCCCCCTCGATCACGAACGGCTCCCTCAGCACCCTGGTCGCCTCTTCAAGCCCCTCGATCACCACTCCGGGAAGCTCCGAACGCACCGCAAAGGCGATCAGCCGCAACACCTCCGGGCTCACCCGCCCAACGATCACATCGGCCACCGCCTGGGAGCGCAGA
>JAJYHR010000181.1:0-3859 GCA_021784675.1 Actinomycetes bacterium
AGAGCGCTGAGGAGTTCGCTCGGACTACGCTGCGCCAGACGCTAGGGGCGGCGGTTGTGGTCGTTGGGGACAACTTCACCTTTGGAGCCCGCGGGGCGGGAACGCCGGAGACGCTCGCCGCGCTCGGCAGGGAGATGGGTTTCGAAGCGGTGGCGCTCGAGCTCACCAAGGTTGGGGCGGTGGGCGGCGTCGCGGGCCTCTCCGACTCCGAGCCGATCTCGGCCACCCTGATCAGGCTGCTGATCCAGGAGGGGAGGCTGCCCGAGGCGGAGCTGCTGCTGGGGCGGCCATTCGCTATGGAGGGAGTGGTCGCCAGCGGGGACCGGCGGGGGAGGCAGCTCGGCTTTCCCACCGCCAACGTGGTGGTCCCGCCCAGCTTCGTAAAGCCCCCGGACGGCGTCTACGCCGGACGTACTGTGGTGGCCGGGGAGGAGAGGCTGGCGGCGGTCTCCCTGGGGACCCGGCCGATGTACTACCCCGACGGCGGGCTGCGCCTGCTCGAGGCGCACGTCCTCGACTTCGGAGGGGATCTCTACGGTACCACCATGCGGGTGGAGTTCGCGGCGAGGATCCGGGAGCAGCGGGTCTTCGACGACCAGAGCGAGCTGCTGCTGCAGATCGAGGCGGACGTCGGCGAGGTCCGACGGCTGCTGCGCCGGGAGTAATTGGCTGACAGCGCTGGTTAACTCCTCTGCTTGCGCTACGCTGTATGCCGTACTAGTAGAGTCCATCGTATCTGGTTGTTCCAGACAAGAAGAGGAATCAGCTCAATATGGCCACCAAGCAAGAGGTTATCGCGAACTACGGGTTCAGCCCTGACGACACTGGCTCTCCAGAGGTCCAGGTTGCCTTGCTGACCGAGCACATCGCCCAGCTTACCGAGCACCTCAGGGTGCATAAGGGCGATCACCACTCGCGCCGAGGTTTGATGATGATGATCGGCCGCCGCCGCCGCCTCCTTGACTACCTGCGCAATCAAGACGTGGATCGCTACCGTACGTTGATTGCCCGCCTCGGGCTCCGGCGCTAAGCGCCACCTGTCGGGCACCTTTGGTTGTACAAGGAGATAGATGTCAGTAGTTTTGGTTGAGCGCGAGCTCAAAGATGTTCCAGCGCGCTTGCAGTTTGAGACCGGCAAGCTTGCGCTGCAGGCGGACGGGGCGGTAGTCGTCCGGCTTGGCGACACCACGGTGCTGGTCACCGCCACCGCCGCCAAGCAGATCAGGGAGGGGATCGACTTCTTCCCGCTGACGGTCGACGTCGAGGAGCGTATGTACGCGGCTGGGAAGATCCCAGGCTCGTTCTTCCGCCGGGAAGGAAGGGCGACGGACTTTGCCATCCTCACCGCCCGGCTGATCGACCGGCCGATTAGGCCGAGCTTCCCAGACGGCTTCCGCAACGATATCCACGTGGTCGCCACCATCCTCGGTGTCGACCTGGTGAACCCGCACGACGTCCTCGCGATCAACGGCGCTTCGGCCGCGCTCATGGTGTCGGGCGTCCCCTTCGAGGGTCCCGTCGGCGCGGTGAGGGTCGCCCTCGGTTCCGACGGCACCTGGATCCCCTTCCCAACCTACCAGCAAGGCGACGACTCCAGCTTCGAGCTGGTGGTCGCCGGTAGGCTCACCAGCGACCGCAGCGACGTCGCCATCATGATGGTGGAGGCGGGAGGCACCGAGACCACCTGGGACATCTTCGCCTCCGGTGGCGTCATGCCTACCGAGGAGAAGGTCGCCGAGGGTCTGGTGATCGCCAAGGAGTGGATCCGGGAGTCGATCGAGCTCCAGGAGGAGCTGGTTGGTAAGCTCGAGACCGTAAAGCGGCTGGAGTGGACCCCGGTCTTCGACTACTCCGAGGACGTCTCGGCCAAGGTCGCCGAGCTCGGCCGCGCGCGGCTCGAGGCGGCCAACGCCACCCCGGGCAAGCAGGAGCGGGCCCAGGCGGTCGAGGAGGCCAACGCCTACGTGATGGGCGAGATGGCCGCCGAGTTCGAGGGGCGAGAGAAGGAGATCAAGGCGGCGCTGCGCTCGCTGCTGAAGAGCGTGATCCGCCAGCGTATCGTCGACGACGGGGTCCGCATGGACGGTCGCGATGCCACCACCATAAGGCAGCTCACGGTCGAGGTTGGCCTCATCCCGACCGCGCACGGCTCCGGGCTCTTCCAGCGGGGAGAGACCCAGGTGCTCAATATCTGCACCCTGGGGATGCCCCGGATGAACCAGCAGCTCGACACGCTGAGCATCGACGAGCAGAAGCGGTACATGCATCACTACAACATGCCACCCTTCGCCACCGGCGAAGCCGGGTTCATGCGCGGTCCCAAGCGCCGGGAGATCGGCCACGGCCTCCTTGCCGAGCGGGCGCTGCTCCCGGTGATCCCACCGGAAGGGGAGTTCGGCTACGCTCTCCGGTTGGTCTCGGAGGTGCTGAGCTCGAACGGCTCCACCTCGATGGCCTCGGTCTGCGGCTCTTCGCTCTCGCTGATGGACGCCGGTGTCCCGATCCGGGCCATGGTCGGTGGCATCGCTATGGGACTCATCTACGAGGGCGGTAAGTACGTTACGCTCACCGACATCCTCGGCGCTGAGGACGCCTTTGGCGACATGGACTTCAAGGTCGCCGGGACCGGCGAGTTCGTCACCGCCCTGCAGCTCGACACCAAGATCGACGGTATCCCCACCGAGGTTCTCGGCGCCGCTCTTGAGCAGGCACGGAAGGCGAGGCTGGAGATCCTTGGCGCGATGTCAGCGGTCATCTCCGCCCCGAGGGCGGAGGTTGCCGCCGGTGCGCCGCGGATTCTCACCCTTGAGGTCCCCCTGGACAAGATCGGCGAGATCATCGGGCCAAAGGGCAAGAACATCAACGCCCTCCAGCAGGAGACCGGCGCGGATGTGGAGGTTAGCGACGACGGCGTCGTCGGCCGCGTGGTCATCGGCTCCCGCGACCTCGAGGCGGCGAGAGAGGCGGAGCGCCGTATTCTGCTGATCCTCAATCCGCCAGAGGCGACCCTTGGGGCCGTCTACCAGGGCCGGGTAGTGGGGATCACCAAGTTTGGCGCCTTCGTCAACATCCTTCCCGGCAAGGACGGGTTGATCCACATCTCCAAGCTGGGGAGGGGCAGCCGCGTCGAGCGTGTCGAGGACGTGCTCGATCTCAACCAGGAGATCACGGTCAGGGTCGACGAGATCGACCGGAACGGCAAGCTTGCGCTCTCCATCGTCGATGGCGACGAGGCTGGTGCCAGCCACCACCAGCCCCAGGAGCGGGCCGAGGCTCCCGCCCCCACGGGGAACCGGGTCTCCTTCGAGGAGGACTTCGAGAGCGAGCTATCCCAGGAGATCGGGGAGCTCGGGCCCAAGATCGAGCCGTCGCGCTCGGAGCAGAGACCGCGC
The DNA here is from genome assembly GCA_021784675.1 of Actinomycetes bacterium. Lineage (GTDB taxonomy): Bacteria > Actinomycetota > Acidimicrobiia > Acidimicrobiales > Acidimicrobiaceae > JAKARV01. The sequence goes on from JAJYHR010000181.1 coordinate 3,393, forward strand.
CGGTAGGAGTGGGCTCGGGAACTTCGGCTAGCATTGGCGCCATGCGGGTTGGCGTGTACGGAGCAGGCGGAAGGGTGGGGGTCACCGTCTGCAAGGCGCTGATGGAGGATGGCGCCTTTGAGCTGGTGGCAGCCGTCGATCCCAAGCTTGTCGGCATCGATATGGGTCAGGTGCTCGGGCCGGCCGCGTCCGGCCTGATCGCCTCGGGGAGGTTTGAGGACTTCCAGCGGGCTGGCGCCGAGGTAGTGGTCGACTTCTCGGAGCCGAGGAGCTCGGCCAGCATGCTTCCGAAGCTTGCGGGCTATGGAATCTCGGCGGTGGTCGGTACGACCGGCTTCACCCCCGCCGAGATCTCCAGGATCGAAAAGGCCTACGGGGAGTCGGAGGGAGCCTGCCTGATTACCTCCAACTTCTCTATCGGCGCCATCATGATGATCAAGTGCGCGGAGCTGGTCGCGCCGTTCTTC
>JAJYHR010000181.1:3869-8032 GCA_021784675.1 Actinomycetes bacterium
GATACCATCGAGATCATCGAGATGCACCACGATGAGAAGATCGACGCGCCTTCGGGAACGGCGCTCACCACTGCCAGTCGTATCGAGGAGGCGAGGAAGGCGGCGAGCGCGGCTCCACTGCCGGGCGACCCTACCCGCTCGATGCGGCTCGAGGGCGCCCGCGGGGCGAGGAGCGACGCGGGAATCGCCATCCACTCGGTGCGAATGCGGGGGATGGTGGCTCATCAGGAGGTCATCTTCGGGACGAAGGGGCAGACGCTGATTGTGAGGCACGACTCTTACGACCGGAGCTCATTCGTCCCGGGCGTATTTCTGGCTCTGCGTCGGATCGCCGGCCTCAGGGGCTTTTTCGATGGGTTTGAAGAGCTGATCGAGTGACTGGAGGAGGCATGGACGTGTACCGCTTCGGGCGGATGATGACGGCTATCGCTACTCCGTTCGAACCGAGCGGGAGCATCGACTTTCCGGCATTGGAACGGGTGGCCAGGTACTTGGAGGCGTCTGGCAACGATGCCCTGGTGGCTACCGGGTCGACCGGCGAGTCGGCTACGCTCACCGATCGCGAGCGTTTCGAGGTCTGGAAGGCGGTAGCCGAGGCCACCACCATCCCGGTCATCGCCGGGGCTACCACCAACGACACCGCGCACTCACTGCGATTGGTGGCTGACGCTGAGAGGGCGGGTGCGCAGGGCATCCTTGCCGTCACGCCGTACTACAATCGCCCCCCGCAGGCGGGGCTGCTGCGGCACTTCGGGGCCGTCTGCGAGGCCACCGAGCTGCCGGTGATCCTCTACGACATCCCGGTGAGGACCGGTCGCAAGATCGCTATGAACACGACACTGGCGCTGGTCGAACGGCACCCCAATCTGATCGGGGTGAAGGACGCCTCTGCCGACGTGGTTGGCGCGGGCCAGCTCCTGGCCGCCTCGCCGCGGGAGATCGCCCTCTACTCCGGTGACGACGCCCTGCTGCTTCCCTTCCTGTCGGTCGGGGGGTACGGGTTGATCTCGGTTGCCGGGCACTGGGCCTCTCCGGTCTTCTCCGCGCTGATCGATTCTTTCGCCAAGGGCGACGTCGCCCGGGCGGTGCGCCTGGGCGCGATCCTGGACGAGTCCTGCCGCTTTGAGACCGGTGACCTTTACCCGAACCCGATCCCGACCAAGGCGATGCTCGCTGAGCTTGGCCTGCTCTCGCCGGCGCTGCGCTCGCCGATGGTCGACGTGCCCGACGAGCTGTTCCCGGTGGCGAGGCGGGTCTGGGAGACGCTGGTGGCGGCGGCACACTCGGAGGGGATAGTGCTTGGTGAGTAAGGATCCGGTTCGTGTCGAGTTCCTCGGCGGTCTCGGTGAGATAGGCCGGAATGCCGCTCTCATTAGCCAGGGTGGAGACGCTCTGCTCATCGACTTCGGGGTGATGTTCCCGAAGGCGGATATGCCCGGTGTCGACCTGGTCCTTCCGGACTTCCGGGCGATCTCTGAACGTGAGATCCGCCTCGCCGGTGTCGTCCTCACCCATGGGCACGAGGACCATATCGGCGGGCTCCCGTACCTGCTCCGCGAGGCGCCGGCTCCGGTGTACGGCTCGAGACTCACCATCGAGCTGGTCTCCGCACGACTGAAGGAGCACAAGCTCCTTGCCGAGTCGGAGCTGGTGGTGGTGGAGGACTACGACACCGTTTCGGTCGGTCCCTTCCAGGTCGAGTTCATCCCGGTCACCCACTCCGTTCCCGACGCCATGTCGGTGGCGGTCTACACCAGCCAGGGAGTGATCTTTCACACCGGCGACTTCAAGATCGACAGCGCGCCGGTGGATCACCGGCAGATGGGGCTGTCGCGGCTGGCGGTGCTCGGGCGCGAGCGGGGTATCCGGCTGCTGCTCTCCGACTCCACCAATGCCGAGGAGGGCGGCTATACCGCCTCCGAGTCCTCGCTCTTCCCCTCGCTTGCGGAGATCTTCTACTCCAGCCCAGGACAGCGGATCGTGATCGCCTGCTTTGCCTCTCACCTCCACCGGATCCTGCAGATCACTCGGATCGCCGAGCTGGTTGGCCGCAAGGTTGTCTTCATGGGACGGTCGCTCAAGCGCAACGTCAGCCTTGGCGTCGATCTCGGAATCATCCCGATGCGGGTTCTTGACGAGTCGGTCGAGGTCGAGCGGATCGGCTCCTTCGACCCGGAAGAGGTTTGCGTCATCGCCACCGGCAGCCAGGGTGAGCAGGCGGCGGTGCTGCACACCCTGGCCTTCCAGCCGGACAGGTTCTTCAAGATCGGGGAGAAGGACATGGTCATCTTCTCGTCCGATGTGATCCCAGGTAACGAGTCTGCGGTGAACCGGCTGATCAACCAGTTTGCCCGGCTTGGGGTCCGATCCATCTACCCGCCGATGAAGACGGTTCACGCCTCCGGGCACGCCAAGCGTGAGGAGCTGGCGACCGTCCTCTCCCTGGCATCGCCGGAGTTCTTCGTGCCGGTGCACGGCGAGTACCGGCAGATGAGCGCGCACGCCGAGCTTGCTCGCAAGCTCGGGGTCGTCTCCGGGGAGGTCCTCGTCTGCCAGGACGGCGACGAGATCGTCCTCTCCGGCGCTGGAGCGGAGCGCCGCCCCGCCGGATACGGCGAGTACCTCTACGTAGACGGCGTGGTTGGTGACGTCTCCAGGGGATTGCTGCGCGACCGGCGGGTGCTATCCGAGGACGGGGTGGTGGTGGTGGCGGTCACCGTCGACTCCGCCGGAGTGCTTCAGGGAGCGCCGGAGATGCTCTCGATCGGGTGGGTTCACGACGAACGCGAGGAGGAGCTTCTCGACGAGGCCGGAACCCTGGTTACCAAGCTCTTCGAGGGGCTGTCACAGCCGCTTGGCCAGGAGGAGATCCGGGAGGAGCTGAAGCGCAGGGTGGGCAGGTTCGTCCGGGAGCGCACCAAGCGGCGACCGATGATCGTCTCTTTGATCACCGAGGTCTGAGGTGGCGACGCGCGCAACCGGGGGATCGCGCGGGCGCAATCCGTCCCCGAAGCGGGTTGCCGCTTCTTCACGCTCCAAGCCGGCCGCCAAGAGCTCCTCCAGAGGATCCGGCAAGCCGGCCGGTAAGGCTTCGGCAAGTCCGGTAAGGAGATCGCCCCGCCAGGGCGAGCCGGAGCTGCACTGGAGCCGCGAGGCCTCCGGCCTCACCTGGGCTGTGCTTACGCTGATGGCGCTATTTGTCGCCTACTCCGGGCTTTTCGGCGGACTAGGAAGGGCGATCTATCTGATTGGGGTGGAGGTCGCCGGTCCGGCCGCCTGGACCGTCTACGTGATCTCGGGCCTTGCGGGGCTGGCGGTGCTGCTGCGGATGAAGGGGCTTCCCCGCTGGCCGTGGAGTTACGCCGCTCTCCTGGAGCTCGCGGTCTGCACCTGGATCGTGGTCGAGGACGGGGCCCTCCGCGCGAAGAGCCTTGCCGATCGCGGGCTGGTCGCCGGGACGGCGGGGAGGGCGCTGGTAGCGCTGGCGGGAACCTCGGGAGCTCTTATCATCCTGGCGGCGCTGGCGGCGGCGCTGGTCGCGGCGCTGGCCGGGGTCCGAGTGCAGACGCTCGCTCCCCGGATGGTCTCCTGGTTGCTATCGGGAGCTCCGGAGGAGGCAGCGAAGCCAAGGCCGAGGGAGCCGGAGCCGGTCTCCTCGGACGATGATGGGCTCCTCTTCGAAGAGCCGCTCACCGAGCGGATAGAGCTTCCCTCCGAAGCTCCGATTCCGGCGGCTCCTCCGATCATCGATGCTCCGGTGGTTGCCGAGGCGCACCAGCCCCCGGCCGCCGTCTTCGGACCGGCAAGCGATCGGTGGCGGCTACCCAAGCTCTCGCTGCTGGGAAGGGGGACCCGGGCCAAGGTCGACCGGAACAGCCTGATCCGGAGGGGGCAGGTGCTTCAGGGAGCGCTCTCCTCCCACGGGGTGGCGGTCTCGGTGGTGGGAATGACGGTCGGACCCACGGTTACCCGCTACGAGCTCGAGCTCGGCGAGGGGGTTAAGGTCGCGCGCGTTCTCTCGCTGCAGCGGGACATCGCGTACGCCATGGCCGCGGCCGATGTGCGCATCCTCGCCCCTATACCCGGTAAGAGCGCCATCGGGGTGGAGGTCCCCAACCAGACCAGGGAGATCGTAACCCTGGGAGATGTCTTTGCCAGCAGCC
>JAJYHR010000025.1 GCA_021784675.1 Actinomycetes bacterium
GTTCGGCTTCGATCGGCTTCGAAGCGCCTGCGCCAACTCGGGGCGGACGGCGAAGGCGTGTGCGGTCCTCATGCTCGACGTAGACGGATTCAAGGAGGTCAACGACCGCTACGGGCATCGCGCCGGCGACGAAGTCCTTCGGGTTTCGGTATCGAGGTTGAAGACCCAGTTGAGGGCGGGCGATACGCTGGCCCGCTATGGCGGCGACGAGTTCATGATGATCCTGGAGGATACGACGGAGATGGATGTGATGGCGCTGGTAGAGCGGATCTCCCGGGGTGAACCCGAGTCGGTGGTCTCGGTGGACGGGGTGGCCTTCGAACTCCCCGCCTGGTCGGCCGGCTTTGCCATCTACCCAGAGGACGGCAGGGAGCCTGACGATCTGGTCCGGGTTGCCGACTCCCGGCTGTACGCCCAGAAGGGGTCGCGGCGGTGGGGGCAGACCAACCGGCCACCCGGGTGACCCGGGCGCTGCCTCCACCACGATCGACCAAGAGACGGGACTCCGGCGCGGCTGTCCTCGGCGCGATCCGGTGCGGGGCGGGGGCTGGGGAGCCCAGCCCTTCCAGTAATCGCCCTCTTCGGGGCCCGCTACCGGCCGTTTGGCCGCTAGCCCCGGCGGACCGCTGGCGTCAGCACCACCCGGCAGCCGGCGGCGTCCGGGTCGTTGGCGAGCAGCGTGACCGATACGCTCTCGCCCGCAATGGCGTCCACCAGCCCTTCGAGCAGGCCCCGGTGGAGCTCGCAGATCGTTCCCGGGTCTCGCGAGGCGGCCTCGGCGAAGGGGCAACGCTCCAGCACCAGCTCCGGGCCGTCCCGGCCCTCCTCCATTCTCGGCCAGTACCCGCCTGCCGCCATGTCGCTGTTGAGGGCGTCCACCAGCCCCATCCCCTCGTAGGGCGCCTCCGCTGCCCTCTTCAAGCCGGCCTCGCGCCCTACCTCGCGCCCGCTCCGCCCGCTCCTGATCATGTCGATCAGCCAGAGCACCACGCTCCTGTACGGGTCGCCGGCCCCCCACAGCCCGGAGTTGCTCGGATTGACGCGGTAGAGGAGCCTCGGCCTGCCGGGAAGGCTCCGGCGCTCTCGCTCCATGATGACCAGGTTCGCCTCCATGAGGACGGCCAGATGCTGGCGGACCGCATTATGGTGAACCTGCAGGTAGCTGGCCAGCTCGACTACGCTCAGGTAGCGCTGAGAGTCCGCCATGAAGCGGAAGAGCCGGTACCGGGTCGGGTCGCCGAGAGCCCTCGCCTCGAGGTGGACTTCGCTCCCTGAGTCCCTCAAAAGCCGGGGTGGTGGCGTCTCCATATATTTCTATCATAGACTGGAAAATAGTTTGCACTTCGAGGGCCAGGAAGGGGGCCAAGCATATGGTTTCCAGCTCCAGCGCCTACCAGGCGATGCTAGACCACCACGAGCTGCTCGAACGGGAGCTTGCCCGCCGGCTTTCCGAGGTAGAGCGCGGGATGGCAGGCGGCAAGCGGGAGCTTGCGGCCGCAAAGGATGAGTTCCTCTCCTATCTCGGGTCCGACATCTTCTCCCACGCTATTGCGGAGGAGTACACCATCTACGAGGCCGCCCGGCTCGCAAGCGAACTCTCGGGTTCCGTGGACGAGCTACTTCAGGAGCACCGCGATCTGGAGGAGGCGGCGAGCCAGCTGCGCGGCGCGGTGGAGACCGCGGAGATCGGCGAGATAGCCAGCGAGATCTCCGGGACCTTCTCCCGCCACGTGGCGAAGGAGAACGGGCTTCTCCTCCGCCTCCTCGAAAGGGAGGATGCCGATCTCGGGCGGTTGCTGGCGGCGATGGAGGAGCTCTTCGGGGTGGCGAGGGAGCCTCTGCCCGCCGGCAAGCGCGATCTCGAGGGCGATCTGGCACGGCTGATCCTCGACCACGCGGCGGCAGCTGCCGAAGCCGGCCTGCAAGACGAGGCGGCGACGGTGGTCGCGGCCGCCTGGGCTCTCCTCCAGCACGACCGGCCTGATCTGGCTGCCGAGGCCGCCCGCAGGTTGCACCGCATCGCCGGCAGGCGCGATACCCAGCCGGTGAGCCTCCGGCGCTCTCCGGACCAGGGCGGCAACCTTCCGGAGCTCGACGCCCGCCGGCTGGCTCCGGCCCGGAGGCACGCCGAGATCTTCGAGCGCTACGCCGCTCTCGATCCCGGAACCGCCTTCGTTCTGGTGAACGATCACGACCCCCGGCCGCTGCGGTACCAGTTCGAGGCGGAGCACGCCGGCGAGTACAGCTGGGAGTACCTGGAGGCGGGCCCGAAGGTGTGGAGGGTCAGGATCGGCCGCCGCTAGCCCCGGCGCCCGCGGAGCCTTTTCGAAAGGGTCAATGGAACCACCGAGAGGTTTCCCGCTGTTACCAGCCCGGTGCCGGAGAGGAGAGCTCCGCCGGCTTCCAGAAGACCGGGAGCCGAGACGGCAAAGCCGATCGATACGGCAGCTACGCCAGCGGCGGCGAGGAGGTAGGAGGCTCGGGCCACCCGGTGGTCGTAGAGATCTCCAAAGACGAGCTGCCTTCCCTGCGGGTTTTTGCCGAAGCCGCGGGCGCGGAACCTTTGCCAGAGGACGAAGGGGACCACCTTGTGCAGGTGCCCGAGGAGGGCGAGGAGCAGCCAACCACCGGCAGCCGCCACCGCCGCCGCGGCCAGCGCTACGCCGAGGTGGTGATCGCGGCCGATCTCCAGGGCGGCCGCGATCGCGGCAACCACCCCCCAGACCATCGACGCTTCGGCGGTTACCACGAAGGCAAGGTACAGATCGGCGGCTTTGCGCCGGTGCCGGATCTTTCCGGCCAGCGATACCAGGTGAGCGCCGAGGCCGGCCATCACCGTCGCGCCTCCGAGCCAGCCGAGGGCGGGGATGCCGAAGAGGAGGGCGGGGGAGAGCAGCAGGACCCCGGCCGGGATCGCGAGAACCGCGACCCTTCCCGCCCGCTGCCTCCCGGGGGCGTGGGCGAGGAGAAACATCGGCAACAGTCTCTCGCCCACGCTGGCGTAGGTGAGGCCAAGCCAGGCAAGCAGGCCGATCGAAGCGTGCGCCAGCAGCACGTGCCCGCTCAGGTCGAACCAGGCGCCGCTCCGGTCGGCCACGTACACGCCTCCGAAGGCGCCGGTGGCCGCCAGCCCGACGATGGCGATCCTCAGACCGGTTACCGGTGCTCCTTTTCCGGGGGAACCGAGGGGAGTCCAGAGATTGACCGCGAGGAGGGCGATGGCGACGGCGGCACAGGCACCGCCCACCTCCACCAGCGCCTCGATCTGGCTGGCGAAGCCGATGGGGAGCAGCCACGAGCCCAGGAGCCAGCTGGCCAGGGTGAGCCGAGCCAGCGCGATCGATCGGAGGGGGCGCTGCGTCACCACCGGGACGAACTGGTGGATGGCGCCCATGACGCCCATCGAGAGGGTTGCCAGCATGCCGAAGTGGGCGGCGGCGACCACCGGATCCTGCGTCGGATCGACCACCGCGGCGGAGCTGGTGAGGCTGAGCGCGATCCCGCAGGCAACCAGGCCGGCGAGCGCGAGGGCGAAGAACGCCAGCGGGATCGACGGCGGGGGTGCATTTGCCGAAAAACCGGGTGGCCGCCCGGGCCAGAGTCCTGGCTCTGCCGTCCGATCCGCCATCTCTCCTCCCTCCAGCTTGCGCGTCAGGTTTGCCGCTTGAGACCGGAATAATTCTAGTCTATGCTAGAAGAATAACTCGAAAGGAGGTGAGGTTTATGGCGGTTGTCGATGCCCGCCCGGTGATCGCGGAGGGTGGAGAGCCATTCGGCATGATCATGGCCGCGGTGGCCGGCCTCGAGCGCGGTGAGGAGCTGGTGGTGCTGGCTCCGTTCGAGCCGGTGCCGCTGGAGGGAGTCCTCGCTTCGGAGGGCTTCGAGTACGAGGCCACCGCGATCGGCGGCGGCGACTGGCGGACCGTCTTCAGGAGGCACGATGGAGCGTGAAGGTGGCGCCATCCCTGAGGGCACTCTGACCGCCGCCGGCCGGGTGGCGCGGGCGTGGGACGCGCTGCGAACCGTTCTCGATCCGGAGCTTTGCCTGGATATCGTGAGCCTGGGCCTGGTGTACCGGGTCGCGGAGGCGCGGGACCGGCTGGTGGTGGAGATGACCCTCACCACTCCGGGTTGCCCGGCTGCGGAGAGCCTGCCGCTGATGGCGGAGCAGGCGCTCGCGCTCGCTTTGGGGAGCGGGGTCGCGGAGGTCCGGCTGGTTTGGGAGCCCCCGTGGAACCCCGGCATGATCGTCGAGCCCGCCGCGTTTCCACCGCGGATTCGCCGCCGGTAGCGGCCGGGCGGCCCTACGGGAGGGGAGCGAGCAGCGTGGAGATGTCTTCGGCGGAGAACTTGGCCAGGTGCGCCTCCGCCGTGTCGAGGATCCCGGCTGCCAGCTCGGCCTTGTACCCCTGCATCGCCACGATCTTCTCCTCGATGCTCCCGGCAACGATCAGCTTGTAGACGAAGACCGGGTTGACCTGGCCAATGCGGTGGGCACGGTCGGTAGCCTGATCTTCGGTGGCCGGGTTCCACCAAGGGTCGTAGTGGATCACGGTATCGGCCGCGGTCAGGTTCAGCCCCACGCCGCCGGCCTTGAGACTGATCAGAAAGAGGGGAACCTCGAGATCCTGGAACCTTCGTACCGGTGTGAGCCGGTCGCGGGTATCCCCGCGCAGCTCCACGTAACCGATTCCCGCTTGGTCCAGGTCCGCTTTGATCAGGTCGAGCATCCCGGTGAACTGCGAGAACAGGAGGATGCGCCGGCCATCCTCCAGCAGCTCGGGGAGCATCTCCATGAGAGCGGTGCGCTTCGCCGAGGCGACCGCCGGCTTTGCCGCCGCGCCTCTTAGCAGGCGGGGATCGCAGCACACCTGCCGCAGCTTCAGCAACGCATCCAGGATCACGATCTGGCTGCGCTCGAAGCCCCTCTCGCTGATCTCATCGCGGATCCTCTCGTCCATTGCGGACCTGACCGACTCGTACAGGTCGCGCTGCGCGCCCTCTATCTCGATCGGGAGGACGGTGATCGTCTTGGCGGGAAGCTCCGTCGCTACCTGCGACTTCCGCCGCCTGAGAATGAAGGGCCGCAACCGCTGGGCGAGCAGGTCGAGCCGTTCGTGGTTGTGGTGGCGCTCGATCGGCGTCGACCAGGTCCGGCGAAAGGCGCTCTGGTCGCTCAGGAAACCCGGGAGGAGGAAGTCGAAGAGCGACCAGAGCTCGCTCAGATGGTTTTCGATGGGGGTTCCGGTGAGGCAGAGCCGGTGGCCGGCCTCGATCTTCCTTACCGCCTGCGAGGTCTTCGTCCGCGTGTTCTTGATATTTTGCGCCTCGTCGAGCACGATGGTGTGGAACTCGAACCTGGCAAGGCGTTCGCGATCTCTCCAGATCAGAGGGTAGGTCGTGATCACGATGTCGTGTTCCGGGATCTGCTCGAAGTCCTCTTTCCGGCCGCTCCCGTGGAGGGCGATCGCGGAAAGCCCCGGCGTGAAGCGCGTCGCCTCATCCATCCAGGTGCCGACCAGGGTTGTTGGTACGACCACGAGCGCGGGCTTCGCCAGCCGGCCAGCCTCCTTCTCGATGAGCAGGTGGGCCAGGGTTTGCAGCGTCTTTCCAAGACCCATGTCGTCGGCGAGAACTCCCGAGAGCCGGTGCTCCCTGAGGAACTGCAACCACGACACGCCGGCAATCTGGTAGGGTCGCAGCTCGGCACGCAACCCGCGGGGAGGCGCTACCTCAGGCACCTCGGCTCCGCCCGGCAGCGATCGGGCCAGCGCGAGCACCCGCTCCATCCCCGATACCTCCCACTCCCCCTCCTCGGTGATCGCTCGCAACCGGTTGACATCGAGGTGCGAGAGGCGCAGGTCCGTCGGATCCTTGGAGAGGAGGTCGACCAGGGTGGCTACGATGCCCTTTAGCCGTTGGGCGTCGATCGCGATGGAGGGTTGCCCGTCGCGGCGCAGCTCCACTCGTTCGGTGGCACTGATCACCTCGAGCCCCTTCGGGGACAGCCACCGCGAGTCCCGGGCAAACAGCTCGGCAAGCAGCGGTGGAAGGTCGATCCGCTCGCCATCCACCTCGATCCCGAGATCCAGGGAGAGCCAACCGCCCTCGGAGGCGGAGATGTCGAGGTGCCAGCTGGTGGCTTCGGCGCGGTAGTGGCGGAAGGTGGGATCGATGCTGATCTTCCAGCCGGCGTCGCTAAGAGCCGGAACCTTCGAGGCCAGGAAGTCCGCCCACTCCTCCTCGCTCGCCAGACCGAAGAGCGGTCCGGCCGGCAGCTCCTCCAGGGGCACTATGCCCTCCATGTCGATCAAGCGGAGCCCGCTTGCCGATAGCTCTTCGAGGGCACGGTTCTCGCCGGCGCGATCGCGGGCCAGCCTGACCGCCTGCCGGTCGCCGGTAAAGGCGATCTCGTATCCGTCGCTAAGCGGCAAGGCGATGTCACCGTAGCCGAACTCGGGAAAGGCGAGATCGAGCTCGGCGGGAGACCCCCGGAGGTAGCCGGGTAGGAAGATCTCGGTTGTTGCCAACCTCAACCTCGGTTGCAGGCCGGCGTCGATCAAAGGCAGGCTGGCCGCGGCGTTCTCCGGCGGGCGCGGGATCGAGGGCTCCGCTTTCGGCAGGATCCGGTTGATCGCCGCGACCTCGGGAGGGTTCAGCGGCGGGGCGGATAGCAGCCTGGCGACGATGCCCACCGGGGCGCCGGTCCTCACCTCTCCGGTCTCCAGACTGGCGGAGTCGACGTAGAGAACCTCGCTCTCCAGGTTGATAAGAAGGTTCGCTCGGGGGGTGGTAGCGAGGTTAGCTACCTGCTCTCCACTGCGCAGGAGCGTCCACTCCAGCTGCCCCTCGCGAGCGTCGCCCCACGCGAGTGGTCCAGCAAGGTCGGGCCCGCTGTACAGCCGGCCGGTGGCCGCCAGCAGCTCGATGGCGTGCCTGCCCTGGCCGGCGCCGAGCCGTACCTGTGGCCCCCCCTGCCCGAAGCGCGGGCTCTCCAACCATAGGGTTCGTATCGCCGCGAGGTCGCTCTCGTCGATGAACCCGGGGCGAACGCGGAGGGCTGCCAGGTAGTTCGACCACGGCTCGAGCCCCGAGGGCTCGCCGTCCTTCTTCAGGCGCGCCTTGTAGGTCAGCAGGTAGGGAGCCTGCCAGGCATTCGCCGGGAAGAGATACCATACCAGCACGTGGCGCTGGGTTGGCGGCCTAGCCGGCGGCGCCGGCTCCAACTGGCTGTGGAGCTCTTGCAGCCAGTCCGCGACGTAGGGCCGTACGGTGTCCGCCATGCCGGCACTCGAGGCCGCGATCGCCCTTAGCGCAACCGCCGCCCCGTGCTTGCAGTTGATTCCAACGGGGCAGGTGCAGACGGATACGATCCGCCCCGACCGGCGGTAGATCACGACCCGGTAGGGCATCGGTCTGGAGCCGGCCACGTAGGCGGAGACCTCGGACCTGCCCAGGTCGAACCCGGTAACCTCGCCGACGTAACGCCGGCCTTTCGCCAGCTCCCTCCCACCGAAGGCGGCTTGGAGATCGGCTGTCGTGATGGCGAGCACGCTGTTCCTCCTCAACGAGCCGGTAACCACAGGCTAATCTAGACCGGCGCGGTGGCGCCGCCCGGACGTGGCACCGGGCCGCGGCGCCGGCCGAGGGCGGCCATCGGCTGCACCGGTGAGCCACCCTCCGGCGATCGAGGCTCATGACACTTTCCCCGCTCGGAAATGGCGGAGGGAATATCGGGAGCGGCAACGCACGCGTGCGTCTGGGAATCCCAAATGACCATGGATTCACGATTCCGGCCGTGACGATGTTGGGCTAGCCTGGATTCATGGCTGACGATAGTGAGCCGGCTCGGCCGGGGTGGACGTTCCTGACCAACCACGGGCACGTGCTGGTGTGCATCGCTCGCGACCCCGGAATCCGGGGGCGTGACATCGCCTCCCGGGTGGGG
>JAJYHR010000041.1 GCA_021784675.1 Actinomycetes bacterium
CCCATGATCTCCGGAAACTCCTCGTAGTTGATCGGGAGGACGCGGTACCCCTTCCTCGGTACCGACTCGATCCAACCCTCCACCTCCAGCCGCGCCAGCGCCTCCCGGACCGGCGTGCGAGAGGCCCCGACGGTGTCGGCGACGTCGCGGTCGAGAAGGAAGCTGCCCGGTTCGATGGCGAGCTCGACGATGGCAGTCCTGATACTCAGGTACGCACTTTGAGACAGCGGTATAACGCTCGACCTTGGCACAGATCCCCACCTAGCACACGGAGTATTACAACCATGCCCCAAAACCGTGGCGGAGGCAAATCTCCGGCTAGGGCAGAAGCCGGTGGAGCTGGGCTTGGGGAAGCCGCAAGGTCTCGAACCTTTCGGAAAGCCCCAGCATCGTTTCGCCGGTTCCCAGCAGGACGACCGATCCGGGGAGCAGCTTCCGCTCCAGCTGCGCGACCACTTCCCGCTTGTACTGCTGCGGAAAATAGATGAGCACGTTCCGCAGGAAGACGAGGTCGAACGGTCCGATATTCGGCCACGGCCGGATCAGGTTGAGCACCTCCGACCTGACCAGGGAGTGGACATCGGAGCGGAGCTGGAATCCATCGCCCGAAGCCTCGAAAAACATTCTCCGGTAGTTGGGTGGAAGGCCCCGGCTCACCTCGAGCTGCGAAAACCACCCCTTTCGCACTCGCTCGACCATCTCGATAGAGACGTCGGTTGCCAGGATCGACAGCCGTTTGGCAAGGTTCGGAAGCCGATCCAGCACCAGCATCGCCAGCGAGAACGCCTCCTGGCCCGAGGCGGAGGCCGCCGACCAGATCCGGATGCTCTCGCCCCGCCGCTTCTCGAACAGCTGCGGTAGCACCGATGTGAGCAGGGCGTCGAAGACAGCCCGGTCGCGGAAGAAGAAGGTCTCGTTGGTGACCATAGCGTCGATGACGCTCTGCGCCAGATCTCCCCGCCGTCCCGACTGGAGGGAGAAGATCAGGTCGTCGACGGAGGCGCATCCGCGACGGACGGCGAGCGTCCGGAGGCGAGACGAGACCAGGTACTGGCGGTCAGGTCCGAGCTCGATCGCGACCTCGCGCACCAGGAACCGGCGCAGAGCATCGTAGGCTACAGGACCGACCTCGGTCACCGCAACCTCGGAGCCACCCTTAGGCCAGCAATCTCGGCCGCTCTCCTGCCGAGCTCGTCGGGAGAGCCGAACCACTCGACCACTCCTGCGGCCGCGGCCGCCCCCGGCATGCCCCAGACTACCGACGACTCCTGGTCCTGGGCGATGATCCTGCCACCGGCGCCTTTGATGGCGGCGGCGCCACGGGTGCCGTCCATGCCCATCCCGGTCAGAATCACCCCCACCACTCTCGGGGCGAAAGCCGCCGCCGACAAGAAGAGGACGTCTGCCGCCGGCTTGCAGGAGTTCTCCGGCGGGGCGTCGGTCAGAGCCAGCACCGCACCCTGTTCGAACCGCCTCACCTCCAGGTGAGAGCCGGCGGGAGCCAGCCACACATCCCCGGGCGAGATCTCTTCCTGGCCGGTGGCCACCCGGACGTTGAGGGGGCTCTTGGCGTCGAGCCTTTGAGCCAGGATCTCAAGGAACATAGCCGGCATGTGCTGCACCACCAGCACCGGAGCCGGTGGCGCTGGCCCGAGCCCGGCGAGGAACTCTCCGAGGGCGACCGGGCCACCGGTCGAGGAGGCGACTACGATCAGCCAACCGCCAGCTCCGCGCGCGCGGGCCGGCGCTTGCGGTCCCGGGGCCCGAAAGCGCTGCTCCACACCCCGGGGCGCGAGCGGCGGAGCCACGCACGCCGGTGGAGAGAGCACTCGCGTGGAGTGGCGGAGCAGCGTCTTCGCCTTCGTGATCAGGGACTCGCGGGCCTGTTCCAGCGATACGTCACCGCCAGGCTTGGCGGTGTAATCGCTGGCCCCGGCGAGGAGGGCGAGAACCGTCTGCCGGCTGCCGGCGCTGGTCAGCGTGGAGAACATCACTACCGGAACGCGCTTGTCCAGCAGGCGGATCTGCTCGAGCGCCTGGATGCCGCTCAGCTTGGGCATCTCCACATCGAGGACGACCAGGGCGGGCCGGACCCGCTGGAACTGGGTGACCGCCGCCTCTCCATCCTCGGCGGCGACGACCGCACCGAACTCGGGTTCGGCCTGGAACCACCGGGTCAGCTGCGACCGCACTACCGACGAGTCATCGGCGATCAAGACTTTCGGCATCTCAGACGACCGCCGCGAACTGGATCGCGGCATCGAGATCGAGCAGGAGCAGCAGTCCACCGGGGGTGCGGAGCACCGAGCGGACCAGCTCGCTGGCGGGCGGGCCCAGCGTCTCCGGAACCGGCTCGAAATCCGCCGCCTCGGCGGTGATCACGTCGCCGATCTCGTCCACCAGCAAGGCGATCGACTCCCCGTGGACCACCACGATCAGGCTCATCGGTTGCCGAGGGAAGGGGGCATCGATGGCAAAACGCCGCCGCAGGTCGAGGGCCGAAACGATCTGCCCTCTCAGGTTCATCAACCCGCTGACCGTGCGCTTGGAGAGCGGGACTCCGGTGATCTGCTGGTGGCGGATCACCTCCTGGACGTGGACCACCGGGAGGCCGAGCATCAGGCTGTCGAGCCCGAAGGTGCAGTACTGTTCCTGGGCCATCGCTACCAACCTCCTGCGGGCTGGCCCACCAGACTGGCCAGCGATTCAATTCGGGTTACCCGCCCTCCGATCACTGCGATGCGGTCGCCGAGGGAGCCGGTGTGGGTGATGTCGAGGATCTCCTCGATGACGATCCCGCACCCGGCCAGCTCCGAGCTCGGCACCACCACCTGGATCTCCTCGGCGGAGGAGTCGGTGCTGGCCGCACCCACCAGCCGCGAGAGCCAGAACAGCCGCATGATCGACCCCCGGTACTGGACCATGGGCTCGCTCTCGGCCACCTCGATGGCGGCGACCGGGAAGGTCTCCAGCCTGTCGATCTCCCGGAGCGGAAGGGCAACCCGCTCCCCGTCGCCGGCCCTTACCACCAGCACGGCCTCGCCCTCGAACTCGTCCACCGCCTCGCGCGGAACCGGCTGGTCGGCGCCGGCATCGGCACCAACGCCGCCGTAGCGGGCGATGCCATTCACGTCCAGGATCAGCGCGACGCATCCGTCCCCCATGATCGTCGCGCCCGAGTAGTGGGGCAGCTGCGAGACCTGGGAGCCGAGCGGCTTGACCACGATCTCCTGGGTGTCGATAACCCGGTCGACGACCAGCCCGAAGGCGCTGCTCTCGGTGCGGAGGATCACCACGTTGATCGCCTCCGGCCCGCGGGAGTGCCACGACTCGCCGAGGCCGAGCAACGAACCCAGATCCAGTAACGGGAGCAGCTGGTCGCGGCGGCGCATAACCGGAGTCCTGTCGACGAAGTTGATCGATTCGGCGATCCCCGAGCTCTCCAGCCTCACCAGCTCCAGCAGGGAGACCTGCGGGATGGCGAAGCGCTCGCCCCCCGACTCGACGACCAGCGCCGGGATGATCGCCAGCGTCAGCGGGATGCGCAACTTGAAGGTGGTCCCCTGTCCCTTGGTGGAGACGATATCGATGCTCCCCCGGATCTGCTCGACGTTGGTCTTAACCACGTCCATTCCAACCCCGCGTCCCGAAACGCTGGTGACCGAGGTAGCCGTGGAGAAGCCTGGAACGAAGAGGAGCTCCAGCACCTCCCGCTCGCTGAGGCTGGCCAGATCCTCGCTGGAGACCAGCCCCAGGGAGAGGGCTTTGGCGGCGACGGCCTTCGGGTCGATGCCAGCCCCGTCGTCGGAGACCTCGATGTTCACGTAGCCACCCTCGTGGTAGGCGAGGATCCCGATCCGCCCCTCCTCCGGCTTCCCGGCGGCGGCGCGGTCGGCAGGCATCTCCACCCCATGGTCAACCGCGTTCCGGATCAGGTGGGTGAGCGGATCCCGGATCGCCTCGACGATGGTCCGGTCGAGCTCGGTATCACGCCCCTCGATCTCCAGGTGAACCCGTTTGCCGCAGGTGTTGGCCAGATCCCGGACGATCCGGGGGAACTTGCCAAGCAGGTTTCCGATCGGCTGCATCCTGGTCTTCATCACGTTCTCCTGCAGCTCGGATGTGATCAGGCTCAGCCGCTGCGTAGTGGCGCTCAGCTGCGAATCCTCCTTGATCGAGGCGAGCTGGAGCACCTGGTTGCGCGCGAGCACCAGCTCCCCCACCAGATTCATCAGCCGGTCTAGCAGGGAGACGTCGACCCTGATGAGAGTGTCGACGGCCACCGGCCGCTGCCGCCCTCCGGAATCGCGCTGGGAGGGCCTGGAGCCCCTGAGGACCTCCTCCTCGCCCTCCTTCGGCGGTTGCACCTCCTCGCCCTCCTCCGCCACGGGCTCCGCGGCAAAGACAAAGGCGTTGGGAGGGAGCTTCCGGGACGCCTGGGGCTCGTCGCCGGCCTCGGCGCTTGCCAGCTGGGCGAGGCGGGAGCGAAGGTCGGCGAAGTCATCGTCGCCATCGGAGCCCGTGGCGGCGATGGCAGCGAGCATCGAGCGCAAGGCATCCTCCAGCTCCAGGAGCGCGTCCGCGATCGAACGGCTCATGGAGATCTCCCCGTCTCTCAGCTTTGCCAGCAGATTCTCGCCCTCGTGGGACACGCGCTCCAGGCGCGAAAAGCCCAGAAAGCCGCAGGTTCCCTTGATGGTGTGCACCGTCCTGAAGATGGAGGCCATGCTCTCGCCTGACTCCGGATCGGTCTCAAGCGCCAGCAACTCCTCGTCGAGGCGGTCGAGGCTCTCGCCTGACTCGACGAGAAACTCGCTCAACTCCTCCTCTGAAAACTCCGCCATCGACTCCTCCTTAAGTCTTGCGCTGGTTCTGTTTCGACACCCGCCCGCCCTTGCTTTAGCGGCCTCCTCCCAACTCGTGCGGACGGGGCTTGCGCTCCTCACCAGGTCAACGGATGGAGAAAACCCGACGCCTTCCCCACAAGCTGTGGTACTATTGCAGCTAAGCCGCCAGGGTAGCGGACGCTGTGATTACTGTTTGTGGGGTTTGCAGCTGTCTTGGTGGGATCCGCGGTTCTGAGAGGGGACAACGCCTACGGGCGCAGGGAGGCGCAATGTTAGTACTCACCCGCAAGGCCAGCCAGAGCATCGTGATCGGGAACGACATCGTAATTACCGTCCTCGATGTCCACCGCGACCAGGTGCGCATCGGCATCGAAGCGCCGAGGAACGTGGACGTCCACCGCCAGGAGATCTTCGAGGCTCTGCAGGCCGCCAACCGGCTGGCGGCGGAGTCTTCCGAGCAGGTGCTGCGGAAGCAGGCTACCGAAGGACAGCCGTAACCCGGCCAGGGTCGTAGAACTCCACCACCGACTCCTGATCGAGCTGGTAGTCGGTGTTGGGCTGGGAGACCTGGGCCACCTTCCAGTTGGTGACGTTAATCACCAGCGGGGCCTGGGTGTTGACGGTGGGAGGGGCGCCGTCGGTCCGCAGGGTGGCGATGAGCATCACCAGCACCTCCGACGCCTCTCTGATTCCGAGCAGCGCCTGGTGGAAGTCGTCGATCTCCAGCTCCAGCGTGATCCCGATCTCGCTAGGCTGCACCACCACGAAGGTCGGCCCCCCGTCGGCGGCGCAGCGCAGGCCCAAGTAAGGACCGTACGCAGGGCCGAGCCCAACCAGATGGAAGGTGTGATAGGTCTCGAAGCCGGGCAGACCGATCGGGAACGCCAGCGGAAGCGAGAGGGCGGTTGCCACATTCTCCTCTTGAACCTTCATTGCACATCTCCTTGCATGGTCTCGCTTTACAGATAAATAGTTAGGGCAGGTAGCTTGCCAGCGAAGGTTGGGCAACCTTGGAGGCGGCGAAGAGCGCCACCTGGTAGTTGTTCAACTGCTGCTGGTACTGCGTGGTCAGCGAGGCGTAGTCGAGGTTCTGGATCGACGCCACCTGGCCGGTGATACTGGTGACCGCCGCCGCGACCTGGGTCGACATCCCCTTGAGCTGGCTGTAGTGGACGCCAGCCGTCGCCGACTGGTCGGTGAGATTCCCGAGGGCAGTGGTGATCGTGGCCAGATCGGTCCCGGTTACCGCGGAGTAGTTGCCGCTGGATATGTCGGAGATCACCTGGTTGATGGCGGCAAATACCCCGCCCGAGGTAGAGGTGGCACCGAAGGGGTCGGTGACCGATGTGGCGATGGAGAGAGACGGAGTCGCCGCGACCTGGGTCGCGGTCGAGTTGCCGGTGTAGCTGACCGCGGTGCCGGCACCCCCAGGCTGGGAGTACGCCACCGCGGCACCGCTGGTGCCCGCGAAGATGGCGTTGCCCATGTAGCTGGTGTTGGCTACGCCGAGTAGCGACTGCTCGAGCCCGGAGATCTGCGAGGCGATGCCGGCTGCCGAGGAGGCGGTGACTCCCGGCGCCCCCACCTGGAGCATGGCGGAGCGGATCTGCTGGACCAGGTTGACAGCCTGGTTGAGCGAGGAGTTGGCGAGCGAAGCCACCGTCTCCCCGGTCTTGATGTTGCTGGCGAACTGCTGGTAGGCGCTGAGGGAGGCCGTGGCGTTCCCCAGGGCGACCACCCCGCTCGGGTTGTCCGACGGCTGGCTGATGTTCTGCCCCTGGGCGAGCGTGGTCTCGAGCTGGTTCAGCTGGGTCTGGTAGTTGGTTAGCGAGTTGGCCATCGCTGACGAAAGCGCCAACTCAGAGGGGATCTGCAGCATGACCGGCCTCCTATACCGACTGGATCAGGGACTGGAGCGTCTGGGAGATGGTGCCGATAATCTTGGCGGCAGCCTGGTAGGCGTTCTGGTAGTTGACCATGTTCACCAGTTGGGAGTTGACGTTTACGCCGCTGATCGCCTGCTCCTGCCCGTAGGCCTGTTGATAGACCGAGTTGGCGCTGGTGGCGAGGGTCTGGGCGTTGGCGACATCCACACCCACCGACCCGGCGATCTGGGACCAGAGGGCGTTCGGCCCGGTGGGCTGGGTCTGCAGGTTGGCGATGGTCTGGGCGTTGGTGCCGTCCGCCGCCGCGTACGGGATCCCGGAGGCGGCGATCAGCATCGGGTTGGCGGCGATCTGGGAGTTGACCTCCAGGTTGGAAGCGTTGATCGGGGCGCCTGACGCTCCGACGAACAGAGGTATCCCCGCCTGCGAGCCGGTGCCGGAGGAGGTAGTGCTCTGCCCCGCCGCCAGCTGCTGGTTCACCTGGTTGGCCAGCGTGGTCGCCAGCTGGTTGAGGTAGCCACCGTAGGTAGGGAGGTTGGAGTTGAGCGCGGTCAGCTCGGCTCCCACCTCCCCCGAGGTAACCGGCAGCACTGCCCCGCTGGAGACGAGCGAGACCGACGCCGTGTTCGGCGTGCTCGGCGGCGAACCGCTGCCGGCGGTGAAGGTGAGCTGCTGCGCCTGAGACCCCTGGACCAGCGAGATCCCTCCGGAGAGCACGTTCACCTGCCCAGCCGCGGCCGGCGAGACGGTGATCCCGATCTCGGAGGTGAGCTTGTCGAGAAGCTGGTTGCGCTGATCGATCAGCGAGTTCGCGCCGCCATTGCTGCCCGACTGGCCAGAGATCTGCTGGTTGAGCTTGGCGACGTCGGAAAGCTGCTGGTTCACCGTCTGCAGCTGGGTGCCCACGGCGCTCGCGGTCTGGCTGAACAGGTCGGTAAGGCCGGTCGCCGCCTGGTTAACCGCGTTGGCCACATCAGTGGCGTTCGCCACCAGCTGCATCCGGGGTCCCATCTGGGTCGGGTCGTTCGCCACCGAGGCAAAGGAGTTCCACATCGTGCTCATCTGCTCGCTGATCCCGGATGAGGACGGCTCCATGAAGAAGTTCTGCGCGCTCGAGAGCAGCGACTGGAGCTGGGAGGCGTAGGAGTTCGACGCCGACGCCTGGAGCTCCATCTGGCGCGCAAAGGTGCTGCTCGACTGCACGATC
>JAJYHR010000013.1 GCA_021784675.1 Actinomycetes bacterium
TGCCGGAGCCAAAGGAGCTTCCTCTAGCGGGGGGTTCCCGATCGGGGGTTTCGCCGCCAGCTCCTCTTGCCGTGGGCTCTCACCACCCTGGATCCGGATCATGTCCGGGTCGGTCAGGTCGCCGATCCGGCTGAGGTCAAGCCGCACCGGCTTGCCACTGATCTTCACGTGCCCAGCAGGCCGATCACCGTGCTCCGAGACCTTTGAGATCACCTCCAGAGTACGCTTGTGCGACTCTACCGATTTCTTCTCGCTCGCCGCCCTCGCCACCGCCAAGCGCGCGACAACCGCAAGGCCGACGAAAGCGATTACAATCACTATCACTTCGGGCATGACACACCCCACAATTCCTTGCGCAAACCGCCTTGATGTGTTGCTCGGTTCGAAGTCTACCAATTCGCGCGCTTCCTGCGACTGAAGCCGGCTTAGCGCTCCACCAGCCTACGTGGCTGCCAGCGGCTTCAAGTAGCCCTGCGGCTCTGCCGACACTTAGAACGTGGACGCTATAGGAACCCTGGAACGCCTTCTAGAGCAGCTTGGAACGCTTGACGGATCCGACCTGCACCTCAAGGCTGGTCAGCCGGCGAGGGCAAGAGTAAAGGGGAGGCTGATTCCCCTGGACGGCGAGACGCCGGACGCGGTCCAGCTTGCGGCGGCGATGAGCGACCTGATGCCGGCGACAAGCTACGATGCCTTCAAGAAATTTGGGGAGGTCGATTTTGCTTACTCGCTCCCCGACGGCACCCGCTTCCGCGTCAACGCATTCCTCTCGCAGCGGGAGATCGGAATGGCCTTCCGAAGGATCAGAGCCACCCCACCCACCACCTCCCAGCTCGACCTCCCGCCGGCGGTAGACCGGCTTGCGGAGACGCAGCGTGGGCTAATCCTGGTCACGGGGCCCACAGGCTCCGGCAAATCCTCGACACTGGCGGCAATGGTCGACGCGATCAACCGTCAACGTGCAACCCACATCATTACCCTGGAAGACCCGATCGAATTCCAGCACCGCGACATAAAGAGCCTGATAAACCAGCGGGAGATCGGCTTCGACACGCGCTCCTTCGCCTCCGCTCTCCGAGCCTCGCTCCGGCAGGATCCGGACGTGATCCTGGTTGGCGAGATGCGGGATCTGGAGACCGTCGAGGCGGCGATCAAAGCCGCGGAGACAGGACACCTCGTGCTAAGCACCCTCCACACCCTGGGGGCGGCCGAAACCGTCAGCCGCATCCTCGACTTCTACCCTCCCCACCAGCACCACCAGGCACGGATCTCGCTGGCCGATGTCCTGAGCGGGATCGTCTCCCAGCGGCTGGTCCCAAAGGCCGACGGGACCGGACAGACGCCGGCTTGCGAGATCCTGATTACCAACGGGCGGGTGAAGCAGGCGATATTGGATCCGGCGCATTCAACCGACATCCAGACGGTGGTGAGCGAGGGCGCGTTCTACGGCATGGCCACCTTCGACCAGTCTCTGGCTGAACTGGTGCAGAGCGGGAAAGTCACCGCCGACGACGCGATCGCATCCGCCTCCAACAGCCACGATCTCTCCATCCGCCTAAAGGAGCTCGGGGTGATCGCAGGCGGCACACCCTAAGCCGGCTGCGACCGCCTTCTCCCGCGATTCCAACCACCCCGGGTTTGCACCATCCTTCCCTCTCAAGAAGGCGCACGCCAAACCAGTGGTGCAAGCTGGCCAGGGAGGCGGGAATCCCGAACCCGCACGCGGAAGCCGCATGAGTCGCCTCACCAAGACATACTCAGCGGCAGTGGCGCGTGAGACCGGTCTAAGCTGCCCCTCTGGCAGCTAGTCATGGAGGTGCACATGAAGGCGAATGGAGCTGGGCCGGCGATTGCGGGCGTGGAGATCATCAGGCCGGTAGTCCACGCGGACGACCGGGGCAGCTTCCAGGAGACCTACCGGAGGTCGTGGTTCCCACTCGGTCGCGAGATGGTTCAAGGTTCGCGCTCCGAGAAGGTAGCAGGAAGCCTGGTTGGCCTGCACTACCACCTCCACCAGGCCGACTACTGGTACGTCGTTAACGGAACCGCCTTCGTCGTCCTCTACGACCTGCGCGAGGCGTCATCCACCTACGACACGGTGCTCACCCTCGAGATTGGCGAGAGCAACCCGGTAGGGGTGTTCATCCCCCCAGGAGTAGCCCACGGGTTCGCAACCATCACCGACATCACCCTCACCTACCTGGTTGACTCGTACTACAACCCCTCCGACGAGCTGGGAATCGCCTGGAACGACCCCCGGTTTGCGGGCGTCTGGCCACTGGCCGATCCGGTAGTCTCCGCCCGGGACAGCGCCAACCCGATGCTGGCGGAGATACCCGAAGAGAAGCGCCCCTACGGGGTGTTGCGCTCCGCCGGGTAGTCCCGAGGGTGGAGACTAAGCTCGCAGCCAGCGATGGCGGCGGAAAGCGGCGTCGAACCGGAGAGGCCGAACGCCGTTTGAGGGGGAGGTCGGTTGCGCTCGGCCCATTCTCCGGTTCCCTATCTCCATCGGCCGGGTTGGCGCCGCCTTTAACTGGAATGCGCAAGATCCCCTAGCTGTAAGGCCTGAACCTCGCCGGCAAGAACTCCTTCTTCCAGACCAGAACCTTGCGGCGAAAGAAGACCACCTCCACGCCTTCCTGGTTGTAACCACGGCTCTCCACGGTCACCACTCCCCGGTCGGGCTTGGAGGAGGACGGCTTGACGTCGACGACCACCGTCTCGGCGTAGATGGTGTCCCCATGAAAGGTGGGGTTGCGGTGCACCAGCGACTCGACCTCGAGATTGGCGATCGCCGAACCGGAGACGTCCGCGACGCTCATGCCGAGGACTAGCGAGTAGACCAGGTTGCCGACCACGACGTTACGCCCGTGAGGAGTCGATCTTTCCGCAAAGAACGCGTCAGTGTGCAACGGGTGGTGGTTCTCGGTGATCATGCAGAAGAGGTGATCGTCGGCTTCGGTGATTGTCTTGCCGGGCCAGTGCCGGTAGACATCGCCGATCTGGAAGTCCTCGAGCGCGCGGCCAAAGGGTCGCTCGTAGACGGTCACTACCCCTCGGCCTCAGGCGCCTCTTGGGGAAGCAGCATGGTGGAGAAGGGCACAGCCCACCCATCCTCGCTCTGGCCGTCGATCGACAGCACCCAGCGGAAGCGGCCGCCGGGCTGTAGCGGGAGGGGACCCAGGTTGATCGCCAGGTTGATGGGTATATCGCTCCCCAGTGGCACCCCCTGTGGCGTGCCGATCTGGAAGTCGCCCCGGATCTCGATCGGTTGCGGCCCTTCCGGCGTCTCGAGCAGCACCGGAGCGCCGTCCTGGTCTTGCAGGTAGAGCTCCCAGTGATGGCCGTCAGGCGCCTCCGCCCACGCGACATCGACCTTGAGCGCGATCGCCATCGGGGACAGACCTGGACCGGTGACCGACCAGCCGCCGCCCAGGATAAAGAGCTTGCCCTCAGAGACCTGAGCGGCGTCACAGAGAATCAATGTTGCATCCACGATGCTCTACGTTAGCTGGCAGGCGGCCCCCTTGCCGTTCAAACCGGGCACCTTTCGCCAGCTGGCGGGAGTCCAGGAGGCCGGCGGCGGAGTTCGATCAGCGGAGATGGGCCAGCGCGATCACCGCCACCAGGTTGAAGGAGGCGTGAGCCACTATCGAAGTTCCCAGCCTTCCCGTTACCTTGACCAGAATGGCAAGGATGCACCCGACGACGAAGAGGCCCGCGAATTGGAGTGGTTCGAAGTGCGCGATCGCGAACAGGAGCGAGCTACCCCCCACGGCAAGCACGCTCCGCAACCACGGCCTCGCCGCCGTGAAGTGACCGAGGATCGTCCGGTAGGTGAGGCCCCGGAAAAAGATCTCCTCGGCCACGGGAGCGCCGATCACCAGAATGGCGGCCACCACATAGATGCCGCTCCCGGCGCCGATGCCGACGATGGTCTGCGCCGGCGCGGACAGCTGCCGTCCAACCGCCGGATCTTCCATGGTCACCGGAAGGTAGAGGAGGGGGACCACGACCAGCTGGGCGAGCACCCCTGCGGCCACTCCGACAGGCAGATCGACCGCCGGCTTCAGGTGCCACCTCACCGCTTGGAGGAAGCGCTCGCCAAAGTAGACCTTGGCGGCAAGCGCGGCCGAGCCGACAAAGACCACCCACAGCCCAACCTCGTTCATCCCCAGCTCGAAGGGGGTAAGGCTGGAGAGAGCCGACGCCGGATTGCCGTGGAGGAGGGAGAGGGAGATGTCCAGGAAAATGATGCTGAGCACGAAGCTGAGCGCGAGGGCAACTACCGGATACCAGAGCGGCGGAACTGCCCTCTTTCCTGTCACCACTCCCGCCTCCATCCGCATCAATCGCCCGCCGGGACCGGCATCCCCGCAAAACACGAGCGCCGCTCCCCACGGAGAGCACACCCCGGCCTCAAGGCATTGTTACAAATAGCGCCTAACATTAAGGATATGAGCCGCACGCCACAGAATATGCGACAGGGGAACGGTGGCAACTCGCCGAATCTCAGGGAAAGCCGCGGGCGGATCACCTTCGGCCTGCTGGTCGGGCTGATCGCCATGGTCCTCATGATCTCGTTCATCAACAAGACGCCGACCGGGACGCAGCTGACCTACTCCACCTTCATGCAGGACGTAACCGCCAAGCAGGTCCGGTCCGCTCTGATCGACAACACCACCGGCCAGATCACCGGCCAGCTCACCAACGGCACCAGCTACACCGTGAACGGTCCGGTTCCCGCCTTCCAGAGCGAGGTGAGCGCGATGAAAAGCGCCCACGTCTCCTACAACTTCCAGACCACCGGGCCGAGCCTGATCGGCACCATCATCGAGTACGCCATCTTCATCGGTGGCTTAGCGCTGGTCTGGGTCTTCATCAACCGGAGGGCCCAGGGGTCGATGTCTGGAATCATGTCGATCGGGCGGTCGCGGGCACGGGTGTATTCGGCCGAGCGGCCCCAGACCACCTTCGATGACGTGGCCGGCTACCAGGGCGTCAAGAGCGAGGTCAAGGAGGTCGTCGACTTCCTCAAGGACCCCAGCAGGTTCGCCGAGCTGGGGGCGCGAATCCCCAAGGGCATTTTGCTGGTCGGGCCTCCGGGAACCGGGAAGACCCTGATCGCCCGGGCTGTTGCCGGCCAGGCCGGCGTCCCCTTCATGTCGGTCACCGGCTCCGACTTTATGGAGATGTTCGTGGGAGTGGGTGCGAGCCGGGTCCGAGACCTGTTCCAGAACGCCCGCAAGCAGTCTCCCTCGATCATCTTCATCGACGAGATCGACTCCATCGGGAGGAAGCGCGGCACCGGCCTCGGAGGTGGTCACGACGAGCGCGAGCAAACCCTGAACCAGCTGCTCTCGGAGATGGATGGGTTCGATCCGGCGGAGGGGATCGTGGTCATGGCGGCTACCAACCGCCCGGACATCCTTGACCCGGCGCTGCTGCGCCCGGGGCGTTTCGACCGCCAGATCGTCGTTCCGCTACCCGACCTCGATGAGAGGCTGGCGATCCTCAAGGTCCACACCCAGGCGAAGAAGATGGCCGACGACATCGATCTCAGCGTCCTCTCCCGCGGCACCCCGGGCATGAGCGGGGCCGATCTCGCCAA
Source organism: Actinomycetes bacterium (assembly GCA_021784675.1). GTDB lineage: Bacteria > Actinomycetota > Acidimicrobiia > Acidimicrobiales > Acidimicrobiaceae > JAKARV01. The sequence goes on from JAJYHR010000013.1 coordinate 5,612, forward strand.
CCTGGTCAACGAAGCCGCGCTTAACGCGGTGAGGCGCGGCTCCCCGCTGATCGAGATGGAGGACTTCGAGTACGCCCGCGACCGCGTGATCATGGGGCAGCGCCGGGAGTCCACCATCCTGTCTGTGGCGGAGAAGGAGCGGGTCGCCTACCACGAGGGGGGGCATGCGGTGCTCGCCTACGTCCTCAAGTACTCCGATCCGGTCCACAAGGTCACCATCCTCCCGACCGGCATGGCGCTCGGCGTGACCCAGCAACTCCCGCTGGAGGAGCGCCACCTCTACCCCAAGGAGTACATCGAAGACTCCCTGGTGGTAAGGATGGGAGGTCGCGTGGCCGAGCTGCTCGTCTATGGCGACCTGTCCACCGGCGCCAGCAACGACTTGGTCGGCAACACCGACCTAGCCAAGCGGATGGTGCGTGAGTGGGGCATGAGCGAGCGCCTCGGTCCGATGGCCTGGGGGTCGCAGAACGTGGTCTTCCTCGGTGAAGACCTCCTCCACTCCGCCGAGTACTCCGACCGGACCGCACGCCTGGTCGACGAGGAGGTGGAGCGGATCCTCCGCGAGCAGGAGGCTCGGGCAACCACGATCCTGGAGCGGCACCTGCCCGGCCTGGCGGCGGTGGCCAACTCCCTCCTCGACAACGAGACCATCTCCGGCGCGGACGTCGCCCGGCTGGTAGACGAGGCCTACGGAGAGCCCGTCCACCCCGATGGGAAAAAGTCTGCAACCGTAGCGAAGCTCTCCAACTTCCGGCCGGGGAAGGAGCTCCCCAACGGCGCGCAGTCGCTGGCGGATCCGGCCCCGACCTCCGAGTAAGCCGGTGACGAAGTCCCTGATCTTGGTAGCCTCGGATCTCGGAGTTCTTGAAGCCACAACCTCTGGAGGCTTCCAGGCTATCCACGCCGGCCTGGCGGGGACGGGAAGGATCACCGCCACCGGCCCCTGGGCCCGGGAGGTGGCGAGGCGCTACCGGGGAGAGGATATGGGAGTCGAGCTCGCGCTCACCTCCAACCACCCCACCTTCAAGCTGAGACCGCTCACCCAGGCTCCGACGTTGATCGGCGGGGAGGGCTGCTTCCCGTCGAGCGTCGACGACCTGGTGTCCCACGCCGACGCGGACGAGGTCTACGCCGAGTGCCGCGCCCAGATCGAGCGGGTCATCCTCTGGGGCATACCGGCCTCCAACGTCTCCGTCCGCGACAGCTCCGCCTGGTACCGGCCCGACCTCTTTGACGCGGTTGCCGACCTTGCCGAGGAGTTCCAGCTGGCGCTCGCCATCACCCCCGCCGCCGGTGAGTCCCGGCTCGGCTACGACGCCTACGGCCTCGCGGCTGCGAGGGGGGTCGTCACCATCTCCCAGGTGATCGAGGTGGAAGGAGGCCTCTTGACCACTCCTTCCGCCTTGGTCACCTTTCTCGAGGAGTGGGCGCCGAGCGCGCCTGACGGGATCACCGAGCTGCCGATCGCCTTTGCCGAGAATACCCCCGAGCTCCGGGCCTACTCCGAGCAGCCGGAGGCGTACGCGGCTCCGCTCCGCCTCGACATCGGGAAGGTGCAAGCGCTCCTGGAGGCCCACGGAATCCTGCTCACCTCCTACCGGGCCGCCGCCGGCCAGCCCGCCTGGTAGAGCCGGAGAGCCACCGGCAACACCGTCGTTGCCGGTGATATTATAGAACATATGTTCGCTACTGTTCCCCTGGAACCGCTGGCCCTGCCGGCACCGGAGCCGTTCTCCACCCTCCTTCCCAGGAGAGGGATAGCGGTCGGAACGGCGACACTGGTGAGCGGGCCGATCGGGAGCGGGGTCTACATGGCAATCGTCGAGTTGCTCGCCAAGGCCTCCGGCGCTGGGCGCAACATAGCCATCATCTCCATTCCCGACCTCGGGGTCGGTGCGCTGGCGGACGCCGGCTGGGATCTGGAGCGTCTTGCCAGCATCGACGTGCCCGCCTCCGAAGCCCCGCGGGCCGCCATGATCGCCATGGACGGCTTCGATATCGTCCTCCTCCCCATCCAGGCGGTCGGCCAGGGATGGCGGCGCGTTGCCGCCAAGGCCCGCGAGCGCAAAGCTGCGGTGGTAGTGGTGGATCGCGGCGGTGACACCAGCCACCGGAGGAGCATCCTTGCCGCTGCCGGCGTCGACGCCATCGTCTCACCCGCCGGTATAAGGTGGGACGGACCCCTGGAAGAGACCGTCTTTGGCAGGCCGGTTCTCGAGATCTCCGTCGAGCACCACGGGCGAGTATCCAGATCGGCAAGCGCGGGATAGAGTGCTCGCCGCCAAGCCACGGCGAAGCCTGACAGTCGTCCCGCA
>JAJYHR010000081.1 GCA_021784675.1 Actinomycetes bacterium
GACGGATGAGGTCACCTACCGTCGTGTCCTGCGCGGCATGACCACCCCCGGACACCTCGGTGACGAAGCGGGCGAGCGCCTCTTCGGCGTCTCGCTTGCCACCTCGGAACGTGCGGGTGACGTACCGCTGTCGGTTAGTAATCGGGTCGATCCCGGCGTAGGCCCGCAGCTCCCACGCCTCACCTCGCTTGCGCAGGTGGCCCTTCATCGTGCCTCCCGGAGGCCCTTGCTACTGCCCTCGCAGTAGCAGCTCCGGAGCAAACAGTAGCATTCAGTAGCAGGCCAAACGTGTCATCGCAGGTGAGGAGTCGAAAACCACCCTCTGGCCTGGACCTTTCTGGCGCGCTCGGAGAGATTCGAACTCCCAACCTTCTGATCCGTAGTCAGATGCTCTATCCGTTGAGCTACGAGCGCACGCGTAAACACTATAGTGGCGACAACCGAACCTGCTAGAGGTGAAGATGATCGACGCCACTGAAGTCGTTACCACCACCGACTCAAAGGAGGTGCTGGAAGCCATCTCCGCGGTTCTGCGAGAGGAGCGGCTAGCTGCTTGCTTGAAGATGAGCGGTCCGGTCAGTTCCACTTACAATTGGCACGGGGCCTGGGAGGAGGCTCAGGAGTACGTGCTGGTAGCAACCACCTTGCCGGAGTTCGTTACGCGGGTCAGGCGGGTGATGAGGGAGAAGCACAACTACGAGACCCCGGAGATAGTTGCCCGAACCGTTGCTGTGGTCGACGACGACTATGCCGAGTGGCTGCTCCGGTCGCTGCATCCGACGGCCGGGAGGCCCGATGGAGGCTACTGACCCAACCCATCTCGGATTCATGCGCTTGGCGCTTGCCCAAGCGGAAGAGGCGGCCTCTGCCGGCGAGGTCCCAGTTGGAGCGGTGCTGGTTCGCGATGGGCGGACCATTGCCGTGGGGCACAACCTGGTCATGGAGGAAGCTAGCGCACTCCGGCACGCGGAGATGGTAGTCCTTGCTTCCGGTGCACGCGCGGTGGGAGACCGTGTTCTTACTGGGTCGACTCTCTATGTGACGCTGGAGCCGTGTCCGATGTGCGCGGGGGCGATCATCCTATCCAGGGTTTCGAGGGTGATCTTTGGAGCGCCGGATCCAAAGTGGGGATCGTGCGGCTCCCTCTACAACCTCTGCGTTGACCCCAGGTTGAACCACGAGGTCGAGGTGACCCCGGGGGTTCTTGCCGCCGACTCCTCCGAGTTGCTCAAGAGCTTCTTCGCGACTAGGCGCAGAGACGGGCTATCCCTCTAAACTGATTCACTGGCTCGGAGGGATGCGAGAGTGGCCGAATCGGGCGGTCTCGAAAACCGCTGTACCCGCAAGGGTACCGTGGGTTCAAATCCCACTCCCTCCGCCACCGCCATGCTCCCGGGCCAAGTTTGAGCACCCGGTCTCTTCCGGCGGCGCCCCGGGACGCACTCAAGTGATCCGTTCAGGGCTGCTCAGCTTCCCTCCGCTTCCGGATCCACCGGATGATCCCCTCCGCGTTGGCATGGATGCCGGACAGGGTCAGCAGCCTCTCCTTGGCGGCCGGGTCCACCTGGTCGAGGGTGGGCACGTAGGCCCGTGCCAGCGCCTCGTCTACGTCCTCTCCCTCCGCCACCGCCCTCTCGGCGACCGAGCACCAGCCGGAGACCAGATCGGCGCCCTCGCCGAGGATCTCCATGGCGTTCTCGTACCGACCGTAATGGGCGAATGCGAGGTGGCTCGGAGAACGTGACGCCATGTACTCCAGGCTCGACCGGACCAGTGAGAGGTCGAAGTCCGGGGGCGGCGTGGCTGGCCAAAGGACGCCGACATCGGGAAGTTTGACCCCGACGGCGTCTCCGCAGAACATCGTTCCGGTGGGCTCGTGCCAGAGCGAGACGTGGTGCTTGGCGTGCCCGGGGGTGAGCAGAGCCTTCAGGTTCAACCCGCTGGTGATGGCGATCTCCTGGCCGTCCTCCAGCGGCACTATCCGCTCTGCCGGAGTTGGGTCGAGGCGCCCGTAGAGATCGTCAAGCAAGGGGCCGTACACCCGTGCCGCCGACGCGACCAGCCGTGACGGGTCGGCGAGGTGGCGAGCCCCTGCGGGGTGGACAAAGACGGTTGCCTTGGGGAAGGCTCTAGCGAGGTCTCCGACACCTCCGGCGTGATCCAGATGGATGTGGGTGACCACGATAGCGGCCAGCTCCTCGGGGGCTACCCCCATACTGGCCAACTCCGCGACGAGATGGGGCGCGCTCGACTGCGAGCCGGTCTCTATGAGGACCGGAGATCTTCCGCTGAGGAGGTATCCGGCGGTTATCCGGCTCCAACCGCCGAGCCTGGTATCGATCTGAAAGATTCCGTCGGCGATCTGTTCTGGCATAACGAGATTGAGCCTACTAGCGCATGGGAGGCTAGTGCGGGTCGGGATGTGTGTCCTAGGGAACGCAGCCCTGGGTGGAGACCGGAACCTGCGGACCTGAGAGCGCCTTCTGGACCTCCTGCATCACCGCCGGCGCCGCTAGGGCAAAGCCCACGTACGGGTTGGTAGTGGACCGGGAGAATACCACCCCGATCACCTGGCCGTTGAGATTCACCAGCGGTCCGCCCGAGTTCCCCGGGCGGACGATGGCATCGATCTCGTAGACCAGCCTGGTGGTCAGGCCCTGGTTATAGATGTCCCGCCCAACGGCATCGAAATTCGCCATCACGCCGGCCGACCCGTAGGTGAGCGGACCGCCTTCAGGGTAGCCGAGCACCACGCCGCCGGTTCCGCGGCCCTGCACCTGGGTGTCCCAGTGCAGGGTGGGCAGGTTTAGTCCGGGAACCTTCAAGACTGCCAGATCGAGGTGCGGATCGAACCAGATGACCGTTGCCGGGATCTGGTTGCCGTTGGCGAGCACGTAGGTTCTTTGCTCGCCGGCCACCACGTGTGCGTTGGTCACCAGGTACCCGGGCGCGATCTCGAAACCCGACCCCTCCTGGATCTCGGAGCAGGCGAGGCCCTCTATCTTCACCACCGAGGCCGATACCTTTGCCTCGGTGGCCCGTACCTGAGCCGCGGAGGGAAGCGAGACCGGACCGGCAAGTGCCGGAGGGATGGACGCGAATACCGGCGGAAATCCGGCGGTGGAGAACAGGCTGTCGACCTGGGCGAAGAGGCTTGGAGCCGGAGGAAGGATGTTGTCGAGGGCACGCACGACGCGGGAGCCGGACACCTGGGAGGAGAGCGCTGGAATCGGAGCGTTCAGGGCTAGCGCCGCAACTATCCAGATGATGAGGAGCGTCGAGATCACTGAGACCACCGCCCCGACGCCGGCGTCCGCACTTCCGAGGTGGAACCGTGCCAGCTTGGATGCCAGCCGGGATCCCACGCTCCGTCCCAGCGCGGATGAGAGCGAAGCCAGGCCGAAGAGGATGAGCAGCGAGGCGAAGGTTCTCAGCAGGCCAGGGGAGAGCAGCTTCGCGCCGTAGGGGGCGACGATAGCGCCAAGGAAGAGGCCTACCCAAAAACCGACGTACGAGCCAAGTTGGATGGTCGCACCGACCCGCATGCCCCGCACCGCGGCTATGCCTACGAGTACCAGAATGACAAGGTCGGCAAGATCAAATCCGGCTATTGCACCTAGGACGGGTGCGGCCACGGTCCATTCTCCCTGCGCAAAGAGTTACAAACTTACTTCAGTGTAGGAGTGCGAGGGTGAAGGGGGCGACCTTTGAACTTACTACTTTGCTCATGTGGGGAGATGCGGTGCTTGCTAGCTGGCTCGTGGCTCTTCGGTTAACTCTCCACGTACTGGCTGCGTCGGTTTGGGTTGGGGGCCAGATCACCCTGGCGGGGCTGGTCCCGTCGGTGAGGAGCCGGGCGCCGCAGGCGTTGGCCGCGGTGGCACAGCAGTTTGCCCGGATCGCCTGGCCCGCCTACGTGGTCCTGCTGGCGACCGGAGCCTGGAACGTAGCCGCCCTCAACCTGGCGAGGACCTCCTTCGCCTACCGCGCCGTCCTGGCGGCAAAGGTTGTGGTCGTGCTCTTGGCCGGCCTCGCCACCCTGCTGCACCAGCGGTCGAGATCGGCGGCCTGGATGGGCGTCTGGGGAGGGGTTGCCGCCCTTGCGTCGGTAGCGGCTCTCTCCATGGGGGTGCTCCTGCAGGGCTGACCGGCGCGGGAGCGATCGCGGTGCCGGGCTCCGCGCCCGGGTTCGCGGCAGCTTGCCCGCGCAGCCACTCCGGTGAGGGCTTGTTGCGAGTGGCAATGATTCCGTAATCTGCGGGCTACAATTGGAACCCCAGGGTCAATGGTGTCCCGCTCCCGTAACTCTATGTGATTACTAGCAAAGGATGCGGACCTATGCACCCCGATCTGCCACCCCTGTACCCCGCGGGAATGGAGCACGACGCCTGCGGGATCGCCTTTCTCGCCGATCTGCACGGCAGCCGATCGCACCGAATTGTCCAGCAGGGCATCGATGCGCTCATCAACCTGGAGCATCGCGGAGCCCAGGGAGCAGAGCCCAACACCGGCGATGGCGCGGGAATTCTCATCCAGAACCCGGACCGCCTTTGGCGCAAGGTCACCTCCGAAACGCTTCCCGCCGAAGGCTCCTACGCGACCGGTATCGCCTTCCTCGACGGTGACCAATCCAAGGTACTCGAGCAGCTATCTGCGCTGTTCGGGCCCCGCGGGCTGGAGATCTTTGCCAGCCGTGAGGTCCCCCGCGACGACTCGATGCTTGGTCCCTCAGCCCGCGACGCGCAACCGGAGATGGTGCAGATCTTCGTCAAGGCCGAGGACGGCGCCTCTGGTTTAGACCTGGAGCGCCGCGTCTGGGCCGCAAGGCGGCTCTCGGAGCGCGAAGTTTCCGAGGTGTACTTCGCCTCCCTCTCTACCCGGACCTTCGTCTTCAAGGGGATGCTCTCCGCGCCGCAGGTTGCCGAGTACTTCCTCGACCTCAAGGACGAGGCGACCGAGAGCGCCATCGTCCTGGTTCACTCCCGGTTCTCCACCAACACCTTCCCCTCTTGGCGGCTCGCCCACCCATTCCGCATGGTCGCCCACAACGGTGAGATCAATACCATTCGCGGAAACCGGAACTGGATTACCGCCCGGGAGTCGCTGCTCGCCCACCCCTCAGTCCCGGGAGATATCGGCGATATCCTGCCGATCATCGAGCGGGGGGAGTCGGACTCCGCCTCCCTCGATGCGGTCTTCGAGCTGCTAAGCATGACCGGGCGGTCGATGGCCCACGCCATCATGATGATGATCCCCGAGGCCTGGGAGAACAACGACGGCATGGATCCCGCGCTGAGGGAGTTCTACCGGTTTCACTCGTCGTTGATGGAGCCTTGGGACGGTCCGGCCGCAGTCGCCTTCACCGACGGGACGGTGGTAGGAGCGGTGCTCGATCGGAACGGCCTGCGCCCGGCGCGCTACTGGGTGACCAGCGACGGCCTGGTAGTGATGGCCTCCGAGGTGGGCGTGATCGATATCGATCCCGCCAGGGTGGTGGAGAAGGGGCGCCTGGAGCCGGGGAGGATCTTCCTGGTCGACACCGCCCAGGGAAGGATCCTGGACGATCGGGCGGTGAAGATGGAGTTGGCCACCTCCGAGCCCTGGGGCGAGTGGCTTTCGGAGCAGCTCCTCGAGATCGAAAGGCTGCCGCCGAGGTACATGCTGGTTCCCCAGCACGCCTCGGTGGTGGCGCGCCAGCAACTCTTTGGATACTCCGAGGAAGAGATCCGCATTATCCTCTCGCCGATGGCTCTGGGGGGAGCGGAGCCGCTGGGGTCGATGGGTTCCGATACCCCGCTAGCGGTCCGCTCCGAGCGCTCGGTCCCGCTCTTCAACTACTTTTCCCAACAGTTCGCGCAGGTGACCAACCCGCCGCTCGACGCGATCCGCGAACAGCTGGTCACGTCGGCGGGTGGGACCATCGGTCCGGAGGGGAACCTGCTCTCCCCCGACCCGTCTTCGGTGCGCCAGATCCACCTTCCCAATCCGATCATCGACAACGACGAGCTCGCAAAGCTGATCTATATCGACGAGGACGGCACCAACGTGGATCTGCGTGCCTACGTCATCGACATGCTCTTCCCGGCCGAGCGTGGGGGCGATGGTCTCCGGGAGGCGCTCGATCTGATCCGGAGGCAGGCGGAGGAGGCGATCGGGTCGGGAGCTTCGGTCATCGTGCTCTCCGATCGCCACGCCGACGCCGACCGGGCTCCGATTCCTTCGTTGCTGGCGGTCTCCGCCGTCCACAACCACCTGGTGAGGACGCGGCTTCGAACGCGGGCAGGGCTCGTGGTCGAGTGCGGGGATGCCCGCGAGGTTCACCACTTCGCTACCCTTATCGGGTTCGGCGCCGCGGCCGTGAATCCGTACCTGGCCTTCGATTCGGTGGTCGACCTCCTCCGTGAGGACAAGGTCAGCGATATCCCCCCTCTGAAGGCGATCCGCAACTACGTGAAGGCCGCGACCAAAGGCGTGATCAAGGTGATGTCGAAGATGGGGATCTCCACCGTCGCCTCCTACACCGGTGCCCAGGTCTTTGAGGCTGTCGGGCTCTCGCGCCAGGTCATCGACGAGTACTTTCCCGGTACGCCGTCGCCGCTGGGGGGCGACGGAATCGACGAGATCGCCGAGGCGGTCCTGCACCACCACCGCCGGGCGTTCTTTGACCGGGACGAGGAGCAGCGCTTCCTTCCTCTCGAGACCGGAGGCAACTACCAGTGGCGCCGCGATGGCGAGTTCCATCTGTTCAACCCGGAGACGGTCTTCCTGCTCCAGCACGCGACCAGACAGAAGCGGCTGGACGTCTTCAAGCGCTACAGCCAGCTGGTCGACTCGGAGTCGAGGCGGGTGGCTACCCTTCGCGGCCTTCTCGGACTTCGCGAGGGCGTGCTTCCTCCGGTGCCGCTGGAGGAGGTCGAGCCGGTAAGCGCGATCATGGCACGCTTCTCTACCGGGGCGATGTCCTACGGATCCATCTCCAAGGAGGCACACGAGACCCTGGCCATCGCCATGAACCGGATCGGCGGGCGCTCGAACACCGGCGAGGGCGGAGAGGATGAGGAGCGCTTTGTTGCCGGCGAGGATGGGCTCGACCGGCGTTCCCGGATCAAGCAGGTTGCGTCGGGCCGGTTCGGGGTGACCAGCGAGTACCTGGTCAACGCTGACGATCTGCAGATCAAGATGGCGCAGGGCGCAAAGCCTGGCGAAGGCGGGCAGCTTCCGGGGGAGAAGGTGTACCCGTGGATCGCCAAGACCAGGCACTCTACCGCCGGGGTGGGGCTGATCTCGCCGCCGCCGCACCACGACATCTACTCCATCGAGGATCTGGCCCAGCTCATCTACGACCTCAAGTCGTCGAACCCGAGGGCCCGGGTGCACGTGAAGCTGGTATCCGAGGTTGGGGTAGGAACCATCGCGGTCGGTGTCGCCAAGGCTCACGCCGACGTGATCCTGATCTCGGGGGCCGACGGCGGTACCGGAGCCGCCCCGCTGACCTCGCTCAAGCACGCCGGCGGGCCGTGGGAGATCGGGCTTGCCGAGGCGAACCAGACCCTGCTCGCCAACGGGATGCGTGATCGGGTGGTGGTGCAGGTAGACGGGCAGCTGAAGACGGCTCGCGATGTGATCGTGGCTGCGCTTCTCGGAGCGGAGGAGTTCGGCTTTGCGACGGCTCCGCTGGTGGTGTCGGGGTGCATCATGATGCGGGCCTGCCACCTGGACACATGCCCGGTGGGCATCGCCACCCAGAATCCGGAGCTGAGGGCCCGCTTCTCGGGCAAGCCCGAGTTTGTGGAGACCTTCTTCCAGTTCCTGGCCGGCGAGGTTCGCGAGTACCTGGCCCGGCTCGGTCTCCGGAGCCTGGACGAGGCGATCGGGCGGAGCGATCTGCTGGAGGTGGCGGATGATCCAGCCGCCCGGAGCCTGGAGCTGGAGCGGGTGATCGCGCTGGTCGAGCCGTGGCCCGGTCAGGAGCGCAGGAACGTCCGGGCGCAACAGGATATCCTCGAGGGTTCGCTCAACCGGAAGCTCATCGAGCTGGCGGAGCCCGCCCTCGAGCGGGGGCAGCCGGTCTCGATCAACCTGCCGGTGAGCAACACCGATCGGGCGGTCGGGACCACGCTGGGTTACGAGTTGACCAGGCGCTTTGGCAGTGCCGGGCTGCCGGAGGATACGGTGAGCATCTCGCTCTCGGGTTCGGCTGGGCAGAGCTTCGGCGCTTTCCTCCCGGCGGGGATCACCATGGAGCTGGTCGGGGATTCAAACGATTACGTAGCCAAGGGCCTCTCCGGCGGCCGGATCTTCATCCGCCCTCACGCCACCGCCGCCTTCACACCGGAGGAGGCGATAATCATCGGCAATGTCGCCCTGTACGGGGCGACGCGGGGTGAGCTCTACGTCCGTGGCGTAGCCGGCGAGAGGTTCGCCGTCAGAAACTCCGGGGCGAGTGCCGTGGTCGAAGGAGTTGGCGACCACGGGTGCGAGTACATGACCGGAGGCACCGTCGTGGTGCTCGGGCGCATCGGCAGGAACTTCGCGGCCGGCATGTCCGGCGGGACTGCCTTCCTCTACAATCCCGCGCCGGAGTTGCTTGCCAAGGTGAACCGGGAGATGGTCGATATCGAACCGGTAGGCGACAGCCAGGTCGAGACGCTTTACAGGCTGCTCAACCGGCATTGCGAGGTCACCGGCTCTGAGACCGCGGCGAGGATCCTGTCCCGCTGGGAGGAGGAGATCGAGCGATTCGTGTGCATCTTCCCGCGCGACTACAAGCGGGTGCTCGAGGTCGAGAGGGCGCGGAAGGCGGAGCTGCTCGCATCGGGAAAGGAGCTGGTGGATGCCGGCTGACCCCAGAGGATTCATGAAGTTTTCGCGCCTGGTCCCGCCGAGGCGTCCGGTCGGGAGGCGGCTGGAGGACTGGCGCGAGGTGTACGAGCCTCTCGACAGCGGCGCCGTGGTGGAGCAGGCGCGGCGGTGCATGGACTGCGGGATCCCGTTCTGTCATGGCGGCTGCCCGCTGGGGAACATCATCCCCGAGTGGAACGAGCTCTTCGGCAGTGACCGCAGGCGCGCGGCCTCCCAGCGGCTGCTGGCGACCAACAACTTTCCCGAGTTCACCGGGCGGCTGTGCCCGGCTCCGTGCGAGTCGGCGTGCGTCCTCGGGATCAACCGGGATCCGGTGGCGATCGAGCTCATCGAGAAGACCATCGCGGAGAGCGGCTTCGAGAACGGCTGGGATCAGCCGCTACCCCCGACCGTGCTCACCGGCTACCGCGTGGCGATCGTGGGATCGGGTCCGGCCGGGCTTGCCGCAGCCCAGCAGCTTACCCGGTCTGGGCACGCCGTGACCGTCTTCGAGCGCGCCGACCGTCCGGGCGGCCTTCTCAGATACGGCATCCCCGAGTTCAAGCTTGAGAAGTGGGTTCTCGATCGCCGGCTAGCTCAGATGGAGGAGGAGGGCACCACCTTCGTAGTCGGTGCCGAGATCGGGCGCGATGCCACCCTCGAGGAGCTGAGGGGCAGGTTCGATGCTGTAGTCCTCGCTCTGGGCTCGACCATCCCCCGCGATCTTCCGGTGCCGGGCCGCGAGTCGGAAGGGATCCTGGCCGCGATGGACTACCTCCCCGGCGCGAACCGGGCGGTCTTCGGAGCACCGCCCGCTGGCATGGTCACCGCGGAGAACCGGCGCGTGGTGATCCTCGGCGGCGGTGATACCGGAGCCGACTGCCTGGGTACGGCGCTCCGTCAGGGGGCGGCCAGCGTGGTCCAGCTGGAGCTCCTCCCGCAGCCCCCGCTGGAGCGGCCCGCTTCGCAGCCGTGGCCGACCTACCCGATGCTGTTCAGGACCTCCTCCGCGCACGAGGAGGGGGGAGAGCGCCGGTACGCCCGGCTAACGGTCGGGTTCGAGGCCGACGATGCCGGCTGGGTGAGAGCGTTGAGGACGGTTGGGGTAGCCATGGAGGGTGGCCAACCGGTGCAGATCCCGGGCACGGAGGAGGAGATCGAGGGCGATCTGGTCCTGCTTGCCATGGGTTTCATCTGCCCCGAGCTCGACCGGATCGATCCTGCAGGGCGGCTGGAGCGGACGCCGGCCGGCACGATCGCGGTCGACTCCTCCTGGCAGACCGGCATTCCCGGGGTCTTCGCCGCCGGAGACGCCAGGAGGGGCCAGTCGCTGATCGTGTGGGCGATAGCCGAGGGGCGCTCGGTGGCGAGGGCGGTCGATAGCTACCTCTGCAAGGAGACCGAGCTTCCGGCGCCTATCGATACTTCGGCGAGGCCGCTTGCGGTGGGTTGAGCCCAGCAAGCCACCATGCCAGCGGCGCGGGGTCGCCCGCCCGGTATGCGGCGGAGTGTGGCCTCGCCAAGCCGCCACCACTCCGAATTCAAGCGGTAGCCGTAAGGTGGCGTTCTTGACGTTCGGATCCGCCAGCGAAGAAGTTCGTGCTGGATCCGCACGGGGTGCTGTCGAAGTAACTCGGAAAGCATCGCACCAGGGGTTCCGTGCAGGCCCCCTGGTGTGATTCCGTCTCTGCAAGGACCAGGCGCAGGTTGCAGGGATGAGGGACCAGCCGTGCTCGAGGCGCGCCGTTTGCCAAGAGTTCCGCGCCACTTCCGGCGGCCTCAGGTGGCCCGAAGATGAGGACCGGTAGCACTCAGAGCAGCGCCGCTGCCCGGGGCGGTCCCGGTGCAGAGCGGGGCCGGCGTGCCGGGTCGGGGGTGTTTCACCAGCGTGCCGCGAGGTCAACGACCGCAAGTCCCGTCATCCCGCGGGGGAGACCTCGTTCACACTCTTGGAGGACGGTGCGAGGCCGCCACTCCAATGGAGTCCGGCTTCACATTCTCCCCCGGGCACGGCTCCGCCGGCGGCCTCGCCGCCTTCGGTTCGGGGATATACGAAAACGCCGGTCGGAATGAGGAGAGCGTGCACCTTCGCCTCGTTGATTCTTGCTGATGCCGCGGCGGGCCGGTAGCAAGCAGGTTTGGTCGGGAGACGCCGCCCATCTGCCCTCGGGCCACGAGATCGTGGCTCTCCTGCGGCAGGCGCGATGGATCGTGCCGCGCGTCGTGATTGGATTCCGACCAGCCGACCGGTTGTGTCAATTCCAGTCTCGGGAGATCGACTCCGTAAACCCGGAGGATCGCTGACGCCACTGCTGGAGGCTCCGTCAGCCGTCTCCAGGATGCCCATTATCGGTCGTAAGGAATGTTCGAGAAGGCAGCGCGCGTTCCGCTTCGAGAAGGCCGCTTGCTAGGGCTGAGCGTCCGCGATGGTCGAACACGTGCCGGTTGGGCTGCTCTGCCTGGCGGCAGGGTGGCGGCGGAAGTTTCGAGATCTCCGCGGGGAAATTTTGTGGCACGGGTGATTGACAATGCCTGAGGCAGTTGCTAATGTCGGGCAAAGTAGTAGGACGTCATACAACTTTCTCAAGGTTACCGGGAGCAAGGGGCACAGCCGTCCTTCGGAGGAGTGGTCTCGGGGACGAGTCCGCGAGTGGAGAGCAAGAGGGATCTGTGACGGAGCAGGGATGGGTGGCGCGGACCCACGGCATTGCGGCGGGAATCCGGCGAAGGGTTCTTGAGCACGTACTTGCCGAGGGTGAGGGGTATCTGTCGCAGGCTTGCTCGTCCGCGGAGATCCTGGCGCTGCTGTACGCGCGGATCCTGATGCTTGGGGCCCCGGAGCCGTCCAGATGGGCCGAGACGTTCCCGGGCGTTCCCGGGCGTGGTGGAGCCCCTGCCGGGCTGGGAAGGTGGGTTCACGGTGCCGCGGACCCGCGGTTGGACCGGTTGGTGTTCTCACCGGCGCACTACGCGCTGCCGCTCTATGCCGCGCTGATCGAGGTTGGGCGGTTACCCGAGAGAGCCTTACGAAGCTTCAATCGCGACGGCTCCACGCTTGACATGATCGGAGCCGAGCACTCCCCAGGGTTCGAAGTCACGACCGGTTCGCTTGGTCAAGGGCTGAGCCAGGCGGCGGGAATCGCCACGGCGCGAAAGACCCGGGGAGAGTCCGGAAGAGTCTGGGTGTTCCTTTCCGATGGCGAGTTCCAGGAGGGGCAGACCTGGGAAGCGCTGGCTAGCGCGTCCTTTTACAACCTGGGAAACCTGCGTGTTGTGGTAGATGCCAACGGCCAGCAGTGTGACGGGCGGATCTCCGGCGTGCTCGGAATCGAACCCCTCGGTGAGCGGGTCCGGGCGTTCGGCGCGTATGCCCGGGAGGTCGACGGGCACGACGTCGTCGCCTTGGAGGAGGCGTTGTCTGGTCCGGCCGAGGGTCCGCTTGTCGTCATCGCGAGGACGGATCCAACGAGGGGACTTCCGGCTCTCAGTAAGCGGAAGATGCTGCATACGGTCCGGCTGGCGAGTGGCGAGGATCGGCGTCCCTACGAGATCGCGTACCAGGAGATGCTGGGGTGAGTTTCGAAGTGGTGTCACGACCCCACGTGGAGAGCTTCATCGCATGGGCAAAGGACAAGCCCGAGGTGGTAGTGCTTACGGCCGACCTTACCAACTCTTGCGAAGTTGGACTCTGGCGGGACACCTATCCCGACAGGTTCTTCTCGCTGGGGATGGCCGAGCAGAATCTCTTGAGCTTCGCCGGCGGGCTCGCCAGGGAGGGGTATACACCGTTCGTCCACACCTTTTCGGTCTTCCTATACCGCAGGGCCTACGACCAGCTGGCGATGTCGATCGCTTATCCCAACCTCCGTGTCCGCCTAGTCGGGTTCCTTCCCGGCCTGACAACGCCGGGGGGTGCCACCCACCAGGCGATAGAAGATATCGCCATCATGCGGGCGACGCCGAACATGACCGTGCTGGAGGTCGGGGACGCGACCGACGTGGAGACGGTCCTCGATGTCGCCCAGTCCGTACCCGGTCCGGTTTACCTGCGCATGCTGCGCGGTGACGTACCCCGGCTCTTTCCTGCGAGTGATCCCCTCGAGTTCGACAGGGCTCGGGTGCTGAGCGACGGCGATGACGTGACGATCTTCAGCGCGGGCATCGAAACCGAGCACGCCATGGTTGTGGCGCGCGCGCTTGCCGAGTCGGGCATCGGCGTTCGCCACCTGCACATCTCGACGCACAAACCGTTTGGTGACCCGCAGATCCTCTCCAGCGCCGCGCGGGCTCGAGTGGGCGTGGTGACGGTGGAGAACCACACAGTCGTCGGGGGTCTCGGCTCCGCGGTTGCGGAGGTGATGGCGGAAGGGGCGGCCGGAAAGCGGCTCGTCCGGGTCGGCATTGGCGATACCTACGCGCACGGAGGGAGCCGGCAGTACCTCCTGGCCGAGTACGGGCTGGATGCCAGCGGAATCCTCCGGGCGGTCGAATCCTTGCTGGGGTCCCCTACCGGGATCGTCCCCAGCGACCTCGACCGCCTCCGCATGGACCTCGGCTTCGGCGCGGCCAGCAGGCCGGTGAACGCGGAGGACTCGCTGTGATCGACTGGAACTGCCGCGTCGAGACGTCGGGGGTCCGGTTCGCGGCCCGATACCAGATTTTCGGCGACCCTGCCACCGTTCCCGAGCGGGCCGGCGCTCTGGCGGTCGAGGAGACTATCGAGTTTCCCGCCGACCTGGTGCGGGGAACGGATGTCGGGAAGCACGTCGTGGGCAGGGTCGAGGCGATCGAGCCGGTGGGGCCGACGGCGACGTCGGCCACGGTCAGCTACGCGGTGGAGGTCGCCGGTGGCGAGCTGCCTCAGCTGCTTAACGTTCTCTTCGGGAACTGCTCCCTTCTTCCAGGCGTGCGCCTCACGGGCGTCGAGCTGCCTGCCGACCTCCTGGCGTCCTTCGGAGGGCCAAGATTTGGTCGGCATGGCCTCCGGGACCTCGTAAGCGTGCCAGATCGGCCGCTGCTGGCTACCGCGCTCAAGCCGATGGGCCTCGATGTCAAGAGTCTCGCGGAGATGTCCGGCACCCTGGTGCGAGCGGGGGTCGATATCATCAAGGACGACCATGGGCTGGCGAACCAGCCGTTCGCGCCCTTCCAGGCTCGCGTGGAGGCATGCGCGACGGCGGTCACCAAGGCCTGCGAAGCAACGGGGCTCCGGGTCCTTTACTTTCCGTGCGTGAATGCACCGGCGGATCAGCTTTTCGAACGGGCACGATTTGCGAAGGAGGCGGGCGCCTCAGGCCTGCTAGTCATACCGGGATTTAGCGGGTTTGACGCCATGAGGGCTCTGGCTGTGGACGATGCGCTGGGCTTGCCGGTGATGGCGCACCCAGCCTTCCTTGGCTCGTTCGCCACCCATCCTGAAGGTGGAGTTGCCCACGGAGTCCTGTTCGCGACGCTCATGCGCCTCGCGGGAGCCGACATGTCGATCTTCCCGGGCCATGGCGGCCGGTTCGCGTTTACCAGGGAGGAGTGCGAATCGATCGCAGTCGAGGCCGCATCGCCGATGGGCGGACTCCGCGAGCTGCTGCCGGTCGTGGGTGGCGGGATGGCGGTCGAGCGCGTGGGCGAGCTCGTTGAGCTTTACGGCCGCGAGTTCGCCCTCCTGATCGGTGGCGGCCTTCACCGGGGCGATCTGGCCATCAACGTCAAGCGGATCAGAGACGAGGTTTCTCATGTCATTGAGAGATAGGTGCAGGGGAATGAGGGCGTAACAGAGAGGCAAGGAATCCGGGGAAACTTGCCCGAGTTTCGAGGGCAATGATCCGGTGAACACGGGAAATGGGGGAGTAACGGTTATGGATAGGCGTATCCGGATACAAAGGGGGAAGGTCGTAATGAAGTCTAGAGTGTGGGCAACTTCGGTCGCCGCGGCGGCCTTGCTGGCAGCCTGCGGGTCAACGTCCGCTTCAAGCAAGTCACAGAGCACGGTTCAGAAGCTGCACAAGCTTACCGTTGGGGTCGTCATGTACGACTCGACAGGACCGTTCTTCAGCACGTGGGCGCGGGGTGTGAAGGCGGAGGCTTCCGCGCTCGGGATATCGCTCGACTTCGCGGGTGCCAATGCCGATGAGGCGACGCAATCGCTGTACGTGCGCGATGACATAGGTCGGGTGCAGGGAATGCTCGTTGGCTGGGGGTACAACCCGACCCTCAACCCGGTCATAGACCAGGCCATCAGCCACGGGGTCAAGGTTGCGTCCTACGGGATCCAGCCGAGCAACCCGGGTGTCTACCAGGTGCACCAGAAGGACGCTGTGATCGCGCAGCTCTCCATCGGTCAGCTGAACGACTGGATACATGGCAGCGGGGACGTGATCTATATCAACGTTGGTGGTATCTACCCGCTCGATGTCAGGAACGGGGTCTGGCAGGCGTACCTGGCGTCCCATCCCAGCGTCCACCAGGTGGCCCATGTCGGCGAGTTGAATGCGACCACGGTGACCACGGTGGCCTCGGAGGTCGAGGCGGCCCTGCTCGCGAACCCGAACGTCAAGGCCATCTTCGCCCCCTACGACGCGTTCGCTCAGGGTGCGACGATCGCGGTCAACCACCTCGGGAGGCAGAGCACGGTGAAGATCTTCGGGGCGGACACCTCGACGACCGATATCGGCATCATGACGGCCGCGAACAGCCCGTGGATCGCAAGTGGCGCCAGCTACGCGTACACCGACGGCGCGGTAGCCCTTCGGACGGTGGTGATGGCGGCCATGGGGAGCAAGATAAGCCACCATGTCTACATACCGCCGGTACTGATCACTAGCTCGTTCCTGCTCTCCCATCACGTGACCGCCTCCTCGCAACTGCTGAAGTACTTCCCGACTCTGACGACGAGCAACCTTGCGTGCGCACCGTACATGAAGTCGGAACACGCGTGCCTGTGACACGGGAGCACGGGAGCGTCGGTCCCCCGACAGCCGGCGGGGGACCAGGGGTTCGGGTGTAGCCGGGAATGGTTCACTTCGCTGGTGAGGGGATCGGCAAGATCTACGGTAGCGCAGAGGTCCTCCACGGCTGCTCGGTGGAGCTTCACGGCGGCCGCATAACCGGCCTTGTCGGGAGCAATGGAGCGGGGAAGTCGACCCTGATCCGGATCCTCTGCGGCGCCGAGCGGCCGAGTCGCGGGCGGTTGAGCTGGAACGGGAACGAGGTCAGCTTCGCGGGACCGCGGGATGCGAAGCGGCGCGGCATCGAGGTGGTCCACCAGAATGTCGCGCTTGGCTTGCTCCCGGGAAGGAGCGTTGCAGAGAACCTTATGCTTGACGCGCTGGCGGGGAAGCAGTGCCCGGTGCTGGTGAGCCGAGCGTGGTTCGAGTCCGCCGCATCCCAGATGCTGGGGAGCCATCTCTTCAGCTTCGACCCGGAGAGATCTATCGACGATCTCAGCGTGGCGGAGAGGCAAGAGGTCGTCCTGGCGCGCGCAATCGCCCAACAAGCGAGCGTGATGATCCTGGACGAGCCTACTGCCAGCTTGTCGGAGCGAGAGGCGGGCGTCCTGTTCGAACGGCTTCGGCACCTGCGCGACCAGGGCGTGGCGGTGATGGTGGTCTCGCACAGGTTGGGCGAGGTTAGCCAGATCTGCGACAGCGTGTTCGTTCTCCGCGACGGGGTGGTGGTGGACAGGCTCGAGGCGCGGGACGGAGCCCTGCTGGACGTGGGGCGGATGGCGATGGGAATCATCGGCGAGGCAAGGGTGAGCGCGGCTCGACTCGGGGGCGGGTTCTCCGGGTCGGACCGCACGGCACCAACTGCGGTGGAAGGCTCGACGAGGGCCGGAGAAGTGGCGCTCGAAGGTGTGGGCATTCGTCCCCACCCGCAAGGACCGGAGGTGCACATCTCCGTCCATTACGGCGAGGTTCTCGGACTTACCGGCCTGGTCGGAGCGGGAAAGACCGAGCTCCTAGAGCAGCTTGTCGGCGTTCGCCCGCTTGCTAGCGGGGAGGTATCGCATCGCGGGCAACCGCTTCAGGGCTCGGGAATCGCCGCCGCTATCGCGACAGGGATCGGGTTCGTTCCGGAGGATCGGACCCGATCGGCCATCTTTCCCGGGTGGTCGGTCAGGCGGCACCGGACGATCCCCTTCCTGAAGCGATTCTGCCGGCACGGGCTCGTACACGCGGGAAGGGAGGCGCGTGCCGGCGAGGATCTGATGGACCGTTTCGACGTGCGGGGAGGCCGCTCCGATATTGCGGTCGACTTCCTCTCCGGGGGCAACCAGCAGAAGGTGATCGTGACGCGGTGGCTTGCGGAAGGGGTCGACGTGCTGGTGCTGGACGAGCCGTTTACCGGCGTCGATATCGGCGCGCGTGGCGACATAGGGGCCCAGTTGAGGTGGTTCGCGAGGGAGCATTCGAAGGCGATACTGGTGGCATCCTCGGATCCGCGGGAGGTTGTCGAGGTTGCCGATCGGGTGATGGTGCTGGTGGACGGGCGGGTCGCGTGGGAGGGTCCGGTTGGCGACGACACGTTGAGCAGCGTAGGGAGAGCGATCGCATCCACCGGCGACCGCGAAGCAGGCGCTACCGGGACGGTAGAGGGGGAGTCATGAACGTGCAAACACCAGAAAGTGACACCACGTTGGAGGAACGGTCATCGATGCCGGCGGGGATCTCTCGCGAGCGGCGGCACTCCGATCGGAAGCTCATGCTTTCGCAGATGAGCTTGAAATACGGCCTTGTCAGCGTGTTTCTGGCGATGATGGTTGGATTCTGGATGCTCTTGCCAGCCTTTGGGTCTATGAGCAATATCTGGGTCATCCTGGAGTCGATGGCGATCGTGGTTGTGGCGGCGCTAGGGGTGACTTTTTCGCTTGCGGTGGGCGGCTGGGACCTGTCGATCGGATCCAACATCAGCTTCGTCGTCATGGTCGGCGCGATCTTTCTTGTCGAGTTCAACTCGGGCGCGGTAGTCGCGCTGGTCGCTTGCCTTGCCACGGGCCTCCTGATCGGCGGTGTGAATGCGCTGCTGATTGTCAAGGGGAAGGTCCCCGACATGATCGCCACCCTTGGAACGATGTTCGTCTTCCAGGGCTTGGCGCTCGTGATCGCCGGGGGCAACAACATCGCACCCGGGATGACGCTAGCCAACGGGCGCACGGCGCCAGGGGCGATGGGGGCGGTCTTCAACTGGATCGGAAACGGGACGATCGGGCTCGGGATCCCGGGCTTGGTGGTGATCCTTGCCGCCACGGTGGTGGCCGTCTTCGTCCTTCTGGAGCTAAGCCGCTTCGGCAGGACCATGTACGCCCTCGGCATCAACCGGGAGGCTGCTCGCCTTGCCGGAGTTCCGGTGAACCGCTACCGCGCCGCAGCCTACCTGCTCTCGGGCCTCCTGGGGGGAGTGGCGGGCGTGATGCTCCTCGGGCTGCTGGGCAACGGCCAGGTTAACGCGGGGAGCCCGTACCTGCTCGAGTGCGTTGCCGCGGCGCTTATCGCCTATGCCTTCCTGGGCCTCAAGAGGCCATCGGTTCAGGGGACGGTGTTCGGAGCGCTCTTCGTGTCGGTCGTGATCAACGGGTTGACGATGTTCAACGTCCCCTACTATGCGGAGGACACGACCTATGGTCTGCTCCTCATGCTGGCGCTGATCCTGACGTTCTCGGTGGGTGGTAGGAGCCAGCCCACCGGATCGTGGCTGCTTCGAGGGAGGATTGCCAGGAGGCGGGGAGTTCCGGCGCCCTAGGGAGCGTTGCTGCGGCAGAACGCGCGGGGAGATCAAGGCTTTCAGAGTTGGAATGAAGGCGAGCTTGAGATGGAATACGAGTAAGTAGGAGGGTGTGGCAGAGGATGCGAGAAGAGCTCCGACCAGTTTCGTGGACCGGGAAGGCGATCCGCCTGATCGATCAGACGGCGCTTCCAGGAGAGATGACTTACCTGGAGATTAGCGATATCGACAGCCTTGTTGAAGCGATCCAGCGGCTCAGCGTACGTGGCGCACCGGCGCTTGGAGCGGTGGGCGCGCTCGGTGTTGCGGTCGCCATGCAGCAGCGTGAACGCGAGGGCTGGGACGTAGAGGCGTTTTCCAGCGCCCTGGACCGGCTGCGCAACGCCCGGCCGACCGCACGGAACCTGGCTTGGGGGGTCGACGCGGTAGCGGGGATGGTCGAGCTTGGCGAGGCCGCGGTGATCGGCGAGGCATTGAAGCTCATAGCAGAGGACGAGGCGAACAATCACGAGATCGGCCGGCTCGGTGCGGATTGGATACTCTCCCGAGTTCGGAACCGGCCGGTCAACGTGCTTACCCACTGCAACACGGGGGCGCTGGCGACGACTGGCTGGGGAACCGCCCTCGGGATCGTCAGGGAGCTCCACCGGCGAGGGGCGCTCGGGGTAGTGTACGTGGACGAGACCAGACCCCTGCTGCAGGGTGCTCGGTTGACGGCCTTCGAACTTGGCCGGGAGGGGATCCCTCACTTCGTGCAGGCCGATGCGGCCGCGGCAAGCACGATCCTCTCGGGCAAGGCGGATGTGGCCATCATTGGCGCGGACCGCATCGCCGCCAACGGTGACACCGCAAACAAGATCGGCTCGCTCGCGGTTGCCCTTGCGGCGCGCGAAGGCCAGATCCCCTTCGTAGTCGCGGCCCCGGAGTCCACCGTCGACGTGGCCACGCCGAGTGGAGATTTCATCCCAATCGAATACCGCTCGGAGGCCGAGGTGCTCTCTTGGGCAGGCGTACCGGTTGCGCCCGAGGGCAGCCGGGGCTACAATCCCGCCTTCGACGTGACGCCGGGGAGGCTGGTGAGTGCCCTCGTAACCGAGGAGCGTGTTCTCGAGGTCGCCACCGGCGAGGTGCCGGCGCCTGCGCAGGAGGTAACCGCGCCATGACCGGTGCATCCGCAGACGGCTTTGACCTTGACGTGCTGGCTGGCTGGACCCGCCGACTGGCCTCCCAGCCATCCTGGACGGTCGCCGGGGGCGGGAACACGTCGATGAAGGGCGTTGCCCGGGACGCTCTCGGTCGCGAGCGCCAGGTCCTGTGGGTGAAGGGCTCGGGGATCGACATGGGACAGGCAGTCGCTGCCGACTTCGCAACGCTTGATCTGGAGCGACTCCGGGTACAGGGAGCGACGGAGGTGCCAGACGATGCCGCGGCTAGGGTTGTGGTCGAAGGAGCGGTCATCCAGCCGTCTGGCCCGCGGCCGTCCGTCGAGAGCCTGATGCACGCCTTGATGCCCGCCGGGTTCGTATTCCACGTTCACGCCGATGCTATCTGCGCGATTGCGAATCATGCGGACGGGGGCAGGCGGGTCACCGAGATTCTCGGCGAGCGCTTTGCTTGGCTCGGCTGGGTGCAACCCGGCCTGGATCTGGCGAGACAGGTGCGGAGCCTAGCCAGCTACGACGGAGTCGCGCTAGCCCACCATGGGCTGGTCGCATGGGATGACGATCCGGAACGCTGCTTCCGGAGGATCGAGACGGCGATCGGGC
Organism: Actinomycetes bacterium; assembly: GCA_021784675.1. Classification (GTDB taxonomy): domain Bacteria; phylum Actinomycetota; class Acidimicrobiia; order Acidimicrobiales; family Acidimicrobiaceae; genus JAKARV01. The sequence continues at coordinate 20,325 of JAJYHR010000081.1, forward strand.
GCGCGCAGCGGCATCTAGCCGCAGCCGGTGCCGCGGCGGCGATCCCGCTGGAGGCGACGGAGCTTACCGCGGTCGAGGAGGAGCGGTTCCTCCTTGCGGTCCGGGGCCGGCTGTGCGAGCGCGGCCACCGGGTGGTGGTGGTGGATCGCCGCCTTCGCGAGATCTCGGATCGCGCGGACCTTGGCGATATCGTTCGCGCGGGCGTCTCCAGCGCGGACCACGTGCTCTGGATCGGGCCGTGGTCGTGTGCGGTAGCCGATCCCCGCGACATCGGGTCGGCACTGGCTGCCATCGACGCCTACGGGGAGCGATTCGCCAGCTTCGCGGGACCGGGGGAGGATGAGCTGGAGAAGCGGGGCGAGCTGCTCGGAGAGCGGACTCCCCGCGTCCTGCTCGCGCCTGGGATCGGCGCCATTGTGACGGGGTCGACCGAGCGCGAGGCCCGACAAAGGGCCGAAGTCGCCCTGCACACGCACGCGACCGCGGGTGCGGCAATCGCGGCATTCGGCAAGGTCGATGGCCTGGATGACGCCACGCTCTTCGAGTGGTCGAAGTTTCCCCTTGAACTCGCCAAACTGAAGGACAGGCCAGCGCCCGGGAGGCTGGGAGGCCGAATATTCATCGTCACCGGGGCGGCCTCGGGAATCGGTCGCACGGTCGCGCGCGAGCTTGCCAGCCAGGGTGCGAGCGTCGTGGCAGCCGACCTCAACGGGGAGCTGCTCGAGTCGCTCGCGCGCGAGTTCGAGGAGGCTGGCCTCCCTGAACTCGCGCCGGTCACGGGTGACCTCGCGGACGAGGGGGTGGTGTCGGGAGTGGTGGCTACCGCCGTGCAGCGGTTCGGAGGTCTTGACGGCGCCGTAGTGAATGCGGGGATTGGAGTGAGCGGGAGGTTGGAGGAGCTTGGCGTCCGCGAGTGGCGCAGAGCGCTTGACGTCAACCTGACCTCGGCATTTCTTCTGACCCGAGGGGCGATGAGGGCGCTGCGAGCGCAGGGCATCGGGGGATCGCTGGTCTACATTGCCAGCAAGAACGCGTTCGGACCTGGGGCAGGGTTCGGCGGTTACTCGGTCTCGAAGGCGGGCATGGTGCAGCTGATGCGGATCGCGGCGCTGGAGGGAGGCGAGGCGGGTATTCGCGCGAACGCCATAAATCCCGATGCCGTCTTCGACAACTCGCGTTTCTGGTCGGGTTCGCTGGCAAGCGAGAGGGCGGCCGCGCACGGCGTTGCGGAGGGCGGCCTCGCCGAGTTCTATGCGGAGAGGAACCTGCTGCACCGGCGGGTGAGAACCAGCGACGTCGCCGCCGCGGTTGTCTTCTTGCTGTCGGACGAGTCGTCCCGTACCACCGGGAGCGTGATCCCCGTAGACGGTGGCGTGGCGTCCGCGTTCCCGCGGTAACGGTTGTTGATCGGCTTCGGAACGGAGGTGACATGAAGGACACGGAATCGGCGTCCGGCTACCGGCGGCTCACGCTCGAGACCGTTGGGGCCTACGTGGGTGCGACGGGACCCCTGAGGGGAATCATCGACGGGGATAGCCTCGCGGAGGCGGCTGAAATCGGCGACGGAAACCTCAATCTGGTGTTCATACTCAAGGACCGTGCCCGGCGGGGGCTGGTCCTCAAGCAGGCCTTGCCCTACGTCCGGCTGGTCGGGCCCTCCTGGCCGCTTCCCGTGGACCGCGCGCAGCGGGAGGCCGAGGCCTTGAGGACCTATGCCGGGTTCGCTCCCGACCTGGTGCCGAAGCTCTATCACTTCGACCCGCGGCTGTTCGTGGTTGCTCTGGAGGACCTATCGGATCATCAGGTTTGGCGGAGCGCCCTCAACGCCGGGGAGCGGCACGAGGGAGTTGCGTCGGATCTCGGGCTGTTCGTGGCCCGCCTTGCCTTCCACACCTCGGCATTCGGGCTCGGCGCGGAGGCCGAGCGTGCGGCGCTCGCGCGTTCGATCAACTCCGAGCTCCGGGTCATCACCGAGGACCTGGTCTTCTCGGAGCCCTATGTGGGCTCACCCCGAAACTCGGTGCTGCGGGAGAACGTCAAGGACGTGCAGGCGCTTGCCAACGACGCCGCCATGGTCCGGGAGGTTGGGTGGTTGAAGTGGCAGTTCATGACCGAGGCCGAGGCTCTGATCCACGGGGACCTGCACACCGGATCGGTCATGGTTCGCGAGGCCGGCGATGGGCGGGAACGCTCGACCAAGGTCATCGATCCGGAGTTCGCCTTCTACGGGCCCGTAGGGTTCGACATTGGCGCCCTGTGGGCTAACTACATCCTTGCCGCGGCACGAGCTGTTGCGCTCGGCGAGGGGGAGAGGGCGGCTTGGTGCCTCGGATTGATCGGCGAGACCTGGGACTCCTTTTACGGCGAGTTCGAGGCCCTCTGGCCCGGGGTTCGCGATGATCGGGTTTTCACGACGGCTACGCTGCGCCAGTACGTGGACAAGGTGAAGGTCGACAGCTGGGGCTTCGCGGCGACCAAGGTCGCGCGGAGAATAGTCGGGCTGGCAAAGGTCTCCGACATCGAGACCCTGGGCGAGCCCGTTCGCGTTGGCGCTGCTCGCGGGGCGCTCCGCGCGGCACGCACGATGGCCGTAGCGCGGCACCGGTCCCCCGGGATCGAAGGCATGGTCGACGAGATCGGCAGCCTGCTTGTCGAGAGTGCCACATGCTGAACGGGGGTGGTGATTCGATGGTGGGCCACCGGTGGCCGGACTTGGAGGTGGCGGATGCTCAGGGGACTTGATCCGCTGATGAGCCCCGCGCTCCTGTACCATCTGGCATCGATGGGCCACGGGGATGAGCTGGCCGTCGTTGATCGGAACTTCCCGGCATCGGCGACGGCCAGCCGGCTGGTACGGCTGCCCTCCGCGGGCCTGGTAGCCGCGGTCAAGGCGATCTTGACCGTCTTCCCGCTGGACCAGTGGGGGAAGACGCCGTTCTCCGCGATGGCGCGGGGCGGGAGCCCGGCGACCTTTGCGCCCTCGGTAACGGCAGCCTTCGAGATGTCGCTGGAGGCCGCGGGGCGATCGTTCGAGATCGAGGCGCTAGAGGCTCAGAGTTTTTACACTAGGGCGCGATCGTCGTTTGCGGTGTTGGCTACCGGAGAGGAGCAGCTTTACGGGTGCATCCTGCTTCGCAAGGGGGTCGTACTCCCAGAGGAGACACATGACGTCCAGTGAACACCATGCCGTCGGGGCAGCGGGTAGCCTCGAAGTCGGATTCGATGCGCCATTGCGCGGCCGCTCGTCGGTCGGCGGTTTGGAGCCGGTCGTTTCAAGGTACCAGCTGCGCGTTGAAGGTGGGTACCGCCGGCTGCGCCTGGCGGTCGAAAGCGAAACCGTGCCGAGGACGGCTCCGGCACTTGCGGGAGGCTGGGCCGGTCTAGGAGGCGAAGATGAGTCGGAATTTTGATGGGGCGGCGGAGCCTGGCCTGCGCCCGGTGAGGCTGCGCCCGCTTCGGGTAGTGGTGCGGGAGGAGCTTCGCCGGCGCATCCTGGCGGGGGAGTGGGCAGTCGGGGAGCGCCTTCCTACCGAGGACGAGCTGTGCCGGGAGTTCGCGGTCTCCCGAGTGACGGTACGTTCCGCCATCCAGGCGCTGGCGGCCCAAGGGCTGGTCGACATCCGCCACGGATCGGGCACCTACGTGGCGACTTTTGGCGGGCAGCTTCGGGCCGGATTGCAAGAGCTTCGATCGATGACCGAGGTTATCCGGGAGCTTGGCCACCACGGCGGCTCTGTGCTTGACTGGAAGGAGACGCGGTATCCTACGGAGGCAGAGGCCAACCTGCTTGGCATCGCCAGCGACAGCCATGTCGTCTCGATGGAGCGGACATGGATGGCGGACGGCGAGGTGGTTGGCTACTCCTTCGATGCCATTCCCGCCGACATGCTCCCTCCCGCGCTGACGGAGAGCCTCGGGAGTGAGAGCACATTCACCACGTTCAGGCGCTTTGGGATAGAGCCGGCACGAGCGATGGCCGAGCTTCATGCGGTGGACGGGGTGCCGCCGGCTCACAACTCCAACGCGGTTGAGGGGTCGTTGTATCTCCTGCTTGACCAGGTTCATTACGATCGGGGCGCCCGCGCGATCATGTATAGCCGCACCTACTTCGTCGAGGGCCGGTTCAGTTTCGTCATCTTGCGGACGGTGTGAGAAGGAGTGCGGGTTGCGGGACCATGAGCTTGCAGGGAAGAGGAGGTAGCGAAATGCCAGAGGTTGACGTCGTTGAGGAGAAGGAGTTTTTCGTCCATATACCCCCTCCGGATCAGGGGTTTTTCTTGAAGGGATCGGCTGGGTACGACTGGGGGATGAAGAACCGGCTGGCAAGGATCTTCAACCCGGCCACAGGCAGGACGGTCATGCTGGCTTTCGATCATGGTTACTTCCAGGGGCCGACGTCCGGGCTCGAGCGGATCGACCTCTCGATCGTTCCCATCGCCCCGCGCGCCGACGCGCTGATGTTGACGCGCGGGGTCCTACGGTCCGTGATACCGCCGTCGCATCGGGGTGGACTGGTCATCCGGGCCAGCGGCGGCCCCAGCATCCTTCGCGAGCTCTCCAACGAGCGATTGGCTCTGGACATGGAGGATGCCGCCCGGATGAACGCCAGTGCGGTAGCGGTGCAGGTCTTTGTGGGTGGGGAGTTCGAGACGCAGTCGGTGGAGAACCTTACCCGTCTCGTGGATGCGGGGTATCGCTTCGGGATCCCCGTCCTCGGCGTGACCGCGGTGGGTCGGGGTTTGGACCGTGATAGCCGCTACCTGGGATTGGCGACACGCATGTGTGCCGAGCTTGGGGCGCAGATCGTGAAGACGTACCACTGCGACGAGGGATTCGAACGCGTGGTTGCGGGTTGCCCGGTGCCGGTGGTGGTGGCAGGGGGGAAGAAAATGCCAGAGCAGGCGGCTCTCGCCATGGCTCACCGTGCCATCCAGGAGGGGGCGGCTGGCGTCGACATGGGCCGGAATGTGTTTCAGTCGCCGGCACCGGTCGCAATGCTGGAGGCTCTCGCGAAGGTAGTCCATGAGGATATGGAGCCTGGCGATGCCTACAAGCTATACAAGGACCTGGAGAAGTCCCACGGGAGTGTCGGGGGGTACCGGTAGACCGGTCCGTCTCGCTCACCTGGCGGAACAGAGGCCGCCGCGCTGCTCTAGCCCGAAGTTACACCCCCTCGGCGAGCTTTCCTACGCCCCGCCAGGGAAAATAAGTAAGCCTGGGCGAGATCTACTGGCTACATGAGCCGGAGGGGCACCGGTACGCCCAGGAGTTCGAACACCGTTCGCCATCGCCATCGCCATCGCCATCGCCATCGCCATCGCCATTGGCGTTGCGCTCTCTGGCTTCCTTGGCCTTCGCCCCTGGTGAGGTCGCGGCGGGTGTGACCGGGTTGTAGCGCACCGGTCGCGCCTCGCCAGCAAAGGCCGGCAAAGGTTACTGGGGTGAGCACTTTTCGCAGGTGCTAGGCGAGATAGTCCCCCAGCATGCAGAGGGGCACACGGGAGCGCAGCCGCTCCTCCAGGCGGTGGTGGATGGGGCGCGGGTAGATGTCGTCGATCTTGATGTGACGGAAGTCCCGCTCTACCTGGGATAGGTCTTTGTAGGCGCTCACCACACCTGGAGCATCAAGGTGGTCGTCGGTCAGCGTGGTGCGCAGCACGTAGATCCCGTCCAAGGCGGCCCCGGAGTCGGTCGTGGTTCCTGGTGAGGGTGGCTTCGCCCAGGGACAGCTTGAAGTGCTCGGCCACCTTGCGCTCGTTGATCACCTTGCCGAGACGCAGTCCGATCTTGCCGGCACTGGCCAGGCGGCCTTCATCGACTGCGGTGATGATCGGTGAAAGTGCCGCTCCGGTGGCCGCGAGCAGCTTTTGGCGCTTTCTCCGCGCTCTTCGGCCAAGAGAGGGCTCCAGCACGCTATTAGGCGCTCTCCTGGGTAGTCGGGGTGGGTGAACTCGGCCAGGTCGGTCTCATCAAAGAGGGAGAGCTGGAGTGGACCGTCGTCTTTGGCCAAGGCGGCGATCTGTGGGGCACGAAGGCATGCCAGCCACCCGAGGTCGCCTGCCTCACGCAGTGCCGTGATCCGGGCACGGGTGATCATGCCCCGATCGCAACCCGCCGGCCGCCAGCATCGGTGAGAAGCCCGTAGGCGATCTGGGCCATGCCACGCTTCTTGTCACGTGAGTACCCCGGGGCCGCGAGTCCGTTATGGGTTCCTTCCACCCAGGAAGGAGTGGTCGAAGCAGGCGAGGCCAGGAGGGTTCGACGTCTTGCCCAGGTGCCGGGGGCGAGGGAGGTCTCGATCGTCACCTGGCACTCGACCAGCCAGCCCATCGCCGCGCGGGCCTCGCCGGTGCCGGCATCTTCCAGTCCCAGGTCACTGGCGAGCGTCGTGCCACCCCACCACTTGGTGGTGGCGAGCTTGGGCAGCGGATGGACGGCCCGGGAAAGGATCAGCCCATAGGCGATGCTACGCTCATTGCGCGCTAGACCGAGAAGCTCACCGAGCCCGAGGGACTTCGCCATGGTGGCCACCGCCGCCAGACGGCCGTGGGGAAGCGAACGGAAGATCGCCAGGCTCCGCGCCGGCTGCGGCGAGTGTCTCGCCCGAAAGGCGCCGAGCGCAGCGGGTGGCAACGCCGGGACGGGAAGGGCCGAGACGTTCCCGAGGGTCTCGTGGCGGGTCTGCTTGTCCTCGCGGTAGCTGCGGCGCAGCGCCTGGGAGACCGATTCTCAGCTCTCGCCGCCTCTGGTCCGGTACTTGCGTACGACCCGTGCGGTATGCACGGCGCCCGCTCACCCAGTCACAGAGCAGCACAAGCACAGGCTTCCGGAGTGCGCGACGATTAACCTTGCCACCCCTTGTCGTGCCAGACCAACCCTAAATGCTGCCCAGCGGGCAGATCGGAGGGGAGATGGCACGTAGCGTCGGCTTATGTCAGGGTAAGAGCGTCAACCGGGTCGGCGGGGCCGATACGCCGGGTGGCATCTGATCGGGGTGGAACGCACCTCGGAGATTGGCCACCGATCGCCACTCCTTGCGGTTGTCCGTCATTCGGTTCCGGCACCCCGGCGAGTCCCGGCGAGGACACCCATCGTCGAGACGCACGTGGGGATCACGTAGTCGAGGGCGACGCGGGCCCAAACCACCCAGCTGGTATCTCCAGAGATGAGCACGCCACCTTGATTGATAACCACCAGCAGCGACCCGACGACCGCGGCGATCAGACCGATGCGTCGCCGGTTCGGGCGGTGCAGGCAGACAGCGAGTGCTTCGGAAGCGGTTCGCCAGCTCCGCGGGCCGTCGACCCGCTCGAAGGAGCTTGGTGCCGCATCTGGACCAGCCCGACGATCGTCACCCACCGGCTGCCCGGCCGCCACTCCCCCCATCCTCAGACCGGCGCGGAGACCCTGACGCACGCGGCGATCGATGCGGCGTGGTCGGCGACGACCTCCTGGCCGATTCCGACCAGCTCGGCCACTCTGGGATCGGTAACCCGGTAGTAGGCGAACCGGCCCTGGCGGCGTACCGAGACCAGCCCGCACGAGACCAGGCAGGCCAAATGGGCAGAGACCCGTCCCTGGGAGAGCCCAGTCCGTTCCACGCACTCACTGCCGGTCCGCTCGCCTTCGGCACAGAACTCGAGCAGGTCGAGCCGGGTGGGATCGCCGAGCGCCCGGTAGAACTTGGCCATCAGCCCCCGCCCCGCCGGGTCAGCGGGGAGCGGTGAGGCTGGTGACCAGCGACTGGAGGCGAGCGAAGTACTCATGTTGCGCAGCATGACAGCTTGGCGACATCGGTGGAGAACGACTGGGCGGCCAGCTTGATTCCCTCAGCCATCGTCAGATACGGCGCCCAGGTGTGGGCCAGTTGGTCGACGGTCATGTTCGCCTCCAAGGCGTAGGTGGCAGCCAGGATGGCGTCGCCGGCGTTGGCCCCGATCATGTGGATCCCGACTACGCGTCCCGTGCCGACCTCAGCGACGATCTTCACCACGCCCCGGGTGTCACGGTTGACGATGGCCCGGGGCACGTAGCTGAGTGGCAGCACCCGGCACGTGCACGACAGCCCGGCCGGCCCGACCTGCGCATCCGTGAGACCGACCGCCGCGATGTTGGGGGTGGTGAAGGTCACCCGGGGCAGGTGCGAGTAGTCCACCCGGTGCCCTGACTCCTCGAAGGCGTTCTCCACCACCATGGTGCCGTGTGATCCGGCCACGTAGACGAACTGGGGTGATCCGGTCACGTCCCCAGCCGCCCAGATCCTGGGGTTGGCCGTTCGCAGCTCGTCGTCCACCACGACTGCCCCAGTCGGGCCGACTTTGACACCCACCACATCCAGACCCAGCCCTGTGGTGTTGGCCCGGCGCCCAGTGGCCATCAGGATGCCCTCTGCCCGGACCTCTCGGCCGTCTGCCACCGTGGCCACAACCTTCTTGCCCTTCCGGGACACCTTAGCCAGCGACGCGGATGTCCACACCTCGACGCCCTCGTCGGCGAGTACGCCTTCGATAACCTCGGAGATCTCGGGTTCCTCGCCGGCCGCCAGTCGGGGAAGCGCTTCGAGGAGGGTGACGGCGCTACCCAGGCGGGCGAACAGCTGGCCCAGCTCCAACCCCACGTAGTTGCCTCCCACCACGATCATCGACTCGGGCAGGTGGTCGAGCTCGAGGGCGGTGGTCGAGGTCAGGTAGCCGGTCTCCTCCAGACCCGGGACGGGGGGAACCCACGGCGACGCCCCGGTCGCCACCAGGTAGTGGGCGGCCTCGATCCGCTCGCCATCCACCACCAATGCCGGGCCCTCCACGAAGCGAGCGCTACCGCGGCGTACTTCCCAGCCGTACTCGGTGGCCAGGTCCTCGTACTTCTCCCGTCGCAGCATCTCGACCAACTCGACCTTGCCGGCGACCAACGAGGTCATGTCGACAGGACCGGCGGACGTGGCGATCCCGGGGAAGGCCCGTCCAGCGGCGACGTGGCGGCCTTCGGCCGCGGCCAGCAGTGCCTTGGAGGGAATGCAGCCCACGTTGACGCAAGTCCCGCCAATAGTAGACCGCTCGATCATCACCACCGAGTGCCCCCTGATCGTCGCCGCGATGGCAGCTGCGAACCCCGCACTTCCGGAACCGATGATCGCCAAATCGTAAGCCATACCGCCCTCTTTCTCACATATCCGCCTATGCGAATGATAGCATGAGAGGTAGACGAGCGGATGCCTTTTTCGTTATTTATGGGGACGGCTAAGGCGCAGTCAGGGGGTGAGCGCAACGATGGCGTTGCAGATGTCGGTAGGATCGACAAGGACAGGGGAGCCGGCAAAGGCTTTCTTTTTCTTCACAGCTTGAGAAGCTACAGGTTCCCCCGTCACTCCTCTTCCCAAGCTGCCTCAGCTACCTGGCCGGTGATCCGAGAGCGTCAGACCCCGCTAAAAGCTGAAGAGCCCGTATACGTGGTGTATCGCGGACTGATGTTGGAGCAGTTCGCCACCCCAAGAGCGGGTGACGGGAATCGAACCCGCATGGCCAGCTTGGAAGGCTGGAGCTCTACCATTGAGCTACACCCGCAGAGTGGACTCCTCCGGTGTCGGGAAGGCGGGATTTGAACCCGCGACCCCCTGCTCCCAAAGCAGGTGCGCTACCAAGCTGCGCCACTTCCCGAGGAGGTCCCAGTATACCCGCGAGGAGCCCTCCGCTACTCCAATCCTACCAGCCGCCTCCGCTGGCGTAACCGGACCACCACGAAGCCAGCAAGCAGCGCAATGACGACCGCCGCAGCCAGATAGCCGATCTGCTGGAAGATGTTGACCACTATGGAGTAGTTGCCGCCGAGCCAATAACCGGCAAGCGTGAGACCGACCACGAATGGGATCGACCCGACCAGGGTGTAGAGGCTGAACTTCCCAACTGGCATCTCGGCAACGCCCGCGGGGAGCGAGATCACCGACCGGACCACCGGCAGCAAGCGAGAGACGACCACCGCCGCCTCCCCCCTGCGGGCGAACCACCGCTCCGCCCGATCCAGATCCCTGGGTTTCAGAAAGACGTAGCGGCCGAACCGTTCCACCAGGGCCCTTCCGCCCGTCCGTCCGATAACCCAGAGCAGCACGCTACCGACGACGTTGCCGACTACACCGGCCAGCATCGCCCCCAGCAGGCTCATGCGCCCGGTAGCGGCGAAAAAGCCCGCCAGACTCATAACCAGCTCCGAAGGAACTGGAACCAGCGCCGACTCCAGCGTCATCAGCACCAGGATGGCCAGCAACCCGTAGGTGCTCACGATGTGGTTTATAAACGCCTGCATACGCTGCACAGGCTAGACGATGTGCACTCCGGGGGCGGGTCCTAGACTCCGATCATGCGGGGAAAACCAGGAGATACACGGTCTTTGCCTTCAGCGCCGCCTCAGACAGTCGAGCTCGACGGGCCGGAGCCCTGCGTCGTCATCCTGCACGCCGGGGGTTTCTCCGGCGAGTGCTACCACGAGATGGCCGAAGCCCTGCCCTTCCACGCTGTCGCGGTGGATCTCCCCGGCCACGGCCGCAATGAAAGCCTGCTTCCCGAGACCGAGGTGCTCAACTGGAGGATCTTCGCCGACGCCGCCGCCGCCGCGATCGCCGCTATCCAGGGTCCCAAGGTCGTCTTCGGCCACTCCCTCGGGGCAGCCTCGGCGATCCTGGCAGCAGCCGATGGGAGGGAGAAGATCCTGGGACTAGCGCTCTACGAGCCGGTGACCGTAGACCCATCCGATCCCCGATCGATCATCGAGGCGAACGCACTGGCGGCGAGGACGCTCTCTCGCAAGGCCCACTTCCCGTCGGAGCAGGCTGCGTTGGCCAACTTTGCCGTCAAGCCCCCGATCTCCCTCTTCACCAAGCGCTCGCGGGAGGCCTACGTGAGAAGCTGCTTCAGGGGTGGCCCGCAGGGAGTTACCCTGAAGCTTCCCGCGCTCACGGAAGCTTCGATGTACCGCGGCGGCCCCTTCAACGAGACCCTGGAGCGGCTCTCCGACCTTGATTTACCCATACTGTTCATGGGCGGGGAGGTGTCGGACTCGTTCGGAGAGGGCTACGTCGAGCGGCTCGCCGCCGGCTACCCTGCCGGCAAGGTGACAACGTTCCCGGGGCTTGGTCACTTCGGTCCGATGGAGCAGCCCTCGGTAGTAGCGGGTGCGGTAGCTGCTTTTGTCGGCGATCTGGCGCGTAGCAGCTAACCTTGACGTATGGGCTTCCCGTTACCGTGTTCGCTTACCCCTACCAAGGTAACGGCCTTCAAGGACTGCGCTTACTCATTCCGGCTCTCTGTGATCGACAAGGTTCCCCAGCCCCTCTCTCTGTGGACGGTGAAGGGCGTCATCGCCCACAAGGCCCTCGAGCGCTTCTACTTCAACCTCGAGCCCGGCGAGCGAAGCCCGGCGTCGGCGATGGAGTCGATCGACGCCGCGTGGGAGAGGGCATTTGACGCTGGGCACGCCGCTTCCTTCCTATCGGAGCTCACCCCGGAGCGCAAGCGGTCGCTCCGAAGCGAGATCGACGAGCTGATCCTCAACCTCTTCACCGTCGAGGATCCCTCCAAGATCCGGGTGATCGGCACCGAGATCATGTTGGAGAGCCCCATTGGGGACTTCCTGGCGCGCGGCATGATCGATCGACTGGAGCTGGACAGCAACGGTGACCTGGTGGTCGTCGACTACAAGACGGGACGGTCCCCATCCCACCTCCGCGAGCAGGATAAGCTTGCCGCGGTGCTCTTCTACGCTCTGCTGGTGGAGCGGGTGATCGGTAAGCGCCCGCGAGCGGTAAAGCTCATCTACCTCAAGGACCGCATCGTCATCGAGACCGAGGTCACGCCGCAACGGCTGAAGGCGGTCGCCACCCGCACCAGCGCGGTGTGGCACGCGGTCAGGGCGGCTTGCGAGACCGAGAGCTTCCGTCCCCGGCCCTCGCGGCTCTGCAACTTCTGCGCCTACCGGTGCCAGTGCCCCAGCTTCGAAGCCCAGGGGCAACCGTACCCGCAGCACGCCACCGGGTAGGCTGTCCTGGTGGCCCTGATCGACTCCATCGACTCGAAAGCTGACGCCGCCTTCGAGCACCTTCGCGGCTTCCGGCGGGCGAACCAGGTCTTCTACTCCCTCTCCGCGGTAGCCGACCACTCCTTGCTCTGGTTCCTGTTCATCGGCATCGAGGCGTTGATACCCGGGCGCTACCGGCAGGCCCGCCGGGCAGCCGTGGCCATGATCGCCGAGTCACTGATCGTCAACCTGCTGATCAAGAGCGCCTTCCGCCGCGAGCGGCCGATCGACCGCGACTTCCCACACCCCCACGCCCTGCGCTTCCCTCTCACCTCCAGCTTCCCCAGCGGCCACGCCACCTCGGCCTTCGCCGCGGCCCAGCTGATCGCGGGCGGCTCGCTTCTCCGGGCGCCGCTCTACGCGCTCGCGCTTGCGGTTGCCCTCTCCCGGATCCACGTCAAGATCCACCACGCCTCGGACGTGGCCGGCGGAATCGTCATCGGATCGATCTATGGCTGGCTGGTCCGGCGCATCGTCCGCGCCTAGCCGCACGCTGGTCCGCGCCGCCGGCGGGGTGGTGATCGATCCCGCTAGCGGCTCCGTCCTCCTCGTTCACCGAGCCCACTACCGCGACTGGTCTTACCCCAAGGGGAAGCTCCATCGGAACGAACCAGCGGCTGCGGGCGCGCTCCGGGAGGTGGCCGAGGAGACCGACACCTCTCCAGCCATAGTTGCCCCGCTTGGCGCTCACCGCTACGCGCTCCCGGACGGAAGCACCAAGGTGGTGTGGTACTACCTCATGACGGCGGCATCGGCGGGGGGGGCGCCGGACGGTCGGGAGGTGGACCAGATAGAGTGGCTCCCCCTGCGCGAAGCGGCCGAACGGCTCACCTACGCTCCCGACGCCGAGCTCGCGGTGCGGATCCTCCAACTCCTGGCCGGATAGGCTCATAGAAAAGAAAACAGTGAAAGGAGTCTGGAGAAGTGCGCTTCGGAATCAACTGGGACTACCGGTGCCCCTTCGCCCGGAATATGCACGAGCATCTCGTCACCGCGCTGCAGGACGGGGCTGGCTACGAGGTCGAGTTCATCCCGTTCTCACTCAGCCAGGTTCACGTCGAAGAGGGCGAGCCTTCCGTCTGGGCCGATCCCAACCGCCATCACGAGCTGCTGGCGGTGATGTCGGGAATGGTGACCCAGAAGCTCTTCCCGGACCGCTTCTACGCAACCCACCTGGCCCTCTTCTCCGCCCGCCACGACCAGGCTCTCGACATCAGCGACCGCGAGACGGTAGCGGGCGTTCTGGAGGCCAATGGAATTGCCTCCGGCAAGGTGTTCGCCGAGATCGACTCGGGATGGCCACTCGCCGGCTTCCAGGAGGCTCACACCAGGAGCGTCGAGGAGTTTCACGCCTTTGGGGTTCCCACCTTCTTCATCGGCGAGAACGCTGCCTTTGTCCGGGTGATGACCAGGCCAGAGGGCGACGCTGCCGCCGCCCGCCGGACCATCGACCGGATTCTGGAGACGCTGACGGGCTATCCCGAGCTCAACGAGATCAAGCAGACCCGGATCGCCCGCTAGGGAATCAGGGAGTACTCGCCCTCTCTCGCCTCCTCCCTCAACCCGAAACGGCGATTGGCGTCCGAAGAGGCGTGTGGGACTCTGCCGGTCTTGACACCAACCAGGGAGCCGACCGAATCGGCAAGCGCCGTCAGGCGCTCCACGACTCGTTGCGCCTCGTTCACCGCCTCGAAGGAGGCTTTGGAACTCCGGTTCACCTGATCCATAGCCACCGCGATCTGCTGAGCCCCGGCGACCGACTGCTCGGCCACCCGCGATATCTCGTTGGTGGTCACCGACTGCTCCTCGACCGCCGAGGCGATCGAGGACTGGATGTCGTTGATGTTGGCGATCACGGCGCTGATGTTGCCGATGGCGTCGACCGCGGCGAGGCTCTCTCCCCTGATCGACTCCAGCCTCCGAGC
>JAJYHR010000166.1 GCA_021784675.1 Actinomycetes bacterium
GACCCCGAAAACCCAATCTGCACGTGCGGCTAGCCGAACAGCTGGACGAGGTCGACGATCACCAGGTAGAGCACCAAGCCGATCACAGCGAGGTAGATAAGGGTCATCTGCCACCGGAGCCGGTGGCCGGCGAGCCAGAACCGGCGGATACCCTTCACGTCGAAGTAGAGCGCGACCACTCCCACCGGGATCCCGATCTCCGGCCCCAGGCCGGCCACGGCGCCAAGACCCAGCGCCGGCAGCAGGAACGGCAAGATGACGTAGCTGAGGGTGCAGCGCAGGCCGGAGATAATCATCGCCAAGGAGAAGAGACCCTCGGGATCGGAGCGGGTGCCACGCGCCGCTACCTGGTCTGGGATCCTGAGAAGCCGCCGCGCGACCGCGTCGGCGCGGCTCCGATCCCCGTGGCCCACGTAGCAGCTATCGACCTCTGGATCACCCATGCCCCCAGTTTAACCGGGGGTCAATGGAAAGCTAAAGCCGGCTGCCCTCAGACAGTTGCCAGGTGCCGGCCGCACGCCTCGATGTTGCCGTATCCGGGGATCGCCGAGAGCTGCGAGCGCAGATCCATCCCGCCGACAACCCGCAACATCGCCCTGACCTCTCGGCTCCTGGCCAGCCGGGAGGGCACGGCAAGCAGGAACTCCTCCTCGGCAAGTGGAGTGAAGCCAAGGCCGAAGTCGATCGCGGCAGGCTGGCTCGCTACCCCCCAATCGCCCGCGCCTCGGGCAACACAGCTGGCCAGCACCAGGTGAGCCGAGATCGCCGACTCCCACCCCGCGATCTCCTCCGGGACTCCGCCCTCCGCCTTCACCACCGCCGACAGCAGCCGCCGGGCTTCGGCGCCAGGCTGGCGGTTTACCAACCGCGCCCCCGACTCGAGCAAGCCGGAGAGGGAGATGCCCCGCAGCCGCCTCGGCACCACCAGCCCCTCGCTCCAGGTCGCAAAGGCGAAGATCTCCATCGGCTCGGCGACGATCCCGGCCAGGGCGGTCGCAAGCTCCCCCCGGCTGCCGATGTGGAAGCCGGCCACCTGCACCTGACCCGCAGCCACCAGCTCCAACGCCTCCCGGCTGGAGCAAGACCACCAGGCGAGATCGACGGGCGGATCGAGCCGGTTCAAGGGACCGGCCATCAGCGGTATCGCCGGGTCGCACCCCGCCACCACCAGGGTCGGCCGGACCGGCCGGACCGGGGTCGCCATCACCCCCCCTCCGTCGTACGAGTCGACCAGGGCCCCCGCAGGCCCGAAGCCGGTCACCATCGCGTTGTCGCCGTGCCGGGGAAGAGCCACGAGCTCCTCTCCCACCTGGGCAAGATCGACCCGGGAGAGGCTGGCGACCTCGCGCACCAGGCTGGCATCGACCCGCGCCCGGGAGACCGCGCTCTCGAAGAGAGCCTCCACCGTCGTCCCCAGGGCCGCCGCCAGACCCAGCGAGACCCGGAGCGACGGATCGAAGGCACCACCTTCGATCCCGGCTACCGCCTGGCGCGACACTCCGACCAGGTCGGCCAGATCCTGCTGGGAGAGACCCCGGGCCAGCCGGAAGCGGCGCAGCTGGTTCCTCACGGGAGGACCTCGATGGCCTGCCATCCACCCGGCGGAAGCTTGGCCAGCCAACCGTCTGGATCGAAGAGGTGAGGGGTTACGAGCCTTGCCACCGCCTCGCCAGCGGGCAGCGGCTCGCCCGCATAGGCGACCAGAGACCTCCCCCCATAGCCGAGCCGGTGCTCGTAGCGCCCGCGCAGGAATCGCACCCCCTCCACCGTAACCGGTAGCGCCATCCCGCTCCCGGCACCGAAGCGGATCGCCTCCGGGTGAATCGCCAACCTGAGTTCCCGCCCGGTAGCGGACTCCCGCGCCGGAAGCAGCTGCATCCCCAGGTTCTCCGCCACCTCTACCCGTTGAGGAGCCGCGTAAATCCCGCTCACCTCCCCGACCTGGAGCAGCCGCCCACCCACCAGGATGGCAAGGGTGTCCACCATCCGCTCGAGCTCGGTGAGCTCGTGCGCCGCTACCAGGCAGGGGATCTCCAGCTCCCTTACCACCTCCCGGACCGTGGTCGCCAGTTCCCCGCGGAGCTCCACGTCAAGCCCGGTAAGCGGCTCGTCGAGCAGCAGCAGGTCGATCGGTACTGCCAGCACGCGGACGAAGGCCACCCTCTGCGCCTCGCCGCCGGAGAGCGAGGACGGCCTCCGCGCCCCCAGGCGCTCGAGCCCGAACCGCTCGACCAGATGGCGTGCCCGGGCGCGATCGGCGCCCGCCGCGTAGTGGATGTTCTCGTCGACGGTGAGGTGCGGGAAGAGGGCGGCGCGCTGGCGGACGAGCCCGATCCGGCGGTGGTTCGGGGGAACCGGGACGGCGGCGCTCCCACCAAAGAGCTGGCGGCCGGCGACGGCAACCGTGCCGGCTACCGGCGTGAAGAGCCCGGCCACCGCCTCTATAAGCGTGGTCTTGCCGGATCCCGACGGGCCGAAAACCCCCAGCGTCGACCCTCCGGGAACGGAGGCGGCAAACTCGAGCGTGAAGTCGCCCCGGCTGCAGGTGACGTCAACCTCCAGCACGCCTCGAAACCCCGAACATGATCAGCGGAACCGGCAAGGCAACCAGGATGAGTGCGAGGGCGAAGGGAAGGGCGGATTGGAGGCCGCTCTCGTTGAGGGAGACCCAGATCTGGAGCGGGAGCCCGTAGGGGTGGTAGGCCACGATGATCACCGCGCCAAAGGCTCCGACCGCCCGGGCCCAGGCCATCGCGAGGCTGGTGGCGATCCCCTTCCCGGCGAGCGGCAGCACTACCCGCCTGAACCGCCGGCTGGCAGAGTCGCCAAGCATGGTCGCCTGCTCCTCTAGGGCCCGGTCAACCGAAGAGAAGGCCGCCGCCGCTCCCAGCACGTAGTAGGGTCCGGCTTCGTAGACCTCGGCCACCACCAGGGCAAAGAAGGTGTTGGTGGCGGAGAGGTGAACCCTTCCGAGCACGGCTCCGATCGGGGTGAGCGGCCCGACCATGAAGATAAGCAGCAACCCGATGACCAGCGGCGGCATCAGGAGCATCGCCATCACCGCCAGCTCGATGACCCGCGAGACCGTACCGCCCCTCCGGGAGATCCGCCAGGCGAGCGCGGTGCCGCCCACCACCACCGCCAGCAGCGACAGTGCCGCCGAGGCGAGGGAGACCAGCAACGGGGTTACCGCGCTGGGCTGTGAGAAGGTGGCCACCAGGGCGGCGGGAGAGATCTTCGCCACCAGTGTGACCAGTGGCCCGACTGCGATCGCGAAGGTTACCGCCAGCCAGAGCAGCGACAGGGCGGAGGCTGCCCTCGCCGGGGGGAGCCGGCGGCTACCGAGCGCGGTCAATCGCTGCCCGCACCCACGCGGGCACCCCGGTACCGAAGACCTCCGGCTGGAGCAGGGAGTATCCCGCCTTTGCAAAGGCTCGCCTGCCCGCCGGGGAGAGGACGTACTTGATGTAGGCGGCGGCCGCCGGAGAGCCCTTGCCAACCTCGGTGATATCGATGGTGAGCGGTGCACCGTGAACCACCTGCCCGCCGGGGAGGGTTAGCGTGGCTCGCGCGTAGCTTGCCACCAGCGCCGGGGAGCCGAAGTCGATGGCGGCGGGAAGCGCGATGTACGGCAGCTTGAGCTGGACCGCCTGAGAGAGGAAGGCGCTGGCCGCATCGAGCTGGCCCGCCTCGAGCCTGGCCTCGAGCGCGGTCTCCTGGAACACCTGGCTGGAGTCGACCGGAGCGCCGAGGATCCGGGAGGGGGCCGATCGGCCCAGATGGTAGCGGGCGGCCGCCAGCTCGACCATCTCCCAGAAGGCTTGGCCCTGCGGATCGGTGGCTGGGTTGGTCCGTCCCAGCAGGAATCCCGGCGATGAAAGCAGCGCGAAGAGGCGCGGCAGCGGCGCCTTCCCGCTGGCGATGCTGGCTAGCTCCGGGGCGAACCGGCTCTTCGGATTGTAGGCAAGCACCAGCGGCGACGCGGCAAACTGCACGTACCAGGTCGCCTTCTTCGGGTAGAGGCGCTCGATCGGGGTTGCGCCGACGCTCTCGAAGACGTTCGGGGATATCTCGCCGGCCCCGATCTCTCCGGCAAGCCCAAGGGAACCGCCGGCTCGCCCCTGGTAGCCGAAGCCGGTCGACCGCGTGTACGCGGGGCCTATCACCTTCTCGTTGAGGAGCTGGAGCGAGCCAGCGTAGGCGACCTGGGCAACCCCGGGGTGCCGCGCCCCCGCGCCCGTCCCAGATCCGCAGGCGGCCAGGAGGAGCGGGAACAGGGCGATCGGCATCAGCTTCCTCATCAGCAACCAATAATAGCGTTTTGCAAGCGCTCCTTGCCTCATTGGTTGCCGATCGGGTCGCGCATTTAGAATGTTGGTCGATGGCGCCATCACGACTTAGGCCAGAGTTGAGCAGTTTGGGAACCACCATCTTCGCGGAGATGTCGAGCCTGGCCGTGGAGCACGGCGCGATCAACCTTGGCCAGGGCTTCCCCGATCTCGACGGTCCAGAGGAGATCAAGGCTGTCGCCATCGACGCCATCAACGCCGGCCGGAACCAGTACCCCCCAGGAATCGGCATCCCCGAGCTCAGGCAAGCCATCGCCGGCCACCAGCGCCGCAAGTACGGGATGGAGTGGAGCCCGGAGACCGATGTCCTGGTCACCGCTGGCGCCACCGAGGCGATCGCCGCCGCCATCCTCGCCCTGGTCTCGCCGGGGGAAGAGGTCGTCCTGATGGAACCGTTCTACGACGCCTACTACGCGGCCACGCTGATCGCCGGGGGATCCCCCAGGGCGGTGCGGCTCCGTGGAACTGACTTCTCCCTCGACCCGGAGGAGCTGAGGTCGCAGGTATCGGGGAAGAGCCGGGTGATCGTGCTCAACAACCCCCACAACCCGTCGGGCAAGGTCTTCACCCGCGAGGAGCTCCTGGAGGTGGCGGCGGTCGCCGAAGAGTTCAACCTGGTGGTACTGGCCGACGAGGTCTACGAGCACCTCGTCTTCGAGGGATCGCACCTGCACTTCGCCTCCCTCCCGGGCATGCGGGAACGCACGATATCGATCTCCTCGATGGCCAAGAGTTTCTCCTTGACCGGCTGGAAGATCGGCTGGGCGACCGGGCCCGCGAACCTGGTGTCCGCGGTGAAGGCGACCAAGCAGTTCCTCACCTACGTGAACGGCGCTCCCTTCCAGCCAGCGGCGGCCTTCGCTCTCGACAATGCCGAACGCCTTGTGCCGGAGGTGAGAGAGCCGCTTCGCGCCCAGCGCGATCTGCTTGCAAACGGACTCGCCTCGCTCGGCTTCAACCTGCACCCCTGCAACGCCACCTACTTCGTGATCAGCGACCTTGGCCCCGCGACGAGCACCGACTCCCGCCGCTTCTGCCTCGATCTGATCGAACGGGCCGGCGTGGCCGCCATCCCCACGTCCGCCTTCTACCTGGGCGCCGAAGCCCCCGTGGAGGTCAGGTGGACCTTCTCCAAGCAGCGAGCGACGCTGGCAGAGGCGCTGGACCGCCTCGGACGGGTCAAGGAATGGTGATCAGCGCCACCACCGATGGGCCGTGGCCGCCGTGGTCGGCGATATCTTCCACCCGCTCCAAGCGGTCGATCCGGTAGCCCGAGAAGGACTCCGCCACCTCCTCTTCGGTGAGAAGGCGCTCCCGCTCCGGCGGCCCGCTATGACCGAACGCATCAACATGGTGGCCGATCAGGAAGAGGTGCCCTCCCGGGTTGACCATCGGAGGCAGCTCCGCGAACAACCTCCGCCTGCTCTCGGCTGGCGGGTGGATGTTCGCCAGGACGACCAGGTCAAAGGTGCGCTTGGAGTTGGAAAATTCAAGAAGGTCGGCCTCCTCGACCTCGACCTGCACTCCCCGCTCCTCGGCCGCTCGCGCAAGCCGCTCCAGCGCCACGGAGGAGAAGTCGACCGCGGTCACCCTCCATCCGGCCTGGGCCAGCCAGAGCGCGTTCCGGCCCTCCCCGCACCCAAGGTCGAGCGCCGTACCCACTGGAAGCGGCGACACCGACTTCACCAGCTGCGGGTCGGGATCCTGGATCCAGAGCCGGTCGGTCCCGGCGTACCTCTCGTTCCACTGATCCGACTCGTTGCTCATGCCACCAACACTAGCCGATCGGGACCGCGGGCAAAGGTCGCTCCGTACCACCCGATGCCAGCGAGCTAGTTGCGGGCATCAGCGGAGTCATCCCCCTGGCGCCTTCGCCGCTTGTGCTTGTACATGAGAGCGTCCACCTGCTCCAGCGCCTCCTCGAGGAAAAGGTCACCGGTATCGCTGAACCCCACTGAAACCGACGAGAAGACACGGTGGACCCGATCCATCACCGATGCGCCGTCCTTGAGTCCGAGGTGAAGGCAGCAGAACTCGTCGCCGCCGATGCGGAATAGAGCGTCCCCCTCCCGCAGCACGCTCCGGAGGACGTTGGCGAAGTCGATCAGCATTGCGTCGCCGTAGGTGTGGCCGGCCCGGTCGTTGATCTCCTTCAGGTTGTCGAGGTCCCACAGCGAGATGAAGAGGGGCACCGACTCCCTCCGGGCGACGTTGACGTAGCGGGCATACTCGTGCTCGAGGGCGCGGCGGTTCCCCAACCCGGTGAGCGGGTCGGTGAGCGCGTGCTTCGTAAGCTGGTCCCGCGAGGTGGCCAGCTCGACGATGACCGAACGGACCGCGATGCCGGCGGCGGCCCCCAGGACGATTGCGATCAGGATCGGCATGTTGGGGACGAAGTTCGGCGCGAACACGGCTACCGCCGCAACGATAGCGGCGGCCACCGCTCGCCACCCCCCGTACATGCCCAGCGCGTAGATGCCGACGGTGGCAAAGATGGCGAGAGCCGGCCGCCAGGTGGCCGCCGGAAGGACGGAGATCACCGCCGACTCCGGGAGGACCAGCTGGATCAGCGCGGTAAGGTAGGCCCCGGCCAGGTGAATCAGTACCGCCGACTTCGGAAACCGGCGCCGCAGCGGGTAGAGGACGGCCAGCAACACCCCGAAGAGAACCGTGCTCGCCCTTAGCGCCCAACCCCCGAAGTAGAGCGCGGGGAGCATGGTCGGGACCAGTACGAACGCGACCTTCCAGTAGACCTGGAAAACGTGGCCCCAAGTTGTGTTGGCCTCGGCAGCCTCCATGCCCATTCCCCTTCTGGCACGCAACAACGAGATTACATCTCACAAGCCCGCACTCCAGCAGGCAAGCCCCGAACAATATCGGCGCCAATCCAGCGAACACACACCCTTATATACTCAAGGCGCGGTTGCAGGGTGCAAGCTGCGCCTTCAGCGAGGCCGGCGCCTCCAAGCGCTACCCGTTCGGGAGAGCGCCCACCGGCACCACCGCGCGCACCAGCGTTCCCTCCTCTGGCCGCGAGAAGACCTCGAACCGGCCTCCGAAGATGCGGGAGCGCTCGCGCATCCCCGCCAGCCCGATGCCAGGGGTAAACCCGGCGTCGCCGGCGTCGAAGCCGCAACCCCGATCCCTGATCACTATTACCAGCTCCCCGGCGATGATCGCCATCCGCAGCTCGCAGCTGTCGGCGCCGGAGTGCTTTCTCGCGTTGTTGACCGCCTCTTGGCAGATCCGGAAGGCGGCAAGGGATGCCGCGGGCGAGAGCTCCAGATCCTCGTTCCGAACCTGGATATCGAGCCGCACCTCAAACTCCGGAAAGGAGCTGGCCAGGGAGCTTACCGCTTCGACCAATCCAAAGTCCTCGAGCACCTGCCTTCCCGGATCCTCGACAACCCGGCGCACCTCGACGGCGGAGTCCTGGACCAGGGCGCGCACCGCTGCAATCTCCGTCCAGGCCGGCGAGTCCTCCTCGACGCGGATGCGGAGCGCGTCGAGCCGGTATACCG
>JAJYHR010000023.1 GCA_021784675.1 Actinomycetes bacterium
CCCTGGAGCCGGGCGAACCCGACGATGATCTCGGCCGCAAAGAGCGGCTTCACCTCGAAGAAGCTCCCGGCATCCACCAAGCACTCGATCACCTGGTGCATGTCGTACCCCTGGCTCGCAACCTCGGGGATCAACCCTTCGGAGAAGTCCCGGATCGCCTCCCCCGGCTCCTCCTCCGGCGCCTCCCCGAGGTAGTTGCTGGGAAGGTACGAGAGGTAGGCCCGCGCCGCCTCGATGGCCGCCCCGTCGTCGCGAACCAGGTTGTCACCGCAACCCGACACCGTGGCGTGCATCCGGGCCCCGCCCATCTCCTCGAGGGTGACTCGCTCGCCGATGACCACCTCGGCCATCCGTGGCGATCCCAGGTACATGGAGGCGTTCCCCTCCACCATGAAAACCACATCGCAGAAGGCCGGGATGTACGCCCCACCCGCCGCCGAGGGGCCGAAGAGGCAGCAGACCTGCGGGACCCTGCCCGAGAGCCGGACTTGGTTAGCAAAGATGCGGCCCGCTCCCCTGCGGCCTGGAAAGAGCTCCACCTGGTCGGTTATCCGCGCTCCGGCCGAGTCGACCAGGTAAACAACCGGGAGCATCTCCTGGTAGGCGAGCTCGGTGAGCCGGACGATCTTCTCGACGGTGCGCGCTCCCCATGATCCCGCCTTCACCGTCTGGTCGTTGGCCATGATCGCCACTGGGCGGCCGTCGATCAAGCCGGTCCCGGTGATTACACCGTCGGCGGGGAGCGACGGGTCCGAGCAGTTGGCGAAGAGACCGTCCTCGCGGAAGCTGTGCTCGTCGACCAGCAGGCTGATCCGTTCCCTGGCGTGCAGCTTCTGGCTCTTCTCCAGCCGTTCCCGAACCGATTCCGGCCAGTGGTAGCGGACTTTCTCAGCCTTTGCCACAATATCCTCACGCACGCGCACCTCCCTGGAGCATCAATCCCGCCGCCGGACCCGCAGCTTTACCGGGGTGGACCCTAGTCCGAACTCCTCCCTCATCCGATTCTCGAGAAAGCGCAAGTAGCCGCTGGGCAGCGGCCGGTTGGAGAAAAGGGTGAAGGTGGGCGGGTTGGAGGCTCCCTGGACCGCGTAGAGGATCTTCCCCTCGCTTGGAGGGTTCCGGGACTGCACGGCCTTCATGAACCGGTTCAACTCGGCGGTCGGGATCCGGGTGTTGTATGCCCGCTTCGCCTCGTAGATAACCGGCAGGATCCGGTGCACCCCCTTGCCGCTCCTTGCCGAGACCCGGATCGGGGTGAGGCCGTTGATAAAGCCCAGCCGGTCCTCGATCTCCACGTTCTCCCGGAGACGCTCCTCCTCCCCCAGCAGGTCCCACTTGTTCATCACCAGCACCAGGGGCGACCCCGCCACGTCGATCCGCTCCGCAAGCCGCTGGTCCCAGCCGGTCACCCCGACGCTGGCGTCGATCACCAGGATCGAGACGTCGGCGGCGTCAATGGCCGCAAGCGTCCTCACCATCGAGTAGTACTCGGTCGCCTCGGCGTACTTGGAGCGGCGCCGCAGCCCCGCCGTATCGAAGAAGCGGATCGGGCCATCGTCGGTCACGATCACGGTGTCGACGGTATCGACCGTGGTCCCGGGGAGGTCGAACACCACCGATCGCTCCTGCCCCACCATCCGGTTGAAGAGGGTCGATTTGCCGACGTTCCGCCGGCCGACGATGGCGACCTTGAGCTCGGTCTCACCTCCGACCACAGGGGCCTCGCCGGCTTCCGGCTCCTCCACCTCCTCGAAACCGCCGGTGGCCTCCCCGATCAGGTCGAGCAGATCTCCGCTGTTCCTCCCGTGGATCGCCGAGACCGGGATCGGATCGCCAAAGCCGAGCTGGAGGAACTCCCAGATCGCTGGCTCCTGGACGGCACCGTCCACCTTGTTGGCGACCACCCTCACCGGAACCGGCCTCCGGTGCAGGAGCCGGGAGACGGCGAGATCCTCGCCGGTGATCCCGGCGCGGACGTCGACGACGAAGAGGACCAGGTCGGCCTCGCCGAGGAACCGCTCCACCATCTCGGAGACCTTCCGGTCGAGCTGGTCCTGAGTATCGAGCCAGCCGCCCGAGTCCGAGATCACGAACTCCCGGCCGCGCCAGGTGGTGACCGCGTCCTTCACGTCCCGGGTCACCTTCTCCCGCTCCTCGACCACCGCCACCCGGCCGGAGACCAGCCGGTTGAAGAGGGCCGATTTGCCCACGTTGGGCCGCCCGACGATCAAGATTCGAACCGGTTTCACGAAGCCTTCCCGACCGCCGGGAACCGCCTCCCGGCAAGAGCCTGCGCGAGCGACCTGCCGTCGCTCGGAACCACCTCGACCGGGTGCGGAAGCGACTCCAGCTCCCGGCCGTCGATAAAACGACCCTCGCTGAGGCAGACATCAGGAAGGAGCAGCCGTACTCCCTCCTCGCCCGCGATCGCGCTCGCCACGTCCTCCCCGGCCATGAGCCCGGCAACCGCGATGTTCCCGCCAAAGAACCGGTTCTCGACCTCGGCGAAATCCATCTCCACGCCCGAGCTTGCCGCCAGGCGCTCGAGCGCCAGCCTGCCATAGGTTGATGTGATGATCTTCACTCTCCCCCGGCCGCCTTCCGGCCAGCCCCGCCGTGGAGAGAACCTGACCGCGCGGTAACCGAGCGCGGGTGCCCCGTCGATCGACGCGAAGAACCCGGAGCGCGCACCCGCTTCCGGCTCCCTGACCCCCAGGAACTCCGCCTCGAAGGCCCGGAAAACGCCGACCCCATTCTCCAGCTGCGGGAGATCCCCGTAGCTCTCGAGACTTGGAAAGCCTGCGCCGGCGATCAGGTAGAACTCGTCCGAGGCGTAGACCACCGGCCGGCCGAAGCGCTCGGCAAACGCCTGTTGGAAGGCGGCGATGGTCTCGATCGCCGCGACCGCCTCCTCCCTGGTGGTAGCCCGCATCCGCGGCTCCCTGGTGTACCGCGAGACGCCGAGAGGGACCACCCCCACCGAGGTGAGCCTCGGGAAGCGCAGCGCCACGTCGGTGAGCGTCTTCACCAGCTCCTCGCCGTCGTTCACCCCTGGAAGCAGGACGATCTGGCCATGCACCTCGATCCCCTCGGCAAGCAGCACCTCCAGCCACCGGAGCGAGTATGCGCCGCGGGGGTTGCGGAGGATCTCCGCGCGCAGCAGCGGGTCGGTGGTGTGGATGGAGACGTACAGCGGGCTGAGCCGCTCGGTCACGACCCTCTCGAGATCCGCCTCGGTGAACCGGGTTAGCGTGGTGAAGTTCCCGTACAGGAAGGAGAGCCGGTAGTCGTCGTCCTTCACGTACAGGGTGCGGCGCAGGCCCTTCGGGAGCTGATAGATGAAGCAGAACTCGCAATGGTTATCGCAGGTCCGAACCCGGTCGAAGAGCGCATCGGAGATCTCGATCCCGGTGGGCTCGCCCTCCCGCTTCTCGACCACGACGGTGAGAGCGATACCAGCCCGGTCGATCTCGAACTCCGGATCCGTCCCGTCAACCAGCTGGTGGTAGTCGATGATGTCCCTGGGGACTACGCCGCCGACGGACAGGATCGCATCGCCGACGGCCAAACCGGCGGCCGCAGCCGGCGATGGCTCCCTAAGCGACGAGATGATCGGGCGTGACACGCAACCAGCCTAATGGGAGCGCAGGGAGCCGCGAGGCGAGGGCGTGCGGGCTCCGCCCGCAAGATTGAGTCAGGACCGCGCCGCGGAGAGCGCCGTCCACAGCTCCTTCCAGCGCACGCCCGCCGGGGCGAGCTCGACGATCTGCCGCAGCAGCCCGAGGCGCGAGCCCCTGATCGCATCGTCGGGGTCCATGACCAGAACCGCGTCGAAAAAGCCGGTCACCGCCGGAACCATGCCGGAGCTTGCCGCCGTCCACTCCGCCAGCGTCCCCCGCCTCTCCATGGCCCCAACCACCTCGACCAGCCGCTTCTCCTCCGGCGAGGAAAGATGAGCGGGATCGTAGCCCAGCGGCGCATCCGCGGGGAGGATCTGGACAACCCGGTTCATCGCCTGCACCGCCGCCAGGAAAGAGGCGTCGCTCCCCAGCTCGCCTACCTCCGCTAACAGCGCCTCCGCTCTCCCGGGATAGGCGAGGTCGACCGCGTCGAGGAGCAGCTTGTCCACTCCCTCCGCCCGCAGCAGCTGCTCGAGTCGCGCAGAGACGAAGCCAACCACGCCGCCGAGCTGCTCTCCGGTGACCTCGAATCCCTTCTTGCCAAGCAGCGGTGATGCGAGCGCGAGCAGCTCCCGGACTCCGAGGGCGGAGAGCTCCTTGCGGCTGCGCAGGATCCTCACCATCCCGATCGCGGCCCGCCGCTGGCCAAACGGATCGGAGGAGCCCGAGGTCTTCTCCCCCAGCGCCGCCATCGACACCAGCAGGTCAGCGCGATCGGCGAGCGCCAGCACCGCACCGGGAAGGGTCGGCGGGAGCTCGCCCGCACCCCCGCGGGGCAGCTCCATCCCGAGGAGCGCCTGCACCACCCCCTCGGACTCGCCCGCTCGCCGGGCGTACTCCGCCGCCATCTCCCCGGCTAGATCGGAGAGCTCAACGACCATCTTGGTGGCGAGGTCGAACTTGGCGAGCTCCCCTGCCCGCTGGAGAACCCCCTGCTCCTCCCCACCGATCGCGACCGTTCCGGCCATGCTTTCGGCGATCGCCTGGATCCTGAGCGCGCGCTCCCGCATCGAGCCGAGCCGGGTCTCGAAGGTGAGCCGCTCGAGATCGCGGTGGAACTCTTCCAGGGAGACCTCGAGGTCGGAACGCCAGAAGAAGAGGGCGTCCTCGAAGCGGGCCCGGATCACCGCCTCGTTCCCCCTGCGGACCAGCTGCTCGTCGCGTCTCCCGTCAGTAAAGGCGATGAACGCCGGCATCAGCTCACCGCTGGCCTTGCGGACCGCCAGATAGCGCTGGTGCTTGTGCATCACCGCCTCGAGCACGCAGTCGGGGAGCTCGAGCATCCGCTCATCGAAGCTACCGACAAGGCCCACCGGCGCCTCCGCCAGGTTGGCCACCTCCTCGATCAAAGAAGACTCCCGCGAGAGATCGACGCGCCCCCCGGCTGCAGCGGCCAGAGCCACGGCCTGCTCCTCGACCATCCGGCGGCGCTCCTCGGCGCTGACCACGATCCCCGCCTCGCGCAGGATCCCAAGCAGGCTTCCGGCGGTCTCCACAGCCCTGACCCGCTCCGGGTCGCTCCGGAAGACGCGGGTCTCCCGCCCCGCAGCCAACCCGGGCACGTCGACCTCGACCAGCTGCGACCCGAGCAGCGCCACCAGCCACCTGATCGGGCGCGAGAAGGAGAGGGTTGGGTTGCTCCAGCGCATGTTGCGCTCGGCCCGGAGAGAGAGCACCGCCTTCGCCGAGATCTCGCCCAGCACCTCTGCAGCCAAGCGCGAGGGCTCGGGGACGTTTACCGCCACCACCTCCACCCCGTCCGCGTCCATTCGGAAGGCATCCTTTGGGAGGATCCCCCACTTGGCGGCGAAACCCTCGAGAGCACGCGTCGGCCGCCCATCGGCGTCAAAGGCGGCGGACAGCCGCGGCCCCCTGACGGTGCGGACCGCCTCGCGCTCCGCCGGGGCTACCCCGGAGACGGCCACGACGATGCGGCGGAAAGTGCCCTCCACCTCGAGGCTGCCGTAGTCGAGCCTCGACCTGCCCAACTCGGCAGTGAAAAAAGCACGCACCGCCGTTACGGTCTCCCCCACCACGCCGGGGGGGAGCTCCTCCACCCCGATCTCGAGGGCAAAGCACTCGGGCCCCGGCGCCCGCTGCGCAACCGGCACCGCCGGTGCATCCTCCTCAACCGCCGGACGGAGCAGCGGGAAGCCGAGCTCCTCGCGCTTTGCCACCCAGAGCATCGACACCTCGCGCGCCAACCTGCGCATGGTCGCAAAAGCCTGAGCCCGCTCGGTGGTGCTGATCGCTCCCCGGCTGTCGAGAACGTTGAAGGCGTGGGAGGACTTGAGGATGAAGAGGTGGGCAGGAACCGGCAGCCGCTCGGCGATGAGCTGCTCCGCCTCGGCAGTGTACTGCTGGTATAGGTGCCGCTGCAGCTCCACGCTGGCGGCGTCCAGGTAGTAGCGGGACATCTCGTACTCGATCTCGCCGAAGATCTCCCCGTAGGAGATCCCGGGTGCGTAGGCGATCTCCCGGAAGTGCGATACCCCCTGGAGAGCCATCAGGATCCGCTCCATCCCGTAGGTGATCTCCACTGACACCGGATCGAGCGGAAGCCCCCCGACCTGCTGGAAGTAGGTGAACTGGGTCACCTCCATCCCGTCGAGCCACACCTCCCAGCCGAGCCCCCAGGCCCCGATGGCTGGTTGCGCCCAGTTATCCTCCACGAACCGGACGTCGTGGCGGGCGGTGTCGACGCCGAGGGCGGCGAGCGACCCCAGGAAGAGCTCCTGCGGGTCTCCCGGCTCCGGCTTCAAGATCACCTGGAACTGGGTGTGGGTCTGGAGGCGGTTGGGGTTCTCCCCGTAGCGGCTGTCGTCCGGCCGGACGCTGGGCTCGACGTACGCCACCCGCCACGGCTCCGGGCCGAGCACGCGGAGGAAGGTGGCCGGGTTCATGGTCCCCGCGCCCACCTCCGTGTTCAGGGGCTGCCCGATCATGCAACCCTGCTCCGCCCAGTACCGCTGCAGAGCCAGGATCGCCGACTGCATGCTGATCGCGGGCGCCTCTTTCGTTGAATCCATAGCAGACACGTTACCTGCCCGGCCGGCCCGCGGGTGAGGCGCCACAGGGCGGTGCCGGTGCGCGCGACCGCAACCGGTCCGCCGATCCCTCCCTGAGACCGCCCGGCGCGTCCCAGCGAACGCCCCGGTGGGCGGCGGGTAGGCTGGAGCCGTGGAGGTTACCAAGGTTTACCTGGCCGCGCCGCGCGGGTTCTGCGCCGGCGTCGTCAAGGCGATCAACGCCCTCACCTGGATGGTGAGGGTATTTCCCCCGCCGATCTACTGCTACCACGAGATCGTCCACAACCGCCTGGTGGTGGAGGCCTTCGAGGGAGCCGGGGTCGTGTTCGTCGACTCGGTCGAGGAGGTCCCCAGCGGGGCTCCGATCATGCTCAGTGCCCACGGCTCCGCCCCCGATGTGATCGAGGCGGCCAGGAGCCGCGGCGCCATCGTCATCGACGCCGTCTGCCCGCTGGTCACCAAGGTCCATCACGAGATCAAGACCCGCGCCCAGCGCGGCTACACCATCGTCTACATCGGCCACCGCGGGCACGAGGAGGCGATCGGTGCCACTGCCGAGGCGCCCGAGGCGATCCGGCTGGTGGAGACGGTCGATGAGTTCGACGAGCTCAACCCGATCGAAGGCCCGGTGGCCTTGCTGACCCAGACAACGCTCGCGGTCAGCGACTGGGAGCAGATCGCCGGCCGGGCGGAGCGGGTGTACCCCTCGCTGTGGAAGCCGGGGCGCCTCGATCTCTGCTACGCCACCACCAACCGGCAGGGGGCGGTGAAGAAGCTGGCCGACCGGGCGGACGCCCTGGTGGTCATCGTGGGCCGGGAGCTTGGCATCGGCCGGGTGCTCAGGATCAACTCGGCCAGCGAGCTTCCCGACGACCTCGCCGGTGTTATCGCGGTCACCGCCGGCGCCTCGGCTCCGGAGTCCGTGGTCGCCGACGTGGTGGCGGCACTGCACCCTCGGGACGGCGTCGAGGAGGTGGCGACGGTGGAGGAGGACGAGTACTTCCCACCCCCGCCGGAGCTCCGCGAGCTCATGTCCGGGCTGAACGCTGCGGCGAGCCTACTCTTCGAGGCGCAGGCCGGGCCCGTTGCCTTCCGGGAGGAGTCGGCTGCAGCCTCGCTGGCCTGGCT
>JAJYHR010000168.1 GCA_021784675.1 Actinomycetes bacterium
GGCAAGGATGTGTGAGGGGCAGATCCTCGAGGTGGGAGCCGCCGGGAATCTCGATCGGAGCGAGGAGAGCTACCTCCAGGCCATCTCGGGCAAGACCGCCTCGCTGATGGCGACCTCGGCCCGGATCCCGGGAATCATCGCCGGTGCGCCAGAGCCCCTGCTCGATGCCATCACCAAGATCGGTGAGAACCTGGGGCTGATCTTCCAGCTGCGCGACGACATCCTCGACCTCTTCGCCAGCCGGGAGACGCTCAGGAAGGAACCGGGGCAGGACCTGGTGGAGGGGGTATTCACCCTCCCGGTAATCCTCGCGCTCCGGGACAGCTCGGTGCGGCAGGAGCTGCAGCGGCTGCTGGGAACGTCGGTATCCGCCGAAGACCGGCTGGTCGCCACCAAGCTCATCCGCGAGAGCGGCTCGCTTCCGGAAGCGCTCGGAGTCCTCGACTCGTACGCCGAAGCCAACCGGCGGCTTGCCGCCGAGATCGCTGGCGAAGCGCCGGGTTCGGTGCACCTGGAGTGGTTCATCCGCCTGGGGAACGCGCTCACCGCCGACGCGAAGAGGATCGCGATCGGCCTGGCGGCCGAGGCCGCCGGCTAGATCCTCACCGCTGCTCGGGACGGAGCGTCGGGAAGGCGATCACCTCTTTGATGTGAGCGGCGTCGGTGACCAGCATCACCAGGCGATCGATGCCGACGCCCATCCCGCCGGTCGGGGGCAAGCCGTACTCCAACGCCCTGACGTAGTCGCGATCGAAAGCCATCGCCTCCAAGTTGCCGTGCTCCCTCTCCGCCGCCTGCTCCTCGAAGTGCTGCCGCTGAACCACCGGGTCGGTGAGCTCGGAGAAGGCGTTGGCGAGCTCGCGGCCCCCGACCACCAGCTCGAAACGCTCCGCGCGGCCGCTCATCGCCGGATCACGGTGGCGGCGGGCGAGCGGCGACACCACCTGCGGGAAGTCGGTGACAAAGATCGGGCTGCGCAGCTGCGGCTCGACTAACGCCTCGTAAAGCTCCATGACGATGTGCCCGGATTCAAGGTGAGGCGCCGGATCGAGCCCCGCCCCCCGGGCCACGGCAGCCAGCCTCTCGACCCCCATCTCGAGCGAGACCTCCTCGCCGAGCGCCTTGGAGATCAGGAACTCCATCGAATGGCGTTCGAAAGGAGGCGTCAGATCGAAGGCTTCGCCCTGGTAGCTGACGGTGGTCGAACCGGTTGCCGCCAGCGCGGCCTCGGCTACGAGCAGCTCCACCAGCTCCATCATGCCGTACATATCGGTGTAGGCCTGGTAGAGCTCGAGCATGGTGAACTCCGGGTTGTGCCGGGGAGAGATTCCCTCGTTCCGGAAGTCGCGCCCGATCTCGAAGACGCGCTCGAAGCCACCGACCACCAGCCTCTTCAAGTACAGCTCGGGTGCGATGCGCAGGTACAGGTCCATGTCCAGAGCGTTGTGGTGAGTGACGAAGGGCCGGGCCGCGGCCCCCGACGCGATCGGCTGGAGGATCGGCGTCTCCACCTCCATGAAGCCCCTCTCGGCCGGATCCTGGAGACGATCACGCTCCTCGCCTGCAGCCGATGCCTCACCTCCGGGTTCACCCAGAGATCGACGTAGCGCTGCCGAAAGCGGAGATCCGGGTCGGAGATCCCTTTCCACTTGTCACCAAAGCTTCGCTGCGCCGGCGCGAGCAGCTCCCATCGATCGGCAAGGATCGAAAGCTCGCCCGACTTGGTGGTGATCACCTCCCCCTCGACAGCAAGCCAGTCGCCAATGACCCGCTCGTGGACGAAGCGATCGAACCCCTCCGTGGTGCGGGCGCTCACCAT
Organism: Actinomycetes bacterium; assembly: GCA_021784675.1. Lineage (GTDB taxonomy): Bacteria > Actinomycetota > Acidimicrobiia > Acidimicrobiales > Acidimicrobiaceae > JAKARV01. The sequence continues at coordinate 1,820 of JAJYHR010000168.1, forward strand.
CACCTGGATGCGCCCGGAGGAGTCCACCAGGTCACCGAAGGCCAGCTTGCCCTGGCGGCGGAGGAGCATGAGCCGCCCGGCAACCTTCGCCCTCACCCCGGTACTGCTCCCGGGCGGGAGCGACTCCATCCCCCGCCTCACCCCGGCTACCGGCGATACGCCATCCACCTGGTAGGGCAGCTCGACAGCCGCGCCCGCGGCACCATCTTCTTCGGACATGCTTCAACCTCGTACTGGACCAAACATGGTACTAGACCAAACCGGCGCGGGAACAGCCGGACCCTATGCCCTGGCGGCCCTGCCTCCAGGCGATCCGTTGCGCTCCCAGAGCAGTCTAAGACCGAACAGGGTCAGCCAGGGCTCGACGTGATCCACCACCGGGATCAGCGGACCCACCGCCTGGGCGAGCCCGCCGGTGGCGATCACAGTCGCATTCCCGACGATCTCCTTCATCTCGTTCACGACGCCGGCGACCTGCCCCACCACGCCGTGCATCAATCCAGCCTGGATCGACTCGACGGTGGTGCGGCCAATCACGCTCCGGGGAAAGGCCAGCTCGACCTTGCGGAGCGCGGCGGCGCGCGCAACCAGCGCGTCGAGCGACACCTCGATCCCCGGTGCGATCGCGCCGCCCAGGTACTCGCCATCGGCAGAGATGGCGTCGAAGGTGGTGGCGGTACCGAAGTCGACCACCACCGCCGGAGCGCCGTAGAGGGCGACCGCCGCGACCGCGTCGGCGATCCGGTCAGGACCGACCTCTCTGGGGTTCTCGTACCTGATCGGCATCCCGACCTTGATCCCCGGAGCGACCAGCAGCGGCTCGATCCGAAGCCAGTTGCTGGCCATCGCCACGATCGTCCGGGTCACGTCTTGCGCGGACGAGGAGATCACCACCCCGACGATCTCCTCGAGATCGTCGACACCGTGACTCGCGAGGAACTGCGAGAGCAGGAGGAAGCTCTCATCGGCGGTCCGGCGGGCGTCCGTGGAGAACCGGAAGTGGAAGCGGAGCCCCTCGGCGGCGGAGCTAGCTCCCGATTCGACCTCGTAGCCGCCGATCACCGTCTCGGTGTTGCCTACGTCTACGGCAAGCAGCAGGCTCACAACCCTCCCTCCCCAACCGCAAGGTTGTCGATCAGGCGAACTCCCTCGACCCGGGCCGCAACGAAGATCCTCGAGAGCTTAGACACCTTCGTCACCGCCTGCAGCGAGGGAGGATCCGCGACGGTGAAATACTCGACCTCGATCCCCCGTTCCTCCAGGAGCTGCCGGGCAGCCGCCACCGCCTCCGCCACCCCCCGGCCGGCCTCAAGCTCGGCTCGCGCTCCGACCAGCGCCGTATGGATCCCCCGAGCGCGCTCCGCTCCCTCCGGGGACAGTCTCCGGTTCCGGGAGGAGAGCGCGAGCCCCCCCCGATCGCGGACGATCGGGCACGGGACCACCGAGGCGGCCAGGTGGAACTCCTCCACCATCCGCCGCACCACCGCGAGCTGCTCGAAATCCTTCTCGCCGAAGTATGCCCGGCCCGGGCCCAGCATTGCAAGCAGCTTCATGACCACGGTGGCCACCCCGGAGAAGTGTCCCGGCCGGGCCGCGGACTCCATCTCCGCCGGCCACCGGATGAGCTCGACCGCAAAGGAGCTGGGCTCGGGGTGCATCTCGCCGGCCTCGGGGGTGAAAGCCGCGTCCACCGACGAGGCCTCTAGCGCCTCGAGGTCCGCCTCCAGGCTCCGCGGGTACTTCGCAAGATCCGCCGGATCGTTGAACTGGAGGGGATTCACGAAGATCGAAGCCACGACCAGGTCGCACTCCCTTCGCGCCCGGTCTACCAGCGCCAGGTGCCCCTCGTGCAGGGCGCCCATGGTTGGAACCAGCCCGACCAGCGAGCCAGAACGGTAGGCGCCGTAGCAGTACGACACCATCTCGCTTGGGTGCAACAGCCTCTGCACCTACCCGAGCCTCCTCCAGCCAGCACCTTCTGGCATCGCATAGACTACCGGGTTGCCCGACCCCGGGGTAGTGCCACCACCCCTCAGCTCCCGGGCCAGCTCGGGAGCGAGGTCACCGAGCGGTTGGAGCACGAACTCCCGCTCCCTCGCCCGGGGGTGTGGAACCTCCAGCTCCTTGCTGTGGATCGATACCGACTCGATGTACACGATGTCGATGTCGATGATTCTCGGCCCGTTGCGGGCACCGCGTACCCGTCCAAAGCGCGCCTCGGTCGCGAGGCACCAATCGAGGAGGGCGAAGGGAGAGCCGGCCCAGCTGATCCGGCAGGCTGCGTTCAAGTACATGGGCTGGCCTGGCGGTCCACCGACCGGCTCGGTGACGTAAAGGCGCGAGAGCTCGGCGCCGGGAAGGAGCGGAGCCAGCTGGTTGAGCGTCTGGAACGGATCGCCCAGGTTCGCACCCAGCCCGAGATAGGCGATCAACGCCCCACTTCCCGCCGGACCCAGATCGAGGCGCTGGAGGCGGGGGTGGCGATCGGAGGGGCAAGCTTTGCCACCTCCACCTCGATCCACGAGAGCGCCGAGCTCTGCGGGAGCTCGAAGAACGCCTCCACCAGCACGGTAGCCGCCGTCTCCAGCAGGCGTATGGGGCGCCGGAAGACCGAGAAGAGGACGGCGTCCACCACCGAGTAGTCGAACGTGGCCTCCAGCGATTCGCTCGCCCCAACCCTCTCTCGCAAGCCAAAACGCAGGTCGATGCGGAGTGGTTGCAGGTTGGCGCGCTCCTCCCTGCTCACCCCGATCCGCGCGGAAAGGCGCAGGCCCTTGACCGCGATGACGTCGCTCACTTCCTCATCGCCTCCAGCAACCCGAGAAACTGCCGCAGCGGGCGGACCTCGTGGACCCTCACCACCCGCGCGCCCGCCATGATCGCCAAGATGTTGGCGCCGAGCGTCTGATCCTCCCGATCCAGGGGGGCGCCGGCGCGACCCGCCGGCGAGAGCTGGGCAAGGAAGCTCTTCCTGGAGAGACCGATGAGCACCGGCGCCCCCAGAGAGACGATCCGGTCCAGGTTCGCGAGCAGCTGGAGGTTGTGCTCCACCGTCTTGCCGAAGCCGATCCCGGGGTCGAGGTAAACCTCGCCAACGCCGTAGCGGGCGGCTATCTCCAGGCGTTCCTCGAGGTAGCCCGCCACCTCGCCTACCACGTCCGTGTAACGGGGCGCGAGCTGCATCGTCTGCGGGTCGCCCTGCGAATGCATCGCCACCCAGGCGGCTCCGCAATCGGCGGCGACCGGGCCCAGCTGCCCGGTGACATCGTTGACGATGGTGGCTCCTGCCCGCACCGCCGCCCTCGCTACCGCCGGCTTCCTGGTGTCGATCGACACCCGCGCCGCGCCGGAGAGCGCCTCGACCACCGGGATGACGCGGCGCAGCTCCTCGTCCTCGGGGACCTCGAGCGCGCCGGGACGGGTCGACTCGCCGCCGACATCGACGATGGTGGCGCCCTCGGAAACAAGCTCCAGACCGTGAGCGATTGCGGCCTCCCGCTCGAAGTAGCGGCCGCCATCGGAGAAGGAGTCCGGGGTCACGTTGACTATGCCCATGACGGCGACCCTCATCGCGTCCTCACGCCCGGTCGAGGAGCCGAACCGCATCCGGATCCGACGCTCGCCGGCCGGCGATGACAGCGGTGCGGACCCTTCCCGCCGGAATCTTGGTTCCACGCATGGCCATGCACAGATGCTCCGCCTCCACCACCACCTCTACAACACCGGCCCCGGAGGCCGCCTCGATCCCCGCCGCGATATCGGCGGTCATCCGTTCCTGAAGCTGAAGGCGGCGGCTGAACCTCCCCACCAGAGCTGTGATGGCCGACAGGCCCATCACCCCGCTCTCGGGGAGGTACCGCACATCGACGTGCCCGTAGAACGGCAGGAGGTGGTGCTCGCACATCGAGTAGAACGGAACCCCTGTGACCGCCACCGGCAAGGCGGCAGGCGCCGCGTACAGCCTGGCGCCCCCAGCCCCCTCTCCATAACCAGAGAGCACCTCTTCGAGCATCTCCACCACCCTGGCCGGGGTGTGGGCCTCCGCCTCTGCGGAAATCCTGACGCCGGCCGAGTCGCGGAGGTAGCCGAGCAGCGTGGAGACGGCCAGCTCCGCCTCCGCCCTCGAAGGGCTACTCATCGCGGCTCCCCACGTAGGTGGCGATGTACGGAAGGTTGCGGTACTGCTCGGCGACGTCCAAACCGTAGCCGACGACAAAGGCCGGAGGGATCTCGAAGCCGACGTAATCGGCCGAGAGGTGCTCGACCTGCTCTCCGCGCTTGAGGAGCAGCGTGCAGACCCGCAAGGACTTAGGCTCCCGGGAACGCAAGTTGTTGAGCAGGTACTTCAGTGTCAAGCCGCTCTCGATGATGTCCTCGACCACGATCACGTCCCTCCCGACGAGATCGCTCTCCAGATCCTTGATGATCCGGACCACCCCCGACGTCCGGGTTGCGTCACCATACGAGGAGACCGCCATGAAATCGACGCTCACCGGCAGATCGATCGCGCGCGAGAGATCGGTCAGGAACATGAAGGCGCCCTTAAGCACCGCAACCAGCAAGGGCGCGCGTCCCTGGTACTCCCGGGTGATCATCGCGCCAAGCTCCCTGACGCGGGCGGCAAGGTCGGCTTCGGAGACGACCACCTCGCCTAGATGTGGATCCTCCGATAGCAAGCTGCTCATCTCTCCTCGCTTCCTGGATTCAGGTCGATCCACGCCGCCGGCATCCCTGGCCCAGATAGCTCCAGGCGGTCGCCGCGCCTCCGGACTACGATACTATCCGGTAGGTTATGGGCTCTTAACTGCCCTCTTGCGACCCCTTCGACGCCGGAGAGGTGGTAAGAGGAGAGCCTGAGACCCGAGCACTCGCGGATCTTCGACCCCAGCCACATCCTGAGCAGGACTCCCGGCAACTCAAGCGGCTCCCTGGCCTCGTCGGCAAGGCGGCCGGCGGCCTCCAGGTACTCGCGGTTCATGCCGGCCGTTCGGGCCAGGATCGGAGCGACATCCCGGCCGGTGATCTCGTTCACCAGCGGGATCACCTCGTGGCGGATGCGGTTGCGGACGAACCGGGGGTCCAAATTCGACGGATCCTCGATCCACTCGACCGAGAGGGCGGAGCACAGCTGGCGTAGCTCCGCTCTCCGGAGGCGGAGGACCGGATGGCGGCGCCCCGCCTCCATGGCAGCGACGCCCGCGAGGGAGGCCCCCCGGAAGAGGTTGGCAAGCAGGGTTTCGGCCTGGTCGTCGAGCGTGTGCGCGGTGGCGCAGTCGCCGAGAACCGCCATCCTCGCAATCCTCGCCCGCTCTTCGAGGTTGGGCCCCGGCTCGATCCGGACCCGCTTCTGGATCACCGGGATCGAGAACCTGGCCAGCTGGGCGGCGACAAACGGCCCTTCGGCGGGGGACTCCGGCCTCAGTCCGTGGTCGACCTGGATCGCCACCACTCGCCTCCCGCTCAGCCAAGCGAGGAGCGCCAACCCCACCGAGTCAGCCCCTCCCGAGACCCCGACCGTTACTGAGCTGCCCCAAAGGCCGATATCGCTGCGGGCGAGCATCCCACCGGCGTCCAGCCCCTGCTCGGAGAGGAGCGCGGCTGCCTGCGATAGCGGGTTCACGCCGCCAGGCTAGCCCGCGGCCGGGGTTGCCGAGACGCGCCTGATCCAGGCGGCCGGCTCATCGAGCTCGCTCGAAAGCGGGACGTTTGCGGCCGACCCGAGCACCATCCGCTCCAGGCCGGGGCGCGCAGAGGCAACCGCATGGAAGAACTCGTACCCCCGGCGATACTGCCGCTGTTTGGCGCCGAGACCGATGGCGCCAGACAGCAGGCGGTTGGCGCCCGAGCCGTGCCGGCGGCGATCCACCGCCTGCTCCAGCAGCTCGATGCCGGGAAGCGTTGACCGATCGACCGAGC